>JBEBXQ010000003.1:0-92842 GCA_040391535.1 Telluribacter sp. | reverse complement strand
TAAAAAGAATTAACCAATCTGATATTAAAACCAAAATCAACATTTCTCCTAATAGTAAAATTGAAAAAAGAGTTGATGGTAAAACTTCATATACTTATGGAGAAACTGTTCAAGGAAATTTTAATGAAAAAGACAATTATGGAAAAAGGGTAAACGCTGATGGTACTTATAGTATCACAGAAGCTACTATTACAATTTATGAAGGAACTATATACGAAGGTGTAAAAGAGGGTTCAGGATTAAAACATGAAGGTCTTACTATTGAACAGGCTATTGGAGCAGTTGCAGGTCATGAAGGGGTCCACGCAACTGATAAATCTGAAATAAATAAAGATTTGAAGGCTGAAATGACAGGAAAAAACAGAATCAACAAAGAGGATAAGCCTAATCAAGTGGAACAGAAAATAATAAATCAATCAAAAAAACTAGATGAATAAGGTTATGAAAAGTTTCTTATTTACGTTAGTGAGTATTTTAATTTTTGGGAGTTGTACTATTGCCCAAACAAAATCGAACCCATTTCAACGAGTATCATTACCTGATAGTATAGTCAATGAGCTGGAAGAAGCATATAAGAAAAATGCAGAAAATGTTAATGCCGGAAAAAATGTCTTTAACCTGTCGAATAGAAAAGATTTTGTTTTTAGGAGTGGGATTTATTCATTTCAAGGACAAGGACCTCATTTTCCAAGAAGGATATTTATTTATAATGAAACCTTACTATTTATTTTTGAGAATGAAGGTGCCATTAACCCGAAAGGTATTATTCAAGAATTTTTAAATTCTATAGATATTCTTGGATTAACAGAGAGACAAATAGTTAAGTATACACAAGTAATCGGGGAATATTTAGGTCAAGAAATAGGAAATACTTACGGTTCAGAAGTAAAGTAACCTTTTGAAAGAAAGTCTCTTTTATTGTACCAGATTTAAATCTTGTATAGCACCTTTCAATACTTTGGAAAATGACCTTTGCTTTTCTGAAAGATTCTGTTTTTGTAGAACAGTGAGCAACTTAAAATATGCCTAAGTTAGCTTTCCTGGGCTTTTGGGTACGATGCTGGTAATGTATTAAAAAGAGTAGCCATCTCAGACGGACAAATCGTAGCCAGCGATGACACACTGACATAACGTACAGGT
The DNA here is from genome assembly GCA_040391535.1 of Telluribacter sp. GTDB lineage: Bacteria > Bacteroidota > Bacteroidia > Cytophagales > Spirosomataceae > JBEBXQ01. Next base: position 91,702 of record JBEBXQ010000003.1, on the reverse strand, counting down.
AGTTATTAACGGAATATTACCAAAATTATAAGAAGTAATATTTCTAAAATTCAAAATAAACTTCACATAGGATCAGGCTATCGAAATCCGGATTTTGTCTGTTTCTTCAACTATTTCTATACTCATTTGTGGAAGATCTGTAGTTTGGCCTAAATTGAGTATTTTCGCTTTATTGTTTTATGTTAATAGCTTATGCATCCGGTGGAAAACCCCGTCACGCTTTCTCTGATCATTCCTGTTTATAACCGTCCACAGGAAATAGATGAATTACTGGCAAGTCTTACTAAACAGACCCATCCCGACTTTGAAGTGATTATCGTTGAAGATGGTTCTGAAGTGAACTGTAAAAGTAATGTTGATAAATATACCGGTTTGCTGAACGTTACTTATTATGTCAAAGCAAATTCAGGGCCGGGGCTCAGCAGAAACTACGGCGCAGAAAGAGCTAAGGGCAGTTATCTGGTGTTTCTTGATTCTGATTGCATTATCCCTGCTCAATATACAGAGACACTTATCCACAGACTTACCTACGATTATACAGATGCTTTTGGTGGCCCTGATAAGGCCGATAACACATTCACTCCTACCCAGAAAGCCATTAATTATGCGATGACTTCCTTTTTTACAACGGGGGGAATTCGTGGTGGTAGTGAAAAAATGGATAAATTCTATCCGAGAAGTTTTAATATGGGTTACTCAAAGGAAGTATTTAGCAAAACCGGAGGCTTCTCTACTATGCGTTTTGGCGAAGATATAGATATGAGTATCAGAATAGTTAGCAATGGATTCAGGACTGCTCTGATTTCAGAAGCATATGTATATCATAAGCGCAGAACAAACTTCAAACAATTCTTTCGTCAGGTTTTTAACTCCGGAATTGCCAGGATTGTACTGCAGAAAAGGCATCCGGGATCACTGAAACCAGTTCATACTTTTCCGGCACTGTTTGTTGCAGGCAGTATATTTCTGCTATTGATGGGAGTATTTGTGTCGCCTGTGTTATTAACTCCTTTACTGTTCCTGGCACTCCTGATCGGTGCAGATGCTACCCTTAAGAACAGGAATCTCTCTATCGGTTTATTATCGGTTCCAGCAAGTTTCATTCAATTATGGGGATATGGTTCCGGGTTTCTTTTAGCATTCTGGAACATCGTCATCCGTTCAGGTGAGGAATTTTCAGCTTTTGGTAAGACATTCTATAAGTAATACTCTTTATTTTTCTGAAAACCAGGAGGGATAAATTGTAATTAACCAATAAAGAACATCGCGGGAAAAAGTAGTTTAAAATGCTAAAATGCATAAGTCAGGTACGCCAGTTTGAGGCTTCCGTATTCCATTTTACAGACGGTATAAATGATAAAAATAACATATCCACAATTGTTGTTTAAGGCAACTGTATTGATATTCAGAATGTTATGTATCTATTGTACGGCGTTTTCGTGTATCCGTAAGAATGCCTGGCAGAAATTGTGGATAAGTGTGGATAACTTATAATCCGGCTTGATAATTTGCACAAATGAATGTGGATAACTTTTTAGTAAACCATTACTAAATGAGTATCATCCCGGTTTAAACTCTTTAAATGTCCCGTTTGAATAGAAAACCAGAATGCGTTCTACTTCTAAAGGAGCGTCAGAAACCTCCTGCCCCTTTCTTGATACCGTATTGTAATCCACAGTTCTTGAGTAGGAATCATCTTTATAGCTACGTTGCGGCCTTCCGGAGGAGTGAAGTCTTTCCTGATTATGCATATGATTATCCCGGCTTACAGGAGCTTTATTGACCGTCGGGATCGCCTCGTCAATACTATTATGGTCAATGTCCAGGAGCCATTCAATTTCTATATCAGTATATGTATTGACGATCTTTTTAATGATGTCCAGGCTAGGCCTGTTACGCCCCGTCAGGATATGTGATATACTGGACCGCTGCACCCCGATATCATCAGCGAACTGAGAAGGTGACAGATTTTTCTCGAGAAGGATCTGTTTAATTTTGTGGTTTAAATCCATCACAAATGTTAATTAACTTTTAACAAAAGTAAATACAATAATTTACAATTGCAAATAAGCATTATGAACAAATGTGAATTTACAAATGGCGATTAAATACATATGTAAACAATAAAGTGCAATATGCATTTGTGGGATAGCATTTACAGATGTAAACGAATAGACTGGTTTGAATGGGGTATATAAAATTAAACCCACATCTGTAACGCAACATTGGTTGTTTACAGATGTGGGTTAACTAAAATGAATTAAGTATCAGATGTTGAAAATGTTAAATAGCTACATTGTTATCCCGTAGGGCATCATTGAGTGAAGTTTTAAGGTCTGTACTGGCCTTTCTTTTACCGATAATGAGTGCGCAGGGAACCTGATATTCTCCGGCAGGAAATTGCTTTGTAATCGTTCCGGGAATCACAACGGAATCGGCAGGAACATATCCTTTATATTCTACAGGTTCTTCTCCTGTAACATCTATAATTTTAGAACTGCCTGTTATCGTTACCCCTGCTCCCAGGACAGCTCTGCGTCCGATTCTGGCCCCTTCTACCACTATACAGCGCGAACCGATAAAGGCACCGTCTTCAATGATCACAGGAGATGCCTGGATGGGTTCAAGAACACCACCGATACCTACCCCACCACTAAGATGTACATCCTTTCCTATCTGAGCACAGCTTCCAACGGTTGCCCAGGTATCTACCATTGTACCTGAATCAATATAAGCACCGATATTAACATAGGAAGGCATGAGTACAACATTCTTAGCAATATATGCACCGTGCCTGGCAACTGCGGGTGGTACAACCCTTACTCCTAGTTCCCGATAACCCGATTTCAATTGCATTTTATCATGATATTCAAAAATGCCAGTCGAAATGGTTTCCATTGTACGGACCGGGAAGTATAGAATAATGGCTTTCTTTACCCATGTATTCACTTTCCATTCGCCGTTTTCAAGTGGCTCAGCCGCTCTTAAGGATCCGTCATTTACTCTATCAATGATTTGGGTAATAGCGTCAAGCGTTTCCTGATCGCTTAATAAACTTCTGTCATTCCAGGCACTTTCAATAATCTGTTCGAAATTCATACTTATATTTATTGTTTAATAAAAATGATTAAATTAACTGATAATTAATTAGTTATAATTATATATGATAGATAATTTTGCGTTATACCCTCCCCTTCTTTTTAGAACATAAATCAAATACAATATAAAAGTAATGTACAGGTATAAGGGGCTTAAAAGTTAAAGAAAACTATACGAAAGGTTATCTGAGAGGCTGTTCTGAAAGTACTGGTAAAAGAACCAGAGAACTCCCCTATCCACTAAGTACAGAGAATAACATTCAAGTAAGCGAAATTACAAAAAATAGAGTTAATAGATTTAGCAAAAACCTATTAAACGACTACACTTAAATACTAAATCAAATAGTATAATCCAATTAAATTACTAATATAAGTAGTTAATGTAAAGTTTTTAGCTATTTTGATTAGTGTATATTAGTTATTGTTTAGTAATTATTTTCGCTTGCATAAACAGTCTTTTTTAGTAATATTGCAGCGTAATCATAACATATCAAGTAAGATGTCACAAATAAAAGTAGCCATCAATGGCTTTGGCCGTATCGGACGACTCGTTTATCGTCAAATCTCCTCTATGGACGGTATTGACGTAGTAGCTATCAATGATTTAACCAGCCCAAAGGTACTTGCTCACCTATTGAAATATGACACCGCTCAGGGGCCATTCAAAGCAGACGTACAATCAACAGACAATGCTATTATCGTAAACGGTGATACAATTAATATCTACGCGCAACGTGATCCTGCACAAATTCCCTGGAAAAATCATGATGTAGACGTTGTACTCGAATGTACAGGTTTCTTTGCTGATAAAGCAAAAGCTGAAGCACACATTACTGCAGGTGCAAAAAAAGTAGTTATCTCTGCCCCTGCTACCGGAGATTTAAAAACAGTTGTATTTAATGTTAACCATAACATTCTGGACGGATCTGAAACTGTTATCAGTTGCGCATCCTGTACTACCAACTGCCTCGCTCCTGTTGCTCAGGTACTTGATCAGCAGTTTGGTCTTGTAAACGGACTGATGACAACTGTACATGCCTATACCAACGACCAGAATACACAGGATGCTCCCCACCCTAAAGGTGACCTGCGTAGAGCCAGAGCAGCTGCACAGAACATCGTTCCTAATAGCACAGGTGCCGCTAAAGCTATTGGCCTTGTCCTTCCTAATCTTAAAGGTAAACTTGATGGCAGTGCACAACGTGTTCCGACACTAACAGGTTCCCTGACTGAAGTAACTGCATTGCTTTCCAAAAAAGTAACTGTAGCTGAAATCAATGCAGCAATGCAGGCTGCCTCTAATGAAAGCTTTGGTTATACAGAAGATGAGATCGTAAGCAGTGATGTTATCGGAACTAGTTTTGGCTCTCTTTTCGATGCAACCCAAACCAAAGTTCAGGAAGTTGGCGATACTCAGATTGTAAGAGTGGTAAGCTGGTACGATAATGAAATGTCATATGTTTCTCAACTGGTTCGCACTTTGCACTATTTTGCTGGTCTGATCGCTTAATTGTGAAACAAATAAAAAGTATTGTAAAACCCTGCCGGTATCCCCGGCAGGGTTTTCTGTTTTTAAACGCCACTTTTAACTCTTATTAATATAATTATATTTCAGACAAAACTGTAAAGACGTCCCCCCTACTTTCCTTCATCTGTTCTATATGACAATAATTCATATTCTTAGATTTAAAAACAGCCTTTTTGTCTTATTTTCTTATTTATTTTTATAGATCAACCTTTCAGGAAAATAGTATATTCCGTTAAGCTCTTTCCTGTTTTTACACTTCTTTAATCCTGAAAAATTCCAACTATGGCTCTGGTAAAACTGTTTATGCCCGTACAATTCTGTCAATTTGTCACAATCTGTCTACAAAATGAACGCTGGTACGTGCTTTTTAGAGAATAATGGTATTACACCAGAGATCAAAATTTAACACAAAACATAATATATAGAAATGGGAAAAATTATTGGTATCGATTTAGGAACTACCAACTCATGTGTTTCCGTCATGGAAGGAAACGAACCTGTAGTGATAGCCAACAGTGAAGGGGCACGCACTACCCCATCTGTTGTAGCTTTTATGGATAACGGGAACGGAGAAAGGAAAGTAGGTGCACCCGCAAAAAGACAGGCCATAACCAACCCTACCAACACCATCAGTTCAATTAAGCGTTTCATGGGTAAAAAGTACGATGAAGTTTCATCGGAAATCGGCACTGTCGCTTATAACGTTGAAAAAGGTTCTAATAATACTCCACGCGTTCGTATCGGAGACAGACAATATACACCACAGGAAATCTCTGCTTTCATTCTTCAGAAAATGAAGCAGACGGCTGAAGATTATCTGGGACAGGAAGTAACAGAAGCGGTGATTACAGTGCCTGCTTATTTTAACGATGCAGAACGCCAGGCAACAAAAGAGGCCGGGCAGATCGCGGGCCTTGATGTAAAAAGGATTATCAATGAACCTACAGCCGCAGCTTTGGCCTATGGTCTTGATAAGCAGCATTCTGACTCTAAAATTGCTGTATTTGACCTGGGAGGGGGAACTTTTGATATTTCAATCCTCGAACTGGGTGATGGCGTATTTGAAGTTAAAGCAACGGATGGTGATACTCATCTTGGTGGCGATGACTTTGACCAGGTAATCATCAATTGGCTTGCGGAAGAATTTAAAAAAGATGAAGGTGTTGATTTAAAAGCAGATCCTATGGCGTTGCAACGTCTGAAAGAAGCTGCTGAGAAAGCAAAAGTTGAGCTTTCTACTTCCACACAAAGTGAAATTAACCTGCCTTATATTTTCCCGGTGGACGGTGTGCCCAAGCACCTTGTCCGCACACTTACAAAAGCTAAATTCGAACAGCTGGCCGACTCATTGTTTCAGCGTATGATGGAGCCTTGTAAACGTGCCATGAAGAATGCTTCTATGAATTCCAGTGAAATTGATGAAGTAATTCTGGTGGGTGGCTCTACCCGTATTCCGAAAGTACAGGAAGAAGTTGAAAAATTCTTTGGAAGAAAACCATCTAAAAATGTAAATCCTGATGAAGCCGTTGCCGTAGGTGCTGCCATTCAGGGTGGAGTTTTAACAGGTGAAGTAAAAGATATTCTTTTGCTGGATGTTATTCCATTGTCACTGGGTATTGAAACACTTGGAGGTGTGTCTACGAAGCTTATTGAGGCAAACACAACCATCCCTACCAAGAAAACGGAAGTCTTCTCTACTGCTGCTGATAATCAGCCTTCTGTAGAAATTCATATTCTTCAGGGTGAACGTCCGATGGCGGCTCAGAACCGTACTTTAGGTCGTTTTCACCTGACTGACATACCACCGGCACAAAGAGGCATTCCTCAGATTGAGGTAACCCTTGATGTGGATGCCAACGGTATTCTGCACGTTTCTGCACGTGATAAGGGAACAGGTAAAGAACAGAAAATCAGAATTGAAGCTTCCAGCGGATTAACAGATGCTGAAATCACACGTATGCGTGAAGAAGCAAAAGCCAACGAAGCGGCAGATAAAGCTGAGCGTGAAAGAATCGATAAGATCAATGCTGCTGATACTTTGATTTTCAGTACTCAGAAACAACTTTCTGAATTTGGAGATAAGCTTTCTGCTGAGAACAAAGGTAATATTGAGAATGCACTTGCTGAACTGAAGGCCGCACATCAGAGTGGTGACCTTGCGGCTATTGATGCTTCGTCTGAGAAATTAAATGCAGCATGGCAAACAGCTTCTCAGGACATCTATGCTGCGGGTGCTCAGCAACAACCTGATGCTAATGAAACAGCTTCTAATGGAGGCGCGAATACTGGTAACACTACTGATAATGACGTTACTGACGTAAATTATGAGGAAGTAAAATAATCCACTTCCTCTCTATAAAGAAAATGCCCTGGAATTAAATTTTCAGGGCATTTTCTTTATAGATTATTCCCGGCTGTATCAGAAAACGGGGCAATCGGTTCCACTCCCTTTTTTGCCGGGGAGTTTCACTTTCTGAGACTTATATCTGGGCTTTTTCTTTATCGGAATACCCAGCTTATTATTGGTATACTCCAGCAGCTCAAAATCATAATGAGGAATAAAGTAATTATCACTATACTCTTCCACAGGGAGCTCAAGAAAATGCCTTCCTTTAAATTCAAGCGGATCAAATTCATAATCATATAAATACAGTGTCACGAAGCCATCCAGACTGTACTTTATCCCGATATCAGAAAACAGGTCACCTTCCTTTGTAGATGCGACAAGCCTGGCGAGTTCCTTTTGCTTATTATTGGCAAGTACTGCCATATTATATTTGACCACGCGATGGGTGGAATCAACCTGTAGCGCCACCCCCATGTAATACATTGCATCTTTCATTCGTTCCTGTCCGGCAAACATTACCCCCATATTGTTCAGGGCACTTTTATCCTGATAAGCCTTATAGCTTAGCTGTGCCTCATCATACTCTTCCCAATACCGGTACACATTTCCTACATTGACATTATAAAACCGGTTAACCGGCTTAAGCTCCAATGCCTTATTAAAATCATTGAAGGCACTTTTATAATGAGCTTCAGCAAGTTCAGACTCTTTTCTTTGTTCGTGCCTGTTACCTACGTAAGCATAAGCAATTCCCCGGTTATTCAACAGATAGGGTATATCCGGATTAGCTTTCACCAGACTGTCAAGCAATTTTTTAGATCTGTCTAACTGATCATTTTCCAGTAAGGCCAGTGCCCATCCATTCTGTGCTTTCAGATTCCTCTTATTAATTGCCACAGCCCTCCTGAACACATCATAAGACTTTTTAAACATATTAAAATGAAAGAGCAGATTACCATAATTTGCATACATTCTGTCATTTCCTTTTTCATAGCTAAGGGCTTTTGACAGGTACTGTCCGGCTTCAGGATATCTCTTCTGTTCAATCATGATACTGCTCATGCCTCCCAGCGCTTCAAACCGTTTCGGATCCATAGCAATGGCCGTCTCAAAATCTTTTGCAGCAAGATCCTTTTTCCCTGTATAATAATACGAAAATCCCCGGCTGACAAAAAGATCTGCCAGGTAAGGTTTGGTATCGGTAATCAGGCTTTCTGCAATTTTAAAATCGGCTAAAGCACCTGTATAGTCCTTCTTGCCATACAAAGCAACTGCACGCCCCAGATACGCTGAAAGGTAATCTTTGTCCATTTCTATCACCTGGTTAAAAAGCCTTATGGCCCCTTCATAATTGTGTGTAGAAACCATCACGTTGGCTTCACCGCAGACTGCAGCCCGGTCATCCAGACGGCCGGCCCGTGCCAGTCTGTAATATCGCTGGGCTTCCACAAAATTACTTTTTCCATAATATGCATGGGCTATACCCAGATAGGCATCACCCCGGTAAGTACGGTCTTTCCCGGCAAGATAGTCTTTCAGAATAGCAAGCGCTTTATCAAACTGATTTAAGGATACAAGTGCATTAGCATAGCGGATTTGTGCTTTGGGGCCTAATTTGGCCACCTTCTCAAAATCATCCACTGCTTTCTTTTCGTTAGCCATTTTCATCAGTACATCTCCACGCTGAATCCGGTATGCCATAAATTTATCCTTGCTTTTAATAGCAGCAGAAAAATCGTCATAAGCAGCTTCATAATTTTTGGTTAGCTTATGTAATAACCCCCGGTTAAAGCTGAATTTACCATCACTGCCCCCTCCCTGTTCGGCAAGGCCCATTGCTCCCGCATAATTTCCTTCCTCAGCATAGGTAACCATGGTATTGAGTGCAGCACTTTTATAAGCGAGGTCCGACTGAAATAACTGACGCGCCTGGTTATATTCTTTATTAAGCATATACACCATCGCCTGATTGTAATAATACTGGGGAGGTGCACCTTCCGGACCGATCAGAATGGAGCTGATAATCCTTCTGCCTTTAGAATAATTACCGGAAAGTGAAAGAATAACCGCCTCGTTATTTACCCTTTGAATAGAATCCTTGGTATCGTAAAACAAGCGGTGATACTGCTGGTAAGCTTTCTGAAGTGCTATGAGATCCTTCCTGTATTCAGGGCTATTAAGTAATGAGGGATTATTTTCTTCCTTTGCCTGATTGAACACAGGCAACAAACGGTTGAAAATGATTTCACAATCACGGAATGTCTGCGCTTCAGATGTACAGAAAGCGCAAAACATTAAAAGAATTCCAATGAAATATCTTTGATTCCGTAACTTCATCTATCTCCTCAATCAACTTGTAATAATATCCTGTCTAGCTAAATACTGAAAAATATCAATTCCTGCCTATGCTGATTCCGGAATTTGATCCAATGGTATTTATTTTGTCATAGATACGAACCATCGCTGGTATATCCGAAATATTACGGATTATTACTTCCGATTTTTTTATGGTTATTTCAAGTAATGATTCCCGGAAACCGATCCGGAATGTGTAAGAATCCCACTGTTTTGGTAAAACCGGATTCAATACCAATTCATCATTGATTACACGCTGACCGGCAAACCCTTTTACAATACTCATCCATGTACCGGCCATGGATGTAATATGTAAACCGTCTTCTGTATCATTATTATAATCATCCAGATCAAGCCTGGCTGTCCGAACATACATTTCATAAGCCTTCTCTTCCTTACCGATGGAAGCAGCCAGTATTGCATGCACGCAAGGAGAAAGTGATGATTCATGAACGGTCATAGGCTCATAGAACTCAAAATTTCTACTGATCTCCTCTTTGGTAAAATTTTCCTCGAAAAAGTAAAGGCCCTGTAAAACATCAGCCTGTTTAATAAAACAGGAACGAAGTATCCGGTCCCACGACCAGTTCTGATTAATAGGCCGTTCTGACTGAATATCCTCTACCGAAAGCAACTCCTTATCCAGAAAGCCTTGCTGTTGCAGATATACCTGTCGTTTTTCATCAAAGGGGAAATAGAGTTTATCTACAATATCATTCCACTTTGGCGTTTCTTTTTCTGTATCAAAATTCGTTTTCAAAAGAACGGATGCCAGCTTATCCGGATCATTTTCACTTAACATTTCAATTACCTGCATACAGTAACTTAACGTCCAGCGCGCTATATAATTGGTATACCAGTTATTATTTACATTATTTTCATATTCATTCGGCCCCGTCACTCCCAGCATTACATATTGCTGAAGATGTTCTGACCAGTTTACTCTTTGTTCCCAGAAGCGCGCCAGTGATATTAACACCTCCAGTCCGTAATCGGCAAGATATCCCGTTTCTCCTGTATAGCGTACATAATCGCAGATACCATAGGCAATCGCACCGTTCCTGTGGATTTCTTCAAAAGTGATTTCCCACTCGTTATGACATTCCTCCCCATTCATAGTCACCATGGGATACAAAGCAGCACCATTCCTGAAACCCAGTTTAGCCGCATTTTCTATTGCCTTACCGAGTTGACGATAGCGATAGATCAGCAGGTTTCTGGCAACGGACGGAGTGGCAGTGGCCAGATAAAAAGGAATACAATAGGCTTCCGTATCCCAGTAAGTACTTCCACCGTATTTCTCTCCGGTGAAACCTTTCGGGCCTATATTAAGCCTTTCATCTTTACCGGTGTAAGTTTGTCCAAGATGGAAAATATTAAAGCGGATTCCCTGCTGTGCAGCAATATCACCTTCAATGACAATGTCATTCTGCCTCCACCTTTCTGCCCAGGCTTGTTTATGTTCATTCAGCCTGTTTTCAAATCCTGCTGATGCAAAATGCTGAACATAACGACGGGCTTCTTCTGTCAGCGTACCTTTATCATAATTCATAGACGAAAGGTTTGCCGCATACTTATAAATATCCAGTACCTGTCCGGCCCGAAGGTCAACCTGCACTGAACCTGCCACATATTTTTCTTTTCTGACAGGTAAAGAATGAAAATCGGTTTTGAGATTATTGATTTTAATATCAAATTTCATAGCCGTAGCTACCTGAAAGCGCTCCACTCCATAAGGATTATCTTTCGTTTCAAGCACAATCATGCCTTCAGCAAATGCAGTTTCCTTATAAACTTCATCCCAGAATGACTCGTCATAATTCGCATCACGGTTGCGGATGGTCCCGTCCAGATAAGGCACAATAGTCACCTGTTCATCTGCATCCGGTAAAATAATCTGATAAGCAATGGCACCGGCTTCGTCATGCGTAAGACTGCAAAACCGGCGGACAGAAACCTCAACACGGATTTTGGTTTCGGGAAGCAATGCGGTAAAGTTTCTGTAAAGGATACCTTCCTGCATATCCAGCACTCTGGAAAAGGAAAGAATTTCGCAGGTAGCAAGATCAAGCACCTCATTCCCTATTTTAACGTCAATACCAATCCAGTTACAGGCATTGAGTACTTTTGCAAAATAATCTGGGTATCCGTTTTTCCACCAGCCCACTCTGGTTTTATCCGGATAATATACTCCGGCCACGTAATTACCCGATAGTGTTTTTCCTGAATAGGTTTCCTCAAAATTGCCGCGCTGGCCAATCCGCCCGTTACCCAGGCTCATAAGGCTTTCTGTTATTTCATTATAGTCAGGATGAAACCCCGGCTCAATGATTTTCCAGGGATCGTGTTGTATATAATCTTTCATTCGGAAGTGCTAAAAATGGTGTGTTGTTATATGATTTAATCAGCGAAATTTAAGCATGATCCGGAATTTGTGAAAAATCCTTCCATGTCAAGCCCGAAAAACCTTCAATAATCCTGTCTGATCCTGGTAAATTATCTTTTTCTCCTACGCCAATGGCTGCCATTCCGGCTGCTTTTGCTGCTTTTATTCCGGCGAGCGCATCCTCAAAAACCATACATTCTGATGCCTTTACCCCCAACTCTTCTGCACCCAGCAAAAATACCTGCGGATCAGGCTTACCTTTTGTAATCCTGTTACCGTCAATGATCACATCAAAAAAATCCTGTATACCGGTGCGATCCAGAATCAGCGGTGCATTCTTACTGGCAGACCCTAACCCGATTTTAATTCCCTGTTTTTTAAGATCCTGCAAAAATGCGACAACACCCGGTAAAACATCACCCGCCTTCATCTCATTACATAAAGCGACGTATGCCTCATTCTTTTCTGCAGCCCAGCTCGTCTTTTCATCCTCTGTTGCTTTGATTTTCCCGATAGAAAGTAAAATATCCAGAGATTCCATCCTGCCGATACCTTTCAGTAATTCATTATGATCCGGGGTGAAATCGAATCCAAGGCGGTCTGCAAGATTTTTCCATGCGATATAATGAAACTTTGCCGTATCTACAATAACACCGTCCAGATCAAAAATGACCGCTTTAATTTCTTTTCTCATTAATTGCCTGTAGTAATATGATATAATCCCGTCAGGATCAGGTTATTTTCTGATCACTTTGTACACTTTTGCTTCTTTATTTTTATTAACTATCTGAAGGAAATACATACCCGGTGGCAGATGGCTTACATCGACAGTTGCCCCCTCAGCACGCCGTAAAGTGTTAACCGGTAAAGCTCTTCCGGTTACATCCGATAAGCCCAAAGACTCAGGATACGTTACCGTACCCCCATTTACAGCACTACTGATAATTAACTCATCGTCGACAGGATTCGGATAAATAACCCATTCCTGCTTTTCGGCAGGTTCAATACCCGTTACCAGGTATTCTGATTCATACACCTGCTTTGCTTTTGTATAATCAGGAACCCCATAGCCCAGCTCATTATCCGGCTGCTGTGCCAAATGGCCCGACTTACGGATAAGATCTGCGAGTTGCATGACGGATAAAGCGGGGTATTTCTGCCAGAGCAAAGCAGCAAAGCCGGAGATTTGTGGTGCCGAAAAGGATGTGCCGTTACCTGTAGCTATCCCTCCGCCTACCGACGTACTTCCTAACACCACACCCTGTCCGACAGCTGCCACATCAGGTTTTAATAATCCCGAAGCATTGGGCCCTCTTGAACTGAAACCCGCTTTCTGCAACAAATAACTGGTGGCACCTACGGATAATACTGAATCCACATCGGCAGGTGTAAGAAGGTATTGCCAGGCATCATTGCCTTCATTTCCTACCGAATTAACTACTAAAATACCCTTTCTGACAGCCCATCTGGCGGCCTGCGACAGAATAGATGTATTTCCATCCATATCATCATAGGTATAGCTGTCATCCGGATCATCATAATAATTATATCCAAGCGAACTGCTGATAATATCAGCCCCCAGACTATCGGCCCTTTCTGCAGCACACAACCAGTTTATCTCTTCCAGAGGCGTTTCTGAAGCATTATTTTCTGTCCGGTATAAGGCATAAGAGGCTTTAGGAGCTGCCCCTATCAACGAACCCGGTTCAAAAGCCGCCATTGTTGAAAGTACCTGCGTCCCATGAGTATGGCTCCTGTATACATTGCGCCCGGCTTCTACAAAATCCCATGTATCTATGACACGGTTTTCTTCAAAAAGTGATGTGAAATAGGGTATTTGATTGACGTTGATAAAGCCGGCATCCAGTACGGCAATGATTATCCCTTCACCTTTGATATTTTCCTGAAAAAGCTCCGGAATACCCAGAATATCAAGTTGTCGCTCCATAGAACCGGCATCCCAGTCCTCCGTAACCTCCAGTTTATCATTCTGCCTGATAATTCTTGAATAGCGATTACCTCCTCTTGAATTAAAAGGCCTTTCTCTGGCAACTGCTTTGAAAAAAGGTAATATTCTGATTTTTTCCAGCTGTTCATCGTCAGCCTCCACTACGGCACCGTTCAGCCATTTGGTCACCAGAGAGATCTTTACTCCGGTGGCTGCAAGTTGCGCCAGATACGATTTGCTTACTGGAATATCCGAATCTGAAACCGGGATATGCTGCTGATGGCGTCTGGCTATTGCTTTTTCGGATAAGTATGCCTGCGCATCAGTCAGTGTATAGGGAGAGTCTGCCTTATCCTTAAACAGGATAAGGTATTTTGGAAGCACCTGCGCATGTGAAATGCAGGTGCATAACAGAAAGAAAAGCAAAAATGAAAAGATCCGTTTTAATCGTTGATAATGCGTCATTTCCTGCTTTTCTTTTCGTCAATTAATGTACTGGCTGATCAAGCACCGTTACCTGCTCCAGGTCATTCCAGAATTTAGGATATGACTTTACCACAACACCAGGTTCCAGTATTTCTACAGGCCTGATCATGCCCACAGGTGCAAATGCCATGGCCATTCTATGGTCATCGTAGGTTTCAATTACCGGCACAACATCAGAGTCCAGCGGACTGAGGCTGCGCACTTCATAACTTTCATCAGGCTTGATTTCTCTTAGCTCTGCACCCAGTTTTTTCAATTCCTGCTGTAAAGCAAGGACACGGTCAGTTTCTTTGATTTTCAGACTTTCAATACCCGTCAGGTACAGATGTATATTTTTCATCGCACAACAAACTGCTACTGTCTGAGCCAGATCCGGGCAATCGGTAAAATCCCAGGAAAGAGAAGCAGCAGCCACTTTTTTCGTCAATAGCACCCCTCTTTCTGTGAATGTGCTTTCTACTCCCAGATGATCCATAATTTTCACAATGGCGCTGTCTCCCTGCAATGAATTCTTCTTCAGTCCGAGCAACTCAACTTCTGCGGAAGGCGCAAGCGCAACCACACTGTACCAGTAACTTGCACCGGACCAGTCCGATTCAATCTGATATGATGTAGGAGAATAGGCCTGTGCCGGAACGCTGATGAGCTGTTCCTGCCAGTTGGCATTGTACTGAATTCCGAACTGAGCCATTTGCTGCAGCGTCATCTCTATATAAGGCTTGGAACCTACTTCACCTTCTATGCGGATATTTAATCCTTCCGGCAGAAAAGGGGCAACCAGCAACAGAGCAGAAATATACTGACTGCTGACATTACCAGGTACTGTAACCTCATGATTACCGTTGTACTCAAACCCGCTTATTCTCAGCGGAGGATATCCCTCTTTATCGGCATATTCAATCTTCCCCCCCATCGACTTCAAAGCTTCTGCCAGAATGCCGATAGGTCTTTCACACATTCGGGGAGTACCTGTCATGATTTTTTGCCGGCCGGTAACCGTAAAGAAAGCTGTCAGAAAACGCATCGTAGTACCGGCATCAATAACATCGGCGGTGTCACCGGCTTCATTAAGCAGGCGCTGCATGGTCTGAGAGTCGCGTGCTTCAGATATATTACTCAGCTGGCATTTAAATCCGGTAAGAGCATCAATAATTAATGCCCGGTTAGTTTCACTTTTTGACGCAGCCAGCATTATTTCAGCTTTAATGGCTGCATTAGGTGGATAAACAATTACAGATTTCACAAGTTAGTTAAGAATAAATCAGATTTAAATATTTTAATATCAATAGGTTCTGAGCAAATGCAGACGGTTTCGTTTGTTAATTTTAAAACTTCTGAAACTCATTTTATAAAACACGGCACCGGTTGCTATCAGTCCACCACCCACTACTACAGAACCACTGCTGGTATTCCACCTTTTTCCATCAATCCCGGGGTTCACAAAGTCAGCTACGAGGTATATAATTCCGGCCAATGGCAGCATAAAAGCACCTTCTGTAATAAAAGGGATTCTTCTGCTGGTATAAACCCGGGTAATGTCATCAAAATTAACATGAAAGTAATTCAGATCCCTGGCCGCTTCACTGAAAGTCACATGTGTAAAAGACGTGTCAGCAATACTGTAAATATTGACTTTCTGCTTTCCGGGTTCGGTTGCGGATTTAAATTTAAAACGCTCGCCTTCAAAATATCTGAAGCGGACAAAGCCCCCCAGGGCAGGATTCGCATCCAATACCAGATAAGGCTGACCGGGGGTCAGATATTGCCTGTAATTAGGATTGCTTCTAAGAAATAAGGTTTCACTGGAAACAACCTTTGTAGAATCATAGGCATCCTGACTGTAAGCAGTCAGTAATGACAGTACGAGCAAAAAGGCTAATGCTGTTTTTTTCATGTTTAATATACAAGATTTACCCAAAGATAGTAATTCCTTTTGATTGTAACTTTTCTCATGATGCGTTCAGGACATAATCTGCTCAATCTTCCTGTTCTTTTATGGAGACGCCTCCGGATACAATCAGCTTCATAATCTCAGTACTTGATGAATCTAACGGTGTTATATTTTTTACCGTCACCAAATACAGTTGACCTGAGAATGCATAGGAATGGGGTACGTACACTGCAATGTAATTTTCTATATTCAAATGAGTCAGGTCCTTCTGCGTAATAAAACCAAGCCGCCTAATATCTGATTCCTTATTGATGGTGATCAGTACCGGCTGATTAAATTTTTTCTTATCGCCCACAAACGCCATGATCAGGTCTTTGATCGAATAATAAATATGACTTACCAAAGGTACACGCTTCAGAAGGCGCTCAGCCAGCTTGAAAAAAGACTGAGGCACAATCGTGGAGAAAACAAACCCCAGCAATACAATTCCTGAAATAATAATCAGAAAACCAAGGCCCGGTAAATACATAGACTTTTCACTTGAAACTTCAATATAAATTGGTAAAATACTATCCAGAAATTCTACACCTGACCATATAATAAGAAGGGTGAAATACGTGGGAGCCACCAGTACAAGACCACGAATAAAATAATTCAGGAGTCGGTTTAGTACGGTATTCCTTTTTTCCATAACTATTCTGTGTTTTAGATAAGATGATTACACGAGAAGACAAAAATACACAGTTTTAATCACTATATAAGTTTTGTAGCTATGGTGCATATTCGGATATTTGCCAATATTTTATGAATTCGTACATGAAAACAGAAGAAAAATATAAGGCAGACCGGCTAAAACGATTTGTCAGTGAGGTGTTTATTTCAATCGGATGTCCTGAAGATCAGGCTGAACTGGCATCTGATGTTTTGATTTCTGCAGATTTAAGAGGTATTGATTCTCATGGAATTGCAAGGCTGGCCGGTTATGTAAGACTGTATGATCATGGCAGGCTTAATCCCAATCCGCAAATTAAGATCGTTCATGAATCACCCAGTACAGCTGTTGTAGACGGTGACAAGGGTCTTGGCTTGGTAGTAGCCCCCAAAGCAATGGAAATTGCGATGGAAAAAGCCGACCGTTGCGGTACTGGCTGGGTAGCGGTGCGGAACTCCAATCATTTCGGGATTGCCGGTTACCATGCCATGATGCCCCTCTCAAAAGATATGATCGGATGGACCATGACACATGCTGCCCCCCTGGTCACACCTACATTTTCACTTGAAAAAATGCTGGGTACCAACCCGGTTGCTGTTGCTTTCCCGGCTCATGAAGAACCTGCTTTTGTAGCTGATTTCGCATCCACCGCGGTTGCCTATGGCAAATTTGAAATATTACAGCGGAAAGGACTGGAAGCACCGATTGGCTGGGCACAGGATGCCGATGGAAACCCTACAACGGACTCCAATGCGGTTAAAAACGGCGGCGGCCTGCTTCCTCTGGGAACTGACAGAGAACATGGTAGTCATAAAGGATATGGTTTAGGAGCTATTGTTGATATATTTTCAGGGGTTTTGTCGGGTGCCAATTACGGCCCCTGGGTCCCTCCTTTTGCTACTGCAGGTTTTATGGCAGCTAATGAAGGTGTAGGAGAAGGAACAGGGCATTTTCTGGGTGCTATGCGTATAGACGGATTCAGGCCTGCCGATGAATTTAAATCGCATATGGATAACTGGATAAGGCGTTTCAGGAATGCCCGGGCTACGGAAGGGCAGAAAGTGGTTATTCCCGGTGATCCGGAGCGGGAAATGGAAGCCATCAGAGGACTGGAAGGAATTCCGCTCATAGAACCGGTGGTTCAGTCTCTTCAAACACTGGCCGACAGATTTTCACTCACCCTGTGACAAACCGTAAACAGTTTTAATAACGATCTGAAAAATTTATGTCACGTAATATTAAAATAGGCTTATTTATTGCCCTGGCTGTCATTATTACCACTTTTACCTTCTATTTCTGGCAGATTTTCAAGACTCCCAATCTGCTGGTTGATAAAGAAGAGAATTTTGTATTGCTGATTCCGGAAAATGCTACTTTCACCACGGTTATGGATACACTCAAAAAACATGACGTAGTTCATGACCATATTTCCTTCCGGTTCTTATCCAGGTTTCTGAATTATCAGGATGAGGTAAAACCCGGACGATACATTATTAAGCCAAAGTCCAGTAATGCTGAAGTAATTGATAAACTGAAAGAAGGGAAACAGGACCCTGTTAAACTTACTTTCAATAATATCCGGTTGAAAAAGGATCTGGTAAACAGAATAGGCCCGAAATTTGCTTTTGGTGAGCAGCAACTCAGCGATGCCTTAAATAATCCTGACATTACTCATAAATATGGCCTGGATACCAATACGATTATTTCGATGTTCCTCCCTAATACGTATGATATCTACTGGACTACCTCAACTGAAAAGTTCCTGGACCGCATGCATAGCGAGTATAAAAAGTTCTGGAATGAAAGCCGCCTGGCCAAGGCTGAGGAAATAGGCCTGACGCCGGTACAAGTTGCTGTACTGGCTTCCATTGTTGAAGAAGAACAGGGAAGAAAACCTGATGAAAGACCTAAAGTAGCTGGCTTGTATATCAACCGGCTGCGCGCCAATATGCCGTTACAGGCTGATCCGACCGTCAAGTATGCATTACAGGATTTCGGAATCAAACGTATTCTGCTGGGACATCTTACTATAGATTCACCATATAACACCTATAAGTATACAGGCTTACCCCCCGGGCCGATCCGTATCGCAGATCTGAAATCTGTAGATGCCGTCCTGAATTATGAAAAGCATGACTATATTTATATGTGTGCAAAAGCGGACCTGTCGGGATACCATGCATTTTCCAATAACTATAATGAACACCTGAAAAATGCCCGTCTGTACCAGATGGAACTTAACAAACTGAACATAAAATAATTTAAGCATAAGTATCACTTTAACAATAGCAACAGGTGTTTGTGTATGACGTAAAGGGGATTCGGGTAAGATATGCCGATACCGACCAGATGGGTTATGTTTATTATGGTAATTATGCCCGCTATTACGAAATAGGCAGGGTTGAAGCCCTTCGCAGTCTGGGATTCAGTTACCGGGTACTGGAAGAATCAGGGGTATTAATGCCGGTGATCGAATCAAAAAGCAGGTACCTGGCTCCCGCACGTTATGACGATTTACTGACCATCAGGGTAATTATTGCCAAAATGCCCGCGGCAAGAATCGTATTTGAATACGAAATCACCAATCAGGAGGACACATTGCTTAACAAAGGAGAAACCACACTGGTTTTTCAGAAAAAAGAAACAGGTAAACTTTGTCCTACACCTGCCCTGCTACGGGATAAACTGCAACCATTTATTGATGAATGATCTCTCATACTTTTGGCACACACACCGGAAAATCCTATTGTTACCATTATCTGTACGCTATATAATCAGGCAGATTTTTTACAGGAGACCCTGGCATCGGTAACATCACAAACGTACTCTTCCATTGAACTGATCGTCATTAACAATGCCTCTGCTGACCAGTCGGTCCGGCTTGTTAACGAATTCATATCCACACACCCTGAAGTCATTTTCATTGACAATAAGGAAAACATTGGTCTCTGCAAAGCTTTTAATCATGCCCTGAAGCGATGTAAAGGCAAGTATATAGTGGATTTGTCTGGTGACGATATTCTCTTACCTGACCGCATCGAAAAACAGGTAAGACATTTTCAATCCCTGCCACCCTGTTATGGCGCCATATTCTCAAATGCAACTTTCATTAATGAAAAAGGCGCATACGCAGGAGTCCACTATCCGGTCAATCATACCGGAAAATCAAAAAAAGTGATTCCCGCAGGTGACATTTTTACAGATGTTCTCAGCCGGTATTTCATCTGTACCCCCACCCTTATGTTCAGGAAAAGTGTTCTGGAAGCGTTGTCGGGATACGATGAAAGTCTGTCTTATGAAGACTTTGACATACTGATCAGAATGGCAAGAGAATACGCATTAGATTATCAGGATGAAATACTGACCCGCAAGCGCCTTCACCGGAACGCCCATTCCATGACCATCATCAGCAAACAGAATGCACTGTTACCATCCACACTGCAAATTTGCTTTAAGGCCTACCATTCCTGCAAATCTCCCGCTGAATATAAGGCGCTGAGCCGACGGACAGCAACATTTATCCGTAAGTGCTTCTACTGCGAAAATTTCGAACTGGTGTTCAGGTTTTCAGAACTCCACGCTAAAATAACCCGTCCCGGCGTTATCACCCGGTTCATTATACTACTAAGCCGATATAAAATCCGTGTCAACTCATTGTATATTAAATACATCTCAATAAAACAGATACTTAAATACACTTTGAATACAACAGGCAATTGAATTTATTATAAATTGCAAAAAATGATTTAAGATTTAATTGTCCGATGGCCGCAGAATTTATAAAAATATATCCACAGAATCCCGATCCCAGAAAATTACAACGAGTAGTACAGATTCTGAAGGACGGCGGAATAGCCATATACCCTACCGATACGGTTTATGGTATGGGTTGTGACATTCACAACGCACGTGCGGTCGAAAAAGTGGCCCGCATCAAAGGAATCAAACCACAGAAAAATGATTTTTCATTTATCTGCTATGATCTCAGCCATATAGCTGACTACGCCCGGGTAAGCAATGCTGCTTTCAAATTAATGAAAAAAGTATTACCCGGCCCGTACACCTTCATACTTGACGCGAACAATCATGTCCCTAAACTACTCAATACCAACAAGAAACATGTTGGAATAAGAGTACCGGATCATATCATCCCCCGCAGCATGGTTCGTGAATTGGGTAACCCCATCATTACTACGTCCATTAAAGATGAAGATGAAATTATTGAGTACTCCACAGATCCTGAACTGATTTTTGAGAAATTTCAACACCTTGTGGACGTAGTTATTGACGGAGGTTATGGTGGCAATACAGGATCTACTATCATTGATGCCACTACTGACGATTTTGAAATTATCAGAGAAGGCCTTGGGGATATTCAGCAATTTCTGTAAAACACAGTAAAACAGAAACCAGACGTTACTACAGATAAATCGTATTCTTATTAAATTCCTATTTTGTTTGCTATATTCATTACGATTTTGCATATTTGATTATGATAAATGATAATTCAGCTAAGGTATTTCCAAACAAGATTGTCATTGAATTACACTATTTACCCTGCATTGATTACATAGCAGCACTGGCTTCCTTTGAAAATGTGATTTTTGAAGTAAATGAAAATTTTCAAAAGCAGACCTACAGAAACCGATGTTATGTTTCAGGAGCCAATAAAATGGAAACATTGATTGTCCCGTTGGTACGCAGGGAAGGGAAAGTAGCTGTAAAGGATGTCAGAATAGATTATAGCGAAGCGTGGACAAGGGTACATTGGGGATGTTTACAGTCGGCCTACGGAAAATCACCGTATTTCGAACATTATGCTCCTTATTTTCAGCAGGTATATGCCCGGAAGCCTGTATTTTTAACAGATCTTAATTTCGGATTACTGACAATTTGTCTTGATAAATTAAGGATTAATATTAAAAAAAGCTACAGTTTGTCATACATTGAAGATAGTACAGACATTTACGATGCCAGAAACCAGATAAACAACAAAAAAAACAGAGAAAAGTACATATTTACAGATAACAAACCCTATTATCAAACCTTTGGCAAAGGTTTTTTACCAAACTTAAGTGTTGCAGATTTACTCTTCAATACAGGCCCTGAAGCAGGGCAAACCATTTTTCCGGTTACAAAAATGAGCAAACAGGTAAATTTGAACAAACAGGAAAAAATATTCGTTACAGCTTAAACAGACACAAAATAGTTCCAATAAATATGGAAGCCAAATTCTCAAATCGGGTAAAAGAAGTAATTTCAATGAGCAGAGAGGAAGCTCTTCGCCTGGGTCACGACTACATCGGGGCTGAGCATTTGATGCTCGGTATGATCCGTGAAGGTGAAGGCATAGCGGTTGAGCTTCTGAAAAAATTAGGAATTTCATTCGACGAATTAAAAAACAACCTGGAACAGGCCACCAGAGGTACTGCTACAAATAATGTAAAGAACCTCCAGAATATCCCTTTAACCAGACAATCAGAAAAAGTACTGAAGATTACTTATCTGGAAGCCAAGATCTTTAAAAGCCCGTTGATCGGAACAGAACACTTATTACTGTCCATTCTCCGGGATGAAGATAATATTGCCACCCAGATCCTGCATAAATTCAATGTTACCTATGAGGTCATTAAGGAAATGCTTGAATACCAGTCTTCGGGAACACCCCCGACAATGGGTTCTGAAACAGATGACGGAGATGACGATCCAAGATCTTCAGGTACGTATCAGTCGGGTTCAACCGGCCGTGAATCGAAAGGGACAGAAAAATCCAAAACTCCGGTTCTGGATAATTTCGGCAGGGATCTGACGAAACTGGCTGAAGTGGGTAAGCTTGACCCTATCGTCGGACGTGAAAAAGAAATCGAACGTGTTGCTCAGATTCTGAGCCGTCGTAAAAAGAATAATCCTATTCTGATCGGAGAACCGGGTGTCGGTAAAACAGCCATTGCTGAAGGACTGGCACTACGCATTATTCAGAAAAAGGTATCAAGAGTTCTGTTCGGAAAACGCGTGGTAACCCTGGACCTGGCTTCACTTGTGGCCGGCACCAAATACCGTGGGCAGTTTGAGGAAAGAATGAAAGCCGTCATGAATGAACTGGAGAAATCTCCGGATGTTATCCTGTTTATTGATGAGTTGCATACTATTGTAGGGGCAGGCGGGGCATCAGGTTCGCTCGATGCTTCCAACATGTTCAAACCTGCGCTGGCGCGTGGTGAAATCCAGTGCATAGGAGCTACTACCCTTGATGAATACCGCCAGTATATTGAAAAAGACGGTGCATTGGCACGTCGTTTTCAAATGGTGATGGTTGATGCTACTTCGGTTGAAGAAACCATCCAGATACTTGAAAACATCAAGGAAAAATACGAAGAGCACCACCACGTCAACTATACCAAAGAAGCGATTGAGTCAGCGGTAAAGTTATCGGAAAGATACATTACCGACCGGTTCCTTCCTGATAAGGCAATTGACGTAATGGATGAGGTGGGTGCCAGGGTTCATATCAGCAACATTACCGTACCTGATGATATTCTTTCGCTCGAAGAGCAGATTGAAAACATCAAGCAGGAAAAAAACAGGGTTGTTAAGAGTCAGAAATACGAAGAAGCAGCACAATTGCGTGATCGGGAGAAAAAGCTCAATGATCAGCTGGACAGCGCCAAAGCGCAATGGGAAGAAGAAACCCGTAAGAAACGCTATACAGTTTCAGAAGCTAATGTAGCTGAGGTTGTGGCTATGATGACAGGAATTCCTGTAACCAATGTTTCATTGGATGAAGGGAAAAAATTGCTCAACATGGCTACGGAACTGAAAGACAAGGTGATCGGGCAGGAATCTGCCATTGACAAACTTGTCAAAGCTATTCAGCGGACCCGAGTTGGCCTGAAAGATCCCAAAAAGCCTATTGGTTCCTTTATTTTCCTCGGTCCTACCGGAGTAGGAAAAACGGAGCTGGCTAAGGTATTGGCAACCTATCTGTTTGATAAGGATGATGCGCTGGTAAGAATTGATATGAGTGAATACATGGAGAAATTCAGCATCTCCAGACTGGTGGGCGCACCTCCGGGATATGTAGGCTACGAAGAAGGTGGTCAGCTGACTGAAAAAATCCGCCGGAAACCTTACAGTGTAGTACTGTTGGATGAAATTGAAAAAGCACATCCTGATGTCTTCAATATTCTGCTGCAGGTCCTTGACGACGGTATTCTGACTGACGGACTCGGACGGCGGGTTGATTTCCGGAACACCATTATCATCATGACATCTAATATTGGTGCAAGGGATCTGAAAGACTTTGGTAGTGGAATTGGTTTTGCGACCAGAGCCAAGTCTGATAACCAGGATGATGTGATGAGAAGTACAATTCAGAACGCACTCAGAAAGGCATTTTCACCTGAGTTTCTGAACCGTCTGGATGATGTGATCGTATTTAATTCGCTGCAGCGCGAGGAAATTCATAAGATTATTGATATCTCACTGAATAAATTATTCGGCAGACTCAAAGGATTAGGTTATGATATCGAACTTACGATACCTGCCAAAGATTTCCTGGCTGAAAAAGGATATGATCCTCAGTACGGTGCCAGACCTTTGAACCGCGCTATCCAGCGTTATCTGGAAGACCCGGTCGCTGAAGAGATTCTGAAAGGTGATTTACGTGAAGGAGACATACTTCTCGCTGACCATGACGGCAGCAGTGAACAGCTTACCATATCCGTCAGAAAAAAAGAAGAGGAAGTCACCAATTCATAAAATAACAAAATAGTACAAAAATACCCGGAAGTAATAATCCGGGTATTTTTTATTGCCTTTACCACAGGTTTCCTGGAGAAAATAAATCTGAATGATGCAAATCAGACCTAACAAGGAGCGTTGTGCCCCGGAATTCTCATAGGCCACATACAATCAATCCCCCCTGAACTACAACGAACGCAATCTGAGGTTTTCATAGAAAACAAAGCAACACCATTAAAAAAAGGGCTGCCGGCACAATGCCAACAGCCCTAATGATAATGATCTGTCAGGTAAATGTTTACTCAACACATTCGATATTCTTCCCTTCAAATTGCTGAAGAATCATATTTACATTCTCCAGGTGATTTTTAGCTTCAGAATCTGCATTTACAGCAACAGCTTTTTCAAAGTAAGGTTTAGACTTTGTAAAACGGCCACATACACGACCTTCCACTTCCTTACCTCTGGCATTATATTCTGCCATATTCATATTATCTACTTCCTTTTTCAGCTCAACCGCTTCATTGTAGTAGAAAATACCCATATTATTCAAAGCATCATGATTATTGGCATCAACACTAAGTGCTTTTTCATAATAGGTAATTGTATTCTTTCTGGCTTCGGCCTGCTTTGCTTTCAAGGCATCAAGTTCTTTCTGTAAAGCTGTCACATCAGTTCCTTTGCTCTCTTCTTCCAATGCTTTCAAATCGGCATTAAGCTTGGCCAATGTTTCTTCAGAAGCCTTTACAGAACTCTGGGCATCGGTCAGCTGGCGTTTCAGATCCGCATTCTTCGGCTGTGCTTTAATACGGCTGGCTAAACGCTTGATCTCTTCATTAAATACTTCAACTTTTCCTTTTTCAGCTTCGATATCTTTTTCTACTGCTGATTTTTTACTTCCACCCGCACCCAGTTGATTTTCTATTTTCCGAATTTCGCTTCCTGTTTTAGAAAATGCATTATCATAAAGAATACCCAGGTTCAGAATATTAGTAACGTTTGACGGATCTGACTCTGCAAGGCTTTTCAGTTTTTCAATAGCCACATCCTCCTGACCTGAATCCAGCAATACATTCACCACTTCAGCTTTCAGATCTTTGTTGTCCGGAGCCTTGGCGATACCTTTTTCAAGTGCTTTCATCGCATTAGGAAAATCCTTTTTGACACGATACAGCTGAGAAAGACCATAATAAACGGAAGGGTCTACCCCACCGTTATCGGCATACTTTTCAAACCCTGCAATTGCCTGATCCTGCAGATCAAGTGATTGAGCAGCAATACCACCATACAAAGCAGCAGTAGTGTCTTTTGTGTTTATTTCCTGAGCAGCCGTAAATGCATCCAAAGCTCCTTTCAGATTCTTACCCTGAAAATACTGGGCACCTTGTGTCACAAATGCATTATAAAGGAAAGTGCCTTCGCCCCCTTGCAGGATTTTTTCAGCTTCCTGAGCACTTTTCCCTGGTGCACCCTTTTTGGTAACATCAAGTTCTATCACTTTTTTGTAAGCTTCTCTGGCTTCATTTGCCGCATTGGAATCGATGGTTGTATGTTGCAAAGCGATATTCTCATAAAGCTTGGCGCGATCCATCCATGTGGCTGCTTTTACATTTGCTTTGGGGTCCTGAATATTCTTATCACTTTTCTCCTTATCCTTCTTTATCTGGTCCAAAACAGCCTGATCAAGTACATCCTGTGCAAACGCAGGTACCATGAATAAGCTGAGTACAGAAACAATTACGGTTTTTTTCATAAAATGGATTAAATTGGTTTTATAGATATGTAACGTTTATAACAAATGAATTATTCATTTGTTTCATTTTCTACACTATTTTCACTGTTATCTGATTCATCAGAAACATGATCATTTCCTTCAACCTGTGCGCTTCCATCAACAATTTCTTCTTCCTCATCTTCTTCTTTGGCAAGGCGTGTCACTGATGATATTTCATCGTTATTCGAAAGCCTGATAAGTTTCACTCCCTGTGTGTTACGGCCTGCCTGACGGATATCTTCCACCGCCATACGGATCGCGATTCCGTTTTTGGTAATGATCATCAGGTCATCCTCCTCCGTCACTTCACTGATCGCTACCAGTCTGCCAACTTTATCCGTTGCGTTCATGGTAGTCACCCCTTTTCCTCCACGGTTGGTGATGCGGTAATCTCCTATCGGCGAACGTTTTCCAAAACCGTTTTCAGAAACTACGAGCAGCTGGGTATCTTCACGGCTGATACAAACCATACCAATCACGAGATTCTGGCCTCCGCCTGCAGTCTCCAGGTTAATACCTCTCACACCGGCGGCAGTTCTTCCCATTGGCCTCACCCCTTTCTCGTTAAACCTTACCGCACGGCCGGCACTTGAAGCGATAACAATATCATTATCTCCGTTGGTTAGGGCAACATTAAGCAGACGATCACCTTCATGAACCGTTATGGCAATAATACCATTCTGACGCGGACGGGAGTACGCTTCCAGCAGGGTCTTTTTAATAGTACCCTGGGCAGTACACATAATGATATAATTATTGTTGATATAATCAGGATCAGACAGTGTCTTAACATTGATAACCGATCTGATTTTATCTCCCGGCTCAATACTGATCAGATTCTGTATAGGCCTACCTTTTGCCGTCTTACTTCCTTCAGGTACTTCATATACTTTCATCCAGAACAATTTCCCGGATTCAGTAAAGAACAACAGGTAATTAAGCATTGTGGCAGAGAAGAGATGTTCCGTGAAATCATCATCTTTGGTTTTTACACCACGTGCTCCGACACCTCCCCGGCTTTGAGAGCGGTATTCATTCAGAGGCGTACGCTTCATATATCCCTGATGTGAAATGGTAATAAGCATTTCCTCATCAGCAATCATATCTTCATCACTGAATTCTTCTGCCGCATATTCAATCTCAGTACGGCGTGCATCACCATAGCGGGCTCTGATATCAGAAAGCTCGGTCTTGATAATTTCGAATTTCCGCCATTCATTGGCAAGAATATCTCTAAGATCTGTGATCAGGGCCATGATCTCCTCATACTCCTTCACGATCTTATCTCTCTCAAGTCCTGTCAGACGTTGCAGGCGCATTTCAAGAATGGCTTTCGCCTGAATCTCTGAAAGAGCAAAATTAGCCATCAGACCCGTTTTCGCTTCTTCCGGATCCCGTGAATCCCGGATCAGTTTGATAACGGCATCCAGGTTATCGAGGGCGATGATCAGGCCTTCCAGAATGTGCGCCCGTTTTTCGGCTTCTCTCAGTTCATATTCAGTCCTTCGTGTAATAACAATTACCCGGTGATCTACATAATGAACAATCAGGTCCTTCAGATTGAGTGTTTCAGGGCGGCCATTGACCAGGGCTACATTGTTAACCCCGAAAGAAGACTGGAGCGGTGTGTGCTTATATAAATGGTTCAGTACAATATTAGGAATAGCGTCTTTTTTAAGGTCAAATACCACACGCATTCCGTCACGATCCGACTCATCCCTGATATCCGAAATACCATCCAGCTTCTTCTCATTTATCAGCGCAGCAATCCTCTCAATCATGAGCGCTTTATTAGTCATATACGGAATTTCCGTAAAGACGATCTGCTCTTTTCCGGTTTTGGAAGTTTCAAAATGGGATTTCCCCCGGATAACGACGCGTCCACGCCCGGTTTCAAATGCTGATCGTACACCCTGATATCCGTAAATAGTACCCCCCGTCGGAAAATCAGGAGCCTTAATAAACTCCATCAGTTCATGAATGGTAATATCTCTGTTTTCGATATAAGCGATGGTTCCGTCAATTACTTCCGCAAGATTATGCGGAGCCATATTGGTGGCCATACCTACTGCAATACCGGATGATCCGTTCACCAGTAAGTTGGGGAAACGGGCGGGTAATACGGTGGGTTCCGTTAAAGAATCATCAAAGTTGGGCTGAAAATCAACTGTATCTTTTTCAATATCATCAAGCAATTCATCAGCAAGTCTTTTTAAGCGGGCTTCGGTATAACGCATCGCCGCAGGTGAGTCACCGTCAACCGATCCGAAGTTACCCTGGCCATCTACCAGCAGATAACGCAGTGACCACTCCTGAGCCATACGAACCATTGTGTCGTAAACAGAGGAGTCGCCGTGCGGATGGTATTTACCAAGAACCTCTCCGACAATACGTGCTGATTTTTTATGTGGCCTGTTGTATTTTACTCCCAAACCGTCCATTCCATACAAAACCCTTCTGTGTACAGGCTTTAATCCATCACGGACATCAGGTAAGGCGCGGGAAATAATCACTGACATGGAGTAGTCAATATACGCTCCCCGCATTTCATCCTCTATATTAATAGGGATAATGTTGCCACTAGTTGATTCAGACATAAATAATTAATAAATCAATACTTCAATTAATAAATTAAGTATATACACAAAAGTATATATACCCCATTCAATACTAACAAGCAAATTTCATCAATTTTACTAGCTTTAACAAATCCGGCGGAATGAATAATAGTGCTATTTTGCTCATTAACTGATTATATTTGATCCTGAACCATCTTTTCTTAAATAATAAAATACCTAACCACAATTTCTATGCCACTTTTATTGACCCTGATAGCACTGCTCCTGTTAATCCTTCTGATTGCCTGGCTGAAAATCGACACCTTCATTTCCTTTCTGATTGTTTCCATCGCACTGGGACTGGCCACAGGACTGGATGTACCACAGATTACCCATGCTGTACAATCAGGTATTGGCTCTACTTTGGGTGAACTTATATTAATTGTGGGTTTTGGTGCCCTGTTAGGCAAACTTGTTGCGGAAAGCGGGGCAGCGCAGCAGATCACCGATGCCCTGGTTAAACTCTTCGGTATCAAACATATCCAGTGGGGGCTGGCTCTGGCGGGGTTTGTAATCGGGATCCCTTTGTTTTACAGTGCGGGTTTTGTCATTGTGGTACCACTCATTTTTATGATTTCCGAATCCGTGAAACTCCCCATACTATATGTAGCAATTCCGATGTTATCCGCTCTTTCTGTGGCACATGGCTACCTTCCTCCGCATCCGTCGCCCTCGGCAGTTGCGCTTCAGCTCAATGCTGACATCGGGAAAACGCTGTTATACGGAATTATTGTTTCTATCCCGGCTATCGCCATTGCAGGACCTATCTTTGGCAAGACTCTGAAAAAATACAAACCCAGTCCCTCAAAAGATCTGTTCGAAATCAAACCTATGCCTAAAGAACAGTTACCCGGACTGGGAATAAGTATCGCAACTGCTTTGTTACCCGTATTTCTGTTAACAGTCATGGCCTCTGTTAAAGGACTTTACCCTGAAAATACGGCTGTACAGCTTCTGGCAGAACCATATATCGGTATGTTGGTAGCCGTATTATTTGCAACCTGGGCACTGGGTCTGAACCGTGGAAAATCCATGCCTCAGATTACCAAATCCTTTGAAGATGCCTTTAAAGGTGTTTCCGTAATTTTACTTATTGTAGCCGGCGCCGGTGTATTTAAACAAATGATGACTGAAGGCGGAGTAAGTACTTATATAGCCGAAATGCTCAAAGACGTACAGATTTCTCCGATTATACTTTCATGGGGAATGGCTGCCATAATCCGTGTATGTGTAGGCTCTGCAACTGTGGCAGGATTAACCACTGTGGGGATTTTAGCCCCGATTTTACAAACTGCCGATGTCTCTACGGAACTCATCGTTCTGGCTATCGGCTCCGGAAGCCTGATGTTTTCTCACCTCAACGATGGAGGCTTCTGGATTTACAAGGAATACTTTAACCTGAGTATTAAAGATACTATCATGACCTGGTCTGTCATGGAAACAATTGTTTCCGTTGTAGGATTACTGGGAGTACTTTTACTGAGTCTGGTCGTATAATATCTGATAAGTTAACATTGAATTGATCTTGATCAGCGTTCAATGTGATACTTTTAAACCTGGTATTAATTCAAAAAACAGTTCCTTATCGTATATAATGGAATCCAGAAGAGAATTTATTAAAAAAGCAACCCTGCTCTCCACAGGTGCAGGTCTGATGGGAATGATCCCTGAGTCCATCAAAAAAGCGATGGCTATTAACCCTAATCCGGGAACTACCTTTCTTGATGCTGAGCACATTGTTGTTCTGATGCAGGAGAACCGTAGTTTCGATCATAGTTTCGGATCACTCCGGGGCGTGCGGGGATTTAATGATCCCCGTGCCATGCCTTTGCCTGACAAACTGCCGGTATGGTTGCAAACCAATGCTGACGGGCAAACCTATGCACCTTTCCGGCTGAATATCAAAGACACAAAATCAACCTGGATGAGTGCTTTACCTCACTCATGGACCGACCAGGTGGATGCATTGAACAAAGGCAGGAATAACCGGTGGCTTGACGTAAAACAGTCAGGCAATAAGGAATACAAGAAGCTTCCTCTGACCATGGGGTATTACAACAGAGCGGATATTCCTTTTTATTACGCAATGGCTGATGCATTCACCGTATGTGATTATGCTTTTTGCTCCTCACTGACAGGTACAACGCCTAACCGGCTATACCTCTGGACCGGAACTATCCGTGACAGGAAACATATCGACGCAAAAGCCAATGTTCTGAATTCTGACGTTACTTATTCTCAGGAAGCCAACTGGACCACCTTTCCTGAAAGGCTGGAAGATAATAATATCAGCTGGGGAATTTATCAGAATGAGATCAGCCTGCCCATGGGCTGGGAAGGTGAAGAAGAAGCATGGCTGGCCAATTTTACCAATTTACCCATTGAATGGTTTTCTCAATATCACGTGCGGTTTTCTACAGGTTTTCAGGCCTATGTAAAGAAGGCTCTTCATGAATATCCAACCAGAGTCGAAGCACTGAAAAAGGAAATTGAAAAGAGCGCTGGTGAGGCAAAGCTGGAACTGGAAAAGGAATTAAGCAATATCAGCGCAAGACTTCGTGTGGCAGAATCGGTAAGTAAAGAGTGGACAAAAGAAAAATGGGATCATCTGAGTCAGAAACAAAAGAATCTTCACAATAAGGCTTTTATTACCAATACAGGTGATCCTGACTATCATAAGACTACGCGGTTTAAATATAATGACAACGGAACGGAACGGGAGATGGAACTTCCAAAAGGAGATATTCTTCATCAGTTCCGCAGTGATGTCAGAAACGAAAAACTGCCGGCGATTTCTTACGTAGTAGCTCCCTGCAATTTTTCAGACCATCCGGGTGCGCCGTGGTATGGTGCCTGGTACCTTTCTGAGGTAATGGATATACTAACCGAGAATCCGGAAGTCTGGAAGAAGACCATATTTATTGTTTGCTACGATGAGAATGATGGTTATTTTGATCATATTCCGCCATTTTCCGCTCCATATCCCAAGGGCCCGGAAAACGGTACTACTACCGAAGGGATTGATACCTCTCTCGAATATGTTCCGTTGGACCAGGGCCTGGCCAGAACCAGTAAAAATGCCAAAGAAAATGCCCGGGAAAATTCGATAGGGCTGGGTTTCAGGGTACCATTATTAATTGCATCTCCATGGAGCCGTGGCGGATATGTCAACTCCGAAGTTTTTGACCATACTTCGGTTCTGCAGCTTATGGAAAAGTTTCTTTCCCATAAAACCGGCAAAAAAATTGAGGAAAGTAATATCACCGACTGGAGGAGAACCGTTTGCGGAGATCTTACTTCGGCTTTCAGACCTTATAACGGAGAAAAGATAAAACTACCCGAATTTGAGGAAAAGGAAACGTTCATGGAAAGTATCCATAAAGCAAAATTCAAAGAGCTGCCCACAGGATATCATTTATTCTCAGCAGAAGAGAAAGAAAAACTGAGAACGAAACCGCATGACAGCGAATTCCTGCCCAAGCAGGAAAAGGGAACAAGACCAGCCTGCGCGTTGCCGTATGAATTATATGCCGACGGTCAATCAGTATCACCGGATCAGTTTCAGGTTATTTTTAAGGCATCAGATCAGCTTTTGGGCAATAAGGCAACCGGAGCGCCTTTTAAAGCCTACACACCTTTTAAATTCAGAAATGAAAGAGGAGTCTGGGAAAACGGAAAATCGTGGGATTTTGCAGTAGCGAAAGGAAAAGAACTGAAACATGTCTGGAATGCAGAGCATTTCGAAGAAGGTAAACTTGCCCTTTTCATAAGTGGCCCCAATGGTTTTCACAGGGAATTTTATGCACAAAGAGGAACTATTGTACCCACTGTTTCCTTATCGGCTGAAATTAAAAAAAATGAAGCTACAGGTCAGGTAATAGTGACGGTTAACAACACCACCGGTAAATCTGTTACGCTGGATGTCAAAGACGAATCTTACCAATCAGGGTTCAGCAAACGGGTTACTGTAGCCCCGGGGAAAACATCTGCGCTTTCATGGCATACCGGCAAAAGTTACGGATGGTATGATTTGTCGGTAACGGATAACAGCGGTTTCAGGCAAAGATTTGCCGGACACCTTGAAAACGGCAAAGAAAGTATGTCTGACCCGCTTTTAAGCTAAAAAATCAGTTGATTTTTACCTGACGGATAACCCTTTTCAGGTTTTGCGCCACAATATCGGCCATATTTGCACATTTAAGATAATCCGGATCATCATAATACCTGTAAAACGCTTCAGCCAGCTGACGGGTATTTTCGGGAGAAGAAACAGGGTTCAGACTGGCTGCATGCCTTAATGCGGCCAGTCTGTGTCTTTCTCCTCTTACACGATGAACGATCATGGAACGCTCTTCCTGCTGATATTGCCAGACGGTCCGGTCATTCAGATGTTCCATCGCCAGTTTCACATAAGCATAATTTTCCTTGTAGAACTGCGGCATGTATACCTTCATGTTGCCTTCAAAAAACTGCTGATCAAAATCCACCGGCCTTATCCTGAACTGAAAATCATCAAAATCAGGGGTAATCTGAAGCACGAAATTATAAGAACGCATATCCCCCAGGAGAGTAATCATGCATCTTTCGTTAAATTTTACAAACTCTTTGGCAATTTTAGTATGATTATATTCGGTATTGGTCAGATGATTCCGTTCAAACAAATCTCCCGGAATACCGGCTATATGTTCCTCTATTAGTGTAGAATCATTGACGAGGTAACTCACATGGTTAGGCGAAATGATATCTTCCAGTTCAAGGCCATAAATCCTGGAAGCATCTGCCCTCTTGATATAAAAATAATCATATACATCGTTCAACGGATTCACGATCCTGATCCTGAATGGCCTTGTGTTGCCAAAAGTGCAGTAGTCAATCCGGTCAATATATTTATGCTGTACAATCTTAACATTCCCGGAAGTATTCAGCATGGCATAAATTTTCTTCAACCCTTCATGGATACGGTCAATCAGATAATGAGGATATACCGGTGACTCCCAAAGCGTATCTTTACCGTATTTATCGATCAATGGAACAGATTCCCTGAACTCCAGTAAATCATTATAACTCAGGGGCAGCCGCGCTTCCCGCTGGTATTGAAACAAATACTTTTTCAGCTCCTTATTAACCGGAAATACGGGCTTCTTTTTTGAAATAGTAACATCTCCAGTATCCATACTTTCACAATACACTTTTCAATTTGACAAATTCAGTAGGACGCATCCCGGTCATTTTGGTAAAAGAATTACTGAAAGTCGGAATACTACAGTAACCCACCTTTTCAGCTATTTCATTGATGGGATAATTACCCTCCAGCAATAACTGAATCGCTTTGATCATTCTCAGAATGGTATTATACTGTCCGAAAGAAATTCCGAGGTCTTTACTGAACAAACGCGAAAGAGTCCGTTCACTAAAATGAAAACGACGGGCTACGTCAATAAAGTTGTCGCTTTTCTGTAAATTTTCTTCCATATAAATCAGAATAGCTTTAAGACGTTCATCCGACGCAGTAGGGATTGCTAACTTTAATGCCAGGTTTTCATTGGTAGTCAGAATATATTTAAATCCCATAACAAAATGATATGCCGGTAAATTACCGGACAGGATCTGCCCCGACCAGTTGCTTGTATAGGTAATCATGTGAAGTAACAGATCATTGACGGGATATACACCGCACTTCCGGAAAAAATCAGGGTCTGATTCCGACACCGGAATATAAAGATTCCTTACCAGTACATTGGTATTATATACATCCAGCCAATGCATCGTATGCGGGGGAATCCACATAAAATGCCTGGAAGGCAAAAAATATGATTTCTCATCAGTATAGACATACACCCCTCTGCCTTCTACATAGATAAACTGTCCTTTTGCATGTTCATGCCTCGGAACTGATTTCTCCCCCAGAATGTCATGCAGACAGTAAATACTTTCGGGGTATTTATCTACTTCTGTCAGATACAAACGATCTTCAGTTATACTCATGACCGAAATTAATATTTTTTTGTCCAAAAAAAATATTTCAGCCTCAGAAAAAAGCACGAAATTTGCGAACTCTCATCTATTCTGTTAAGCAGGTTAACAAGTGTACTATGTCAATGAACAGGGTAAAGCATCCTTTATTAAAAGGAAAGATTATTACCGCACAGGAAGCTGTTACTTTTATTAAAGACAAGATGACGGTTGCTACCAGCGGTTTTACCAAAGCCGGTGACAGCAAGGCCGTACTTCCTGAGCTGGCCCGCTATGCGAAAGAGAATCCCCTTAAAATTTCACTTTTGTCAGGAGCTTCACTGGGACACGGTACTGATGGTGCACTGGCTGAAAGTCACGCGCTGGCACTCAGGTTACCCTTTCAGGTTGATCCGGTTCTCAGAAAAGCGATTAATAATAACGAAATCTCATTTATAGATCAGCATCTGGGTGAAACTGCCGAACTGATAAAAAACGACCATTTCCCTAAGATTGACATTGCCATTATAGAGGCCACGCAGATTAATGAAGATGGTAGTATTATTCCTACTACATCCGTTGGAAACTCGCCTACTTTTTTATTTCTGGCAAAAAAAATAATTGTAGAAATCAATACTTCAATGCCGGAGACTTTAACCGGTATTCATGATATTTTCCTGACCGGATGGGCTCCAAACCGACCCATTATTCCCATTACTTCATCGGATACAAGAATTGGTCACAGTGCCATACATGTTGACCCTGAAAAGATCGCGGGTATTGTTTTTACGGATGTTCCTGACAGTCCTGCCGATGTGGCATCACCTGACATCCATACAACAGCCATTGCTGGTCATATTATTGATTTTTTTGATTATGAGGTAAAAAAAGGACGGCTGAGTGAGCGGCTGTTGCC
This sequence comes from Telluribacter sp., assembly GCA_040391535.1. GTDB lineage: Bacteria > Bacteroidota > Bacteroidia > Cytophagales > Spirosomataceae > JBEBXQ01. The sequence continues at coordinate 55,951 of JBEBXQ010000003.1, read as the reverse complement.
TTTGCAGGCCGGGATCGGAAAAGTAGCCAATGCTGTTTTACATGGTTTTGTCGACAGCAACTTTCACGATATCACCATGTATTCAGAAGTGTTGCAGGACAGTACATTTGATTTGCTTGATTCGGGAAGAATGAACTTTGCATCTGCTTCATCCATCACCGTTTCAAAAGGTTATTATGACCGGATATTGAATAATATTGAAGATTACAAAAAGAAACTCGTCCTGCGGCCACAAAACATCAGCAACTCTGCGGAAGTAATCAGGCGTTTGGGAGTTATAGCCATCAACACCGCGATTGAATGTGATATCTATGGGAACGTGAATTCCACACATATCGGAGGCACTCATATCATGAATGGTATCGGCGGGTCAGGAGATTTCGCCCGGAATGCTTATCTGAGCATTTTTGTTACGCAGTCAACTACTAAATCCGATACCGTTTCCAGGATTCTTCCGATGGTTTCTCATACGGACCATACAGAGCATGATGTAGATATTATTGTAACTGAGCGCGGACTGGCTGACCTGCGCGGACTTACCCCGCACCAAAGAGCAAAAGTAGTCATTCAACACTGCGCACATCCTGATTATCAGGACGCTTTATCGTCTTACTTTGAAAGAGCTGTTCACCGTGGTGGTCATACGCCTCATTTATTGGAAGAGGCCTTTAGCTGGCACACCCGGCTCAGAACTACAGGAAGCATGAAAATATAAAAGATGAATATTCAAAACTTTAAAATAGATGGGTAAAAAGTAAAAGTACCCTGAGTTTTCGGGGTACTTTTCTAGTATTCAACATTCTGAAATAAGAATAAATGTAATGTCAAGGTACACTTCATCAATAAATTAACGATTAATAGTACGTAGAGCAGAGGTCATTTTCCCGGTTATGGCCTCTGTTTCTTTTTGTGAGGCGACCTCTTTAGTCAAAGACTGCTTGTAATAATCAGCCGCTCTTTCATGGTTACCTGTTGATGAAAAATAATCTCCCAGTGTAAGATAAGTAACATAGCTTTCAGGATTATTTTCGATAAACTGACTGATTTCCGCATCCTGAAGCCGTATCGTTTTACCACTCATTAAGCTATTCTGAATTTTCCTTTTGGTAGCTTTAAATTGTTCAAATTTCTTCAGGTCAGCAGTTTGCAAAAACGGATCAGCAGGGATAAGAAAATCGTTGGAGGTGATGTTATGTTTTTCTTCTGTATGGGTGAATACTTTGTCCAGATCATAATGCAGAAACACCCCTAACTGGTATGGATGAGTTGATATCCACATTTGTTTGCTTTCCGGCTTGAAAATCACAGCATGATGCGCAAGTAACTGATTGATAGCCTTTGGATTACCATACCCTATAAACTGATTATCAATACCCCGCTGATCACGGAGAATATCCGAAGCCTTCAGATAATCAAGCGGTAAATGCTGACTAATAAGCTGATTCATCCGGTCGAACCGGTACTGAGAATCACTATATTTTATATTCTGTACATTAGAACTGTCTTCAGAAAATGCCTTACTCTGATAATGATTGGAACAAACCAGCAGATTATTTTTACTGTAAAAAATATCCTGTTTTTCCGGTGATTTTTCAATAATTGCGGCAGTATGGTCAGCGGCAGAGCCAATCAGCAATGATTCTGATACAAAAAGCTGTCTTCCGGCAGCCAGTGTATTGGCCTCTTCAATCGTTGCACAATACTGCAGTATCTCTCTGGCCAGCAACGAAACCGGCTCCTTAGCCCCATAAGGCATTGCCGATTTTGAAGCATTGAGCGTTACGGTCAGCCCCTTTTCGTTCATGCCCGAAACCACGCCCGTAAAGCCTGCCCACGTATAATAGGCCAGCTTATAACCCTGATCGGGATTCAGAAAAACAATCATTTTATCCTCTGAAAACCGGTCGCCCATGTTAAAATCAAAATTACGACCGATCAGCAGGCTTGAATCTTCGGAAAAAGCACCATTAACCGCAAAGGAAGTACAACCCACCATATTCATATCCACCAGGGCATGCCCGATATCATGTGCTGCATGGTAATTCAGAATCCTGAAGTAATTTTCCCCTATAAAATCAAATTTGTCTGAAAATGAATGTGATATCCCGTATATCTCCCTGAGATTTTCCTCATTTATATAATTATATATATCCTTGTTGAACAGGGCTATAAAATATTTCAGAAAGTATAATAACCGCTTATCGGGAATCATCTCCCTGATCTGATCAACAAAGACAACCTCCTGTTTTTCCATCAGTTCCCTGGCCAGCACACCGTACGTTACACCTCTTTCATAAGGAGCCCCTTCCAGGTACATTTCCCAGATCCCGTATTCATTTTTTCTCAGCCACGAATTTCCTGCCTGATAATGGTCTTTGCCAAGTTCAATCCTTTTTATATTTGCCGGATTGATCCTCTCCCTTTTTTCTACCGGTTCAGGAAACCGCATGTACCACTCCAGCACTCCTGACAAAATCAAAAAGAGAACAAAAACAGTACCGATTACAATTACTAGTATCTTTAAACCTTGTTTTATCAGTTTCATTCCCGGTTGCAATAAATGGGTTTACATATCAGTAAAAAATTCAAAGGCGGTAACACACTGCTCGTTTGGAAAATAGAGGAGTCACCGCATTTTCTATATGATCTTGCTGAGCTTACCCCTGCCGAACTTATTCGCCTGCAAGGAATCAAAAGCCCAGAAAAGCAGATGCAATGGCTCGCTGTCAGAGCATTACTCAATTCATTTGCCGGACAGAAAACGGAAATATTTTATCATCCTGGCGGACAGCCATTTCTGAAATCACCGATACAAATATCCATCAGCCACTCCGCAGATTACGTAGCAATATTACTGAATGATAAGCGTAATACCGGAATTGACATTCAAAAAATAACAGCCAATAAGATCATCCGTGCAAAATCATATTTTATAAATGAAAATGAAATAAAATCCTTTGGCGATTTGCAGGATATTGAAATGCTTCATATTCTATGGAGTATAAAGGAAGCAGGGTTTAAATATTGCAGGAATCCCGCTCTCAATATGAAAGAGGATATTACCGTACTGCCATTTGTTAAGGACAAGACCGGATTGGTTACCATTCATCTTTTTGCTAATGATAAAACAGCAGAATCGGTTGATCTTCATTATGAAGTGTGGAACGGATATACATTGGTCTGGACGCTTTGAAATTGAAATTAAATGTGCAGAAACAGAAACGGACTTCACAGAAAGGCTGTATATTAATGCTTTCAATTGTTGAGAATCCAAAAAATCCCGATGAAAAAAATCTGTTCTCTGATCTTTGCCCTTTGCCTTTCCAACTTTTTAGCGGCACAAACAGCCCCTGTTCCTTCTTCAGAAATTTACCAGAAAATAAAAAAACTGGATGTTTTAGCTTCTGTATTGTACATAGCAGCACACCCTGATGATGAAAATACGCTGATGCTCACCTATTTATCCAGAGAAAAACTTACCCGTACAGGATACCTTTCCCTGACCCGCGGCGACGGCGGACAAAACCTTATTGGTACCGAGCAGGGTTACAACATCGGAGTCATACGAACGCAGGAATTACTGGCCGCCCGAAAAATTGACGGAGCCGAACAGTTCTTTTCCCGTGCTTATGATTTCGGATTTTCAAAAACCAAAGATGAAACGCTGGAATTCTGGAATGAGGAAAAAATACTGAGTGATGTGGTATGGGTCATCCGGAAATACCAGCCTGATGTAATCATCACACGTTTTCCGCCGGACCCACGCGCCGGTCATGGCCATCATCAGAGTTCTGCAGTACTGGCCGAAAAAGCATTTCATCTTTCTGCTGATAAAAATTCATTTGCCGAACAGCTTGCTTATGTAAAACCCTGGCAGGCAAAACGAATTGTATGGAATACCTATTCACCGGGTTTTAGCAACCAGGCTCCGAAAGATGAAAATGCAAGTTTTATCCCTGTAGAACTGGGCCTGTATAATCCGCTGATGGGCCGGTCATATACTGAAATTGCCGCAGAAAGCCGAAGTCAGCACAAAAGCCAGGGATTTGGCTCTACGGCTGTTCGTGATGCAAGGATCGAATATCTTATCCACAAAGGTGGACAAGTGGCTGCAAAAAGCATGTTTGACGGAATTGATACTACCTGGCAAAGGGTTCCCGGCAGCCAGGCAGCTGCGTCGATGGTCAGAAAGATCATCAAAGAATACAAAATTGAATCTCCGCAACAATCAGTACCCGACCTTGTCAGACTTTATAAGGAATTACAAAAGCTCGATGCTTCGGATATTTACGTATCAGCCAAAAGCGAGGAGATCAGGCAAATCATAAAAGACTGTCTGGGACTTTGGTTTGAAAGCACCGGTACTGAATACGCATCATCACCCGGAGAAGCAATTGATATCAATACTTCAGTAGTAAAGCAGGCAGATTTTCCGGTAACCCTTAAAGCAATTCAGTGGAAACCATCCGGCAAAGATTCAGTGCTGAATACAAACCTTAATCTGAATGAGGCTGTCCGTGTTTCATCCCGGATTTCACTTCCCGGAACCATCCGCATCACACAACCGTACTGGCTGGAAAAGCCGATGCAAAAAGGAAGCTTCGACGTTTCGGATCCTCGTCTCATCGGTCAGCCCGAAAGTATTCCGGAGATTTTTACTTCCTATATTTTTGAAATAGCGGGCGAACAATTTGAATATCATAAACCATTGGTTTTCAAGCAAAATGATCCCATAGACGGTGAAGTATACCGCCCATTTGAAATCAGACCGGCCGTAATGGTTAACTTCGATGAACCTGTTTATCTGTTTACTGATCAAACATCCAAAGCAGTTAAGCTCACCATAATCGCCGGTAAATCAGACATTCATGGAACTGTTAGCCTTCAGTTACCCAAAGGATGGAAATCTGTTCCGGAATCCGTTTCATTCGATATTGAAGAGAAAAACGATGAAAAACAGGTAGTCTTTAATTTATCGCCGCCCGGACAAACCGACGAACAGGTGATCCGTGCCCTGATAAAGATTGATCATAACAATGCTGAAACAGCACATTCTGTTCGTACCATTTCATATAAACATATCCCCAGGCAAACTTTGTTTCCGGTCGCTGAAACCAAAGCAGCCAGAGTGGAAGTCAGGACGCTGGCAAAGAAAGTCGGGTATATAGCCGGAGCAGGAGATGATATCCCGAAGGCACTTAAACAGATGGGCTGCCAGGTTATTGATGTTTCTACCTCTAACCCGGATACCGATTTGTCAGGCCTCGATGCCATTGTACTGGGTGTACGTGCCTATAACACTGATGAGCGGCTTCCGTTTTTCCAGCACAAACTCATGGATTATGTAAAAAACGGAGGAACTTTATTGGTTCAGTATAACACAGCCTTCGGAATGAATGTTAAAAACCCAGGCCCCTATCCTTTCACAATAGGTCGTGACCGTGTATCGGAAGAAGACGCTGAAATACGATTTCTGATCCCGGAACATAATCTTCTTAATCATCCCAATAAAATTACACAGGCTGACTTCAACAACTGGATCCAGGAACGGGGATTATATTTTGCTGCTGAATGGTCGCCTGAATATGTAGCACTGTTATCAGCCAATGATACCGGTGAAGCACCTAAAAATGGAATGCTTATTCATGCGAAATATGGTAAAGGTAATTTTGTATACACAGGGCTCTCATTTTTCCGTGAATTACCCGCCGGTGTGACAGGAGCTTATCGTTTATTTGCTAATATTATATCAGCAGGGAAATAACATCTCTTTGAGATAAGGAAATCAGAACCTGTTTTTGTAAATACTATTTATCAGTGATTTTAATTTTGAATACAAGTTTATACCCATTCTATGCAGCAGAATAAAAAATGGAGAATATGGATTGATACGGGAGGTACCTTTACGGATTGTATCGGTATCGACCCTAACGATAATAAGTACAAAATAAAAGTTTTGAGTACCGGAAGATTGCGCGGAAGGATTATCCGGAAAATCAATCCGTTCGTCTACGAATTTGAAGCTTCATGGAATTTTGACAGTAAATTACTCGAACATTACCGGTTTTTTGTTCCGGAGTATACTATCCAAAGCAAACTACTGCATATCAATTATTTACACAACACTTTAACACTGGAAGATAATCTACCCTCTTTCATAAACCATGATTTTGAGCTGAGCTCTGATGAAGAAGCACCTGTTCTTGCTACCCGGTTGATTACCAATACACCTTTGAAGGAAAAGCTTCCGCCTTTGGAGATGCGTTTGGGTACCACGAAAGGAACCAATGCTCTTCTTGAAAAAAAGGGAGCTCCCACAACACTTGTTATCTCGCAGGGATTTAAGGACTTACTGTATATTAATACTCAAAAAAGGCCGTCTCTGTTCCAGAATCATATCCCCGAGCCTTTCATGTTATGCGAACATACGATCGAAGCAGAAGAAAGAACGGACGCAAACGGCAAGGTAATCAAATCAGTTTCCAGGGATTTTCTGAAATCATTATCGGAAATAGAAAACCCGCAATCCGTAGCTGTTTCGCTGCTGCATTCGCCTCTTAATTCCTCGAATGAATTAAAAATTCAGAAAGCTTTGGCCAAATCCGGTATTGAAAATATTTCGGTTTCCTCAGTGCTTGCTCCTTATTCTCATTATTTGCGACGAACACAAACGACTGTCGTGAATGCGTATCTGAAACCCATTCTTGATCAATACCTGAATCACATTACCGGGAAACTCGGTGACAGTCCGCTGCAGATTATGACAAGTACAGGCGGGCTGACAGACCATAAAGTTTTTGTCGCTAAAGACAGTTTGCTCAGCGGGCCGGCCGGTGGTGTAATTGCCGCTACAGAAACTGCCCGTGTTTTTGGAAAGGAAAAGGTGCTGACTTTTGATATGGGAGGTACCAGTACGGATGCTGCCCGGATTGACAAAATGCCCGAGCTCAGCTACCGTACACAAATCGGAGATTTTGAATTGCACAATCCTGCCCTGGCGGTTGAAACGGTAGCGGCAGGTGGTGGTTCAGTCTGCTGGTTCGATGGTCATAGTTTACAGGCAGGACCGGAAAGTGCAGGATCCGTACCGGGACCAGCCTGCTATGGTGCGGGCGGGCCGCTCACGATTACGGATGTCAATTTATTGCTTGGTAAACTGGATGTTTCAAAAATGAGTATCCCGATCAGGCAAAAAGCTGCTGTAGATGCATTGAAGGATCTGATCAATCTGATTTTCGAAACCACCGGCAATATGATCCCACCCTATGAACTGTTAACCGGACTGGAACAGATTGCCAATGAGAAAATGGCGGGTGCTCTCAGTAAAATTTCGGTAGCGAAAGGATGTGACCCTGCTGATTACACCCTGGTTGCCTTTGGTGGTGCAGGGGGACTACATGCCTGCCAGATCGCAGAGATTCTTGGCATCCGGCAGATCATTCTGCCTTATGATGCCGGATTATTCAGCGCATCCGGAATTGGTATCTCAAAAATCACCTCCCTTGTTTCTGTCCAGGTTCTGAAACCCTTTAAAGATGTACGTAATAAAATCAATGGCTGGGTAAAGGAACTGAGAAAGAAAGCCGAGCTTGATCTGAAAAAACAGGGAGTTGACCACTTCAGTGAAAAATTCATTGTGCTGCACCTTCGGCTGGCAGGACAGGAAAATTCGCTGGAAATCAGCTATAGTGCAAAAGACCCCTTATCGGAATTTAAAAATCTTTACTGGCAGCAGTTTGGCTATTTCCCTGACAATAGTGTCACTGAGCTGGAAAGCATACATCTGATGCTGGAAGAAGTACGCCAGCATACGCCTTCTCTTAGTATAAAAACGGAAGGCAGTCCTGCCCCTGTTCTGAAAAAGATTCATCCGGTTTATAAAAAAGAATTTGATGTTACTTCGGTAAATGGCTACGACTGGGATATACTGACGCACGGACAGTTCATCGCCGGGCCTGCAGTGGTATTGAGCGAAACGTCCTCCTCCTTTCTACCCTCCGGCTGGACCGCCTGTGTTCAGGAAAATCATGATATTATAGCCTTCCATCACGAACAACAAGCCAATCAGGAACTTGTTAAAAGTGAAGAAATTAATCTTCAGCTTTTTCTTAACCGCTTCCGCTCTATTGCTGATGAAATGGGGGTTCAGCTACAGCGAACCGCTTTTTCGGTAAATATTAAGGAAAGACTTGATTTTTCCTGTGCATTGCTCGATCCCAGGGCCAGGTTACTGGTCAACGCCCAGCATATTCCGGTTCATTTGGGCAGTATGGGAATTTGCGCACGGCTTATCCTTGAAAAAATGAGCCTTGGCCCTGGTGATGTAATTATTACCAATCACCCGAAATACGGAGGTTCGCACCTGCCTGATATTACCTTACTGGCTGGAGCGTTCACCGATAACGGCACACTGATCGGATATGTGATCAACCGGGCGCATCATGCCGAAATTGGTGGAAAATCTCCCGGATCCATGCCACCTGATGCCGTTAATCTGGCGGAAGAAGGAGTGGTCATCGCCCCGCAATATCTGGTAAAAGGGAATGAATTTCAGTCTGATACGCTCAAATCCCTTTTCAATAACGGCCCCTATCCTACCCGTGACTATGCTGCCAACGAAGCCGACATTCTTGCCGCTTTTTCCTCCCTGCAAAAAGGCATCCGCCAGTTCAGGGATCTGGCTCATATCTACGGGCAGGCTGTTCTTGAAAAGTACATGTTATTAATTAAGGAAAATGCCACCTTACAGTTACAAAATGCGCTTGAACCTTTTGATAATCAAACCTTAAAAGCCACGGAGTATCTTGACGACGGCAGCAGAATTTCGGCCACTGTTCATATATCAGCCGAAAAACAGATTTTTGACTTTACCGGAACCTCTCCCCGGCATCCTCATAATCTGAATGCTACCATTGCTATTGTTTACAGTACGGTTTTGTATGTACTCCGGCTTTTGGTAGATAAGGAAATTCCGCTGAATGACGGATTAATGGAAAATGTTGAAATCATCCTTCCGCCCGATTGCCTGTTACATCCTGATTTTACAGATGATCCGGAGTCTTGTCCGGCCGTTGTCGGAGGAAACACGGAAGTCAGTCAGCGACTGACCGATACCCTCCTCAAAGCTTTCGGACAGGTAGCCTGCAGCCAGGGGACAATGAATAACTTCCTGTTTGGTAACAAGCATTTTGGCTATTATGAAACCATCGGCGGCGGTACAGGGGCTGGTCCTGGTTTTCATGGACGGTCTGCTGTTCATCAGCATATGACGAATACGCAGATTACCGATCCTGAGGATCTGGAACGAAGATACCCGATACGTTTACTCGAATTCAGTATCCGCAAAAATTCCGGCGGACAGGGCAGATACAACGGAGGAAATGGCGTAGTACGCCGGTTTGAATTTCTGGAACCACTGGAAATAACCTTAATAGGTCAGCACCGGTACTTTGCCCCATACGGCGTAGCTGGCGGCGGGGCCGGCAAAACGGCTGAACATACCCTGATTACTTCAAAGGGTAAAGTTAAAAGATTGCCCGGAATCTATAAATTTCAGGTAAAATCCAAAGATCAGCTTATTATTGAAACGCCCGGTGGTGGCGGATATGGTGAAATTCAATAAAATATGCACTTTTTATAAATAATAGATTTTATAAAGTACTTTTATAGCGTATTTTATGCATAATATAAAATTATATATAATAATATCTATATAAAAAATGAAACAGGTTCTGACAGGCGATTTATATGATTCTACCGGATTCTCTGTAGCGGAACGCAAAGAACTGGAAGCAGCATTTGATTATCTGGCGGCTCAAAGCAGTGGCCTGTATGAGTATTTTATCCGGGGAGACAGTTTTCAGATTTACCTGGATGAAGGCGGTTTAAGAGAAAATCTGCTGATCAAAACTTTTCTTCATTTCAAATCAGGATTCAGAACCCGCATTTCCATAGGATTGGGAGAGGTCACCTATTTTTCGGATAAAAAACTATCCGATTCTGACGGACCGGCGTTTCAATACTCAGGAAGAGGGCTTGATACGATGAAAAAAGAGAAAATATGGAACCGGGTTACAGGAGATGAGGAGGATTTCAATGATGAATGGGCTATACACTGTTATGTAATGGATTATCTGGAAAACAGCAGAACCCGTCACCAGTCGGAAGTCATCTATTGGTTGCTACATCAGAAAAACCAGCAGCAGATTGCAGATCTCATCGGTATTTCACAGCCATCTGTCAATAAGCGGATACAAGGTGCGGGCTGGACTGTTCTTGAGAAAATACTGAAAAGATATCAGCGTTTCGAATCTCAAAACACCATAAAAAATGACTGATATTCAAATCATTGTACTCCTTAAACTACTGGCGTCACACATTCTGGCCGACTTTTTCTTTCAGCCGGGAGCCTGGGTAAAAAGCAAACAGACAAAGATGCTGAAGTCTGTTCCGCTCTACTTACATTGTGCACTGGCAGGTATACTGGCAGGTCTGTTTACGCAGAATATCTGGGTGGGAGCCGGTATATTTGCCGTACATCTGGCTACTGATATCTGGAAGATATATCAGCGTAACCCGTCGGTCAGCATATTTCTGATGGACCAGGCGCTGCACTTGCTTGCACTTATTGTGGCCTGGATTCTCCTTACCCATAATCTCAACGCCATCATCAGCGCAGGCCAGGAGATGCTTAACAGGCCAAGGGTCTGGGCCATTTTCATTGCTTATGCATTATGCACATTTCCGCTTGGCATAACGATCGGGCTGTTAACCAACAAGTTCAGGATACAGATCAAAAACCCGGGGAACACATTGCAGGCTGCAGGTAAATGGATAGGCATAACAGAACGAATTCTTATACTTACATTTTTGTTCAGTAACCAGCTGGAGGCAATCGGGTTTCTGATTGCAGCAAAAGCATTGCTCCGGTTTAAAGACGAAGACCTTAAACTCACAGAATATGTTCTGGTGGGTACACTATTGAGTTTTACCATAACCATACTGACCGGCATAGCCGCTCATCAAATTAAATAAAATGCATATCACTTCAAGACAACATTTTTTTGATCATCTTGCACAGACCTCCGATTTTCCGCTTGCCATTGAAATTGAAAGAGCGGAGGGTATTCACCTTTATAGCCCCGATGGCAAATCATATATAGATTTTATTTCAGGAATAGGTGTCAGCAATGTAGGGCACCGTCATCCCAGGGTGTTGAAAGCCATTCAGGAACAACTGGATAAATACATGCACCTGATGGTATTCGGAGAATACGTTCAAACACCCCAGACAAAACTGGCAGCAGCCCTGACCGAAACTTTAAAGGTAAAGGTGTCGGCCCCGTCTCCCTTTGGCATGATTGACAACGTCTATTTTACAAATTCGGGAACAGAGGCTGTTGAAGGAGCCATGAAGCTTGCCAAGCGTTATACGGGCAGGGCTGAGATAATTTCGTATTTCAACGCTTATCACGGCTCATCACAGGGAGCGTTAAGTATCGCGGGAGCTGAATTTTTCAAAACCAATTTTCGTCCGCTTCTTCCCGATACACGTTGTATTGAAAGGAATAACAAAGCGGATCTCCAAAAAATCACTGCAAAAACGGCTGCCGTAGTCATTGAAATAGTCGGAGGAGAATCAGGCATCAGAATCAGTGACCCGGAATACCTGAAATTACTGAGAGAACGCTGCACCGAAACAGGAACGATCCTGATAGCAGATGAGATTCAGACCGGTTTCGGACGGACCGGCACCTTCTGGGCATTTGAAGGAGCTGATATTTATCCGGATATTCTACTGACAGCCAAAGGAATGGGCGGAGGGATGCCGATAGGAGCTTTTATGGCGTCCCAGCAACTGATGTCAGTATTGAAGAACAATCCTATTCTGGGACATATCACCACCTTTGGCGGCCACCCCGTCAGCTGTGCCGCCGCACTGGCCACATTACAGATTGTGCGGGATGAAAACCTGCCGGCCAACGCCATTCAGAAAGGAAACCTCATACAACAGCATATACACCATCCGCTGGTCAGGAATATCAGAGGAAAGGGATTAATGCTTGCTGTCGAATTCGATACGTTTGAAGTCCTTAAAAAAGTAATAGACCGGTGCATTGAAAAAGGATTGATAACAGACTGGTTTCTTTTCTGTGACAATTCGATGCGTCTGGCACCGCCGCTTACCATCAGTGATCAGGAGATACTGGAAGGATGCCGGATGATCAATGAGGCGATGAGCGAAATAGAGGAAGGGGCTTAATCTTCTTCCTCTTCATCAAAAAATATGTAATTCAGAAAATCGCAATAAGGTTTTAACAAGGCAATCCCTTTCATTACTTCCTGCGGGAAATCAGCCTGCTGCACTTCCGCATCAGAGAATTTGTGCATAAAAAACAGCTGCTTGTATCGTAAAAGCCCGATTTCCGGATGTTCTTTGGGATAACCTTTCGGTGCCGTTTTCATCACCTCCCCCCAGACTTCCGGAAAATAGCTTCTGAAATCAGCCCTATTAATGATTGATTTGAGTTCAGCAGCATTATAATCTATTTCCTGTCTGTACTTGGCAAGCTGAGCCGGGGTCGGCGACCACATGCCCCCACCCAGAAATGAATTTCCACCGGCCTGAATATGCACGTAATAATCGATACGCCCTGAATTCCTTCCTCCGGGGCCGATGGCAGCACTCAGAAAATTTTTATAGGGAGATTTATCTTTGGAAAAACGAACATCGCGGTTGATTCTGAACAGACAATCTTTCACACGGGTGGGTCCCAGTTCTTCGATCTTTCCGGTTTCCTGTATCAGAATATCAACCAGTTGTTCTATTTCTGATTTCGCTTTTTCATATCTTTTCCGGTTATTCTGAAACCAGTCGCGGTTATTATTTTCACTTAAATCGTGCAGAAAGTCAAAGGTTGAAGCAGTCACTGGCATATAGAAACAGTTTTCAATTTTAAAATCCCGGGCAATTTAACGATTTTTGCATTTCATACTATCTGAATAACTTTATTACCATCCATGGCACGAATCTTAACCGGCATCCAAAGTAGTGGAAGACCACACCTTGGCAATATATTAGGTGCAATTCAACCAGCAATTGAGCTTTCCAGAAACCCAGGCAATGAATCCTTTTTCTTTATTGCAGATTTACACTCCCTGACTTCCATCAAAGACGGGAAATTACGTGATGAATATGTCAGAGCCGTTGCAGCTACCTGGCTCGCTATGGGTTTTGATACAGAGAAAAATGTATTCTGGAGGCAATCACGCATACAGGAGCATACAGAACTCACCTGGTATCTGAGTTGCTACACCCCCTTCCCCATGTTGTCCAATGCACATTCTTTCAAAGATAAGTCAGAAAGACTGGCAGAAGTGAACGCGGGCCTCTTTACCTATCCGGTACTCATGTCGGCCGATATTCTTTTATATGATGCCAATATTGTACCTGTAGGAAAGGATCAGAAACAGCATCTTGAAATGACCCGTGACATCGCCAGTACATTTAACCGCCTCACCGGCGAAGAGCTGCTGATACTTCCTGAAGCAAAGATTGATGAAAGGCTAATGACCATTCCGGGTGTCGATGGCCAGAAAATGAGTAAGTCCTATAACAATTACATTAACGTATTCCTGCCGGAAAAAGAACTCAGGAAAAACATCATGAAAATCATTTCGGATTCTACTCCGATGGAAGAACCGAAGAATCCTGATACAGACGTTACTTTTCAGCTGTATTCCTTACTGGCTTCTGATGAAGAAACCAATACCATGCGTCACAATTATCTGAACGGAGCTTATGGTTACGGACATGCCAAACAGGCACTCTACGAACTGATCATGAAGAAATTTGAAGAGCCCCGGAAACTATTCAATTATTATTACGAAGAAAATCCGCAGGAGCTGGAAAACAAGCTGCTCGCAGGTGAAGAAAAAGCCAGGGAAATAGCGCAAAAAACGATCAAAAGGGTGAGAAAGGCCCTCGGATTCTAATCATGACAGAAGCTATAGACAATCTGATAACAGGCGACCAGAATCTGTTTTTGTGGTTTAACGGATTGCATACCCCGTTTTTCGATACAGTTATGTATTGGGTAACCAACAAATACACCTGGATTCCTATGTATTTGTTTTTACTTTACCAGATTGTCAGAAATTATGGAAAAACCGGCTGGATCTATTTTGTTGCCATGATTTTCGCCGTCCTGCTCGCTGATTATATAACCTCCGGATTAATGAAACCTTTTTTTGCCCGCCCGCGCCCCTGTCATGACCCGGTGATTGGCCATCTGGTACACAATGTAGCCGGATGTGGCGGTAAATTCGGATTTGCCTCATCGCATGCGTCTACTTCGTTTGCTGTGGCCACCTCTTTATGGCTGCTCACGAGAGACCGCATCAAATGGATGAAATGGATCTTCCTTTGGTCTGTACTCTATTCATACAGCAGGGTTTATGTTGGTGTACACTACACAGGAGACATATTGGTAGGGGCTCTTGTGGGGGTACTTGCCGCTCTGATAATTTACAAAACTTTAAAAATAAATAAAATTGCAAAGATAATTGCCTGATTTTCTATAATTTTGCACAACTTTTTAAGTACTGATGGGTTCAATAAATACAGTAAAGATTTTTTCCGGTAGTAAATCGGAATACCTGGCCAAAGATATTGCTCGTTTTTTTGGAAAGGATCTGGGTGGCTATACACTCCGGAGTTTCAGTGACGGGGAGCTTTCCCCCAGCTTTGAAGAATCAATTCGCGGATGTGATGTGTTCCTTATCCAGTCCACATTTCCACCGGCCGACAATCTGATGGAATTGTTACTGATGGTAGACGCAGCGCGCAGAGCTTCAGCACACTACGTAACTGTTGTAATTCCGTATTTTGGATATGCCCGTCAGGACAGAAAAGACAAACCACGGGTTGCCATTGGTGCTAAGGTCGTAGCTAATCTGTTATCTGCCTCAGGCGTTGACCGGTTAATTACACTAGACCTGCATGCCGGACAGATTCAGGGATTCTTTGATTTTCCGGTAGATCATCTCGAAGGAGCAACGATATTTGTACCTTACATTCAGGCTTTGAACCTCCCTGATCTGCTGATCGCATCTCCGGATGTAGGCGGCGCCGCACGGGCAAGAACGTTCGCCAAATTCCTGAATGCCGATATGGTTCTTTGTGATAAGCACAGAAAAAGAGCTAATGAGATTGCATCCATGCAGGTAATCGGTGATGTTGAAAACGCGAATGTAGTACTGGTGGATGATCTGATGGATACGGGAGGTACCATCTGTAAAGCTGCTGAAATTATTCTAGACAAAGGAGCGGCTTCTGTCAGAGCTATTTGTACGCACCCTGTTTTGTCGGGAAAGGCTTATGATAACATTAATAATTCTGTGCTGGAAGAGCTGATCATCACTGATACGATCCCGTTAAAAGGGCATAGTCCCAAAATTAAAGTACTTTCTGTCGCTGAACTTTTCGCAAAAGCGATCGGCAGAATTCGAGACCACGAATCTATTAGTTCACTATTTATAACAAATAATTAATTTTTTTACTAAATTTAATCCATAATTATGAAAAAGCATGAGATTGTAGGGTTTAAAAGAGCGAATCTCGGAAAGACGGAATCGCAGAAGCTACGTGCTGAAGGTTACGTTCCATCAGTATTGTACGGAGGAAAAGAACACGTTCATTTCTATGCTCCGACTATTCTGTTCCGTGAGTTGCTTTTCACTCCTGATGTTTTTAATATTACTATTAACATCGAAGGAGACATCTATCAGGGAATCTTGCAGGAGACTCAGTTTCACCCTGTAAATGATTCAATCATCCATGCCGATTTCCTTGAAATCGTTCCTGGAAAACAAATTAAAGTAAAAGTTCCTGTGAAATTAACAGGTACTTCAACAGGAGTAATGAAAGGTGGTAAATTAAACCAGAAATTACTTAAATTGCAGGTACAAGGTGCTGCGGAAAACATTCCCGATTATATCGAAGTGGATGTAACCAACCTTGATCTTGGAAAATCTGTCAAAGTTGCTTCCATTAAAGCTGAAGGATTTACCATCCTAAGCCCGTTAAGCAACCCGGTAGCTTCTGTGGATATCCCACGTGCACTGAGAGGACAATTGAAAGGGTAATTTATTTTTCATGGCTAATAGATGCAAACGTGCCGACCACTTGGTCGGCATTTTTGTTTTCTCTCCGGCTCAAAACAGGTGTGTTATGCGGAGGAAATTATAAAAGATAAACGCTGACAGGTACTAAAAAATTATTACTGCTGATCAAGTAATTAACGTTAGTCCGGGTTTAGAATCCTATCACCGTTTCATGGTTAATTTTCGGATATATCCGCTTTTCTAGAATCCTGCCAGTCTTCCGGACTTAAAATAACCACCAAGTAGTGGAATGATAATAGAAAAAGGGGGGAAGGCAATGCCTGTAAAATCCTGAAAGGATGCTATTTTCAGAATGTTAAGATCCCCAAATGATATTGAATATGTACCTGCCCCGAGGCCTGTGACACGGTATTTATCGTTTTCACGGAATTGCATTTTCTAAATATTCTTCATGCAATTAAAGCATCAATAAACCTGACAAGCATACTCCTGGTCTTCTGGCTCTGTCGGATAAAAACCGATGTGCTTTCCATAAACAATCAATTGCCATCCTGCCTATAAACTAAAAATGACTGCCTTTTCAGACAGTCATTTTTAATTATCATTCAAAAACCATTATTCATGGGTCTTTACCTCAAGGTTCTTTTTGTCAAACTTGACCTTCTTACCTCCGGCAAACCTTTCAATCAATACAAAGAATACCGGTACCACAAAGATGGCTAGTGAAGTAGCGGCAATCATCCCTCCGAATACAGTCCATCCGATCGTATTTCTGGAAACAGATGATGCCCCTGTTGCAAATGCCAAAGGTAATACACCCAGTATAAATGCCAGGGACGTCATGATAATCGGGCGAAGTCTCAGCTTTACAGCATCGAGTGTAGCCTCTATCAGTTCCATACCCCCATCTACCCTTTCCTTGGCAAATTCAACAATCAGAATCGCATTTTTAGCAGCAAGACCGATCAGTGTAATCAACCCGATCTGCGCATAAATATTATTCGACAATGACGGAAGGAAAGTCAAGGTCAGGATTGAACCAAAGGCCCCGATCGGCACGGCAAACAGTACAGAGAACGGAACTGTCCAGCTCTCATAAAGTGCTGCCAGGAAAAGGAATACGAACACAATGGATATACCAAAAATAAGGATGGTGCTGTTTCCTGATTTTATCTCTTCAAGGCTCATTCCACTGAACTCATAGCTGTACCCATCCGGCAGTGAATTGTCTGCCACTTCTTTTAATGCCTGTATCGCCTGCCCTGAACTGAAACCGTCGGCCGGAGTACCATTAATATCTACTGAGCGATAAATATTATAGTGAGAAATAACAGCAGGGTTGTTCACGATCCTGTAACTTACCAGTGAACTTAAAGGAAGCATTTCTCCGCCACTGTTTCTGACGTGGAATTTACCGATGTTTTCCATGGACGAACGGGAAGTACTGTCGGCCTGCACCATTACCCGGAAATTCCGACCGTATAAGTTAAAGTCATTCACGTATCCGCTACCAAGCAGTACAGACAAGGAATTAAACACATCCGACACATTGACTCCTAACCGTTTGGCTTTCTCTCTGTCTACATCCAGCTGATAACTTGGTGTACGTGCTGTAAAGAAAGTATACGCTCTTCCGATTTCAGGACGTGCATTAACTTTCTGAACAAATTCATTAACTACCGTTTCCAGTTCTCTGATAGTACCCCCTGAAGTCTGCTGCAACTGGAAAGTAAAACCAGACGTAGCTCCTAATCCAGGAATAGCCGGTGGGGCGATCGGGATAATCCGGGCCTCCTTAATATCAGCTGTTCTCTGCATAATTTTCTGAATTACGGCCTGAACATGCTGATCTTTTCCTTTCCGGTCTGACCACGGGTGCAGGTTGATAAACAAAGTACCTGCGTTTGATTTATTCGAAAAAGTAACGATATTCATTCCGGCAAGGCCACCCGCAACCCTGATCTCAGGTATATCTTCAATCCTTTTCATGATATCCTGAAGCATAGCCACATTTCGTGTTGTAGAAGTCGCTTCCGGCATTTCATAGGTAACAAACAGACGACCTTCATCTTCTATCGGAATGAAGCCGGTAGGTTTGTTCTGAAACAGGAAAAACAGGCCGACACACAAACAAACCATCATGACCATCACCAATGGTGTGGCTTTAATCCATTTGGCCACCCCTCTTTTATACCCAAGCGAAACCCTATCAAACCATTTGTTAAAACGGAAAAAGAAACGGTCCAGAAAATTCATTTCCGATTCTTTGGTCTTGGTGGGTTTCAGCATAATGGAACATAAGGCCGGTGTCAGAGACAAGGCCACAAATGCAGATAAAAGTACCGATACCGCAATAGTAATGGCGAATTGCTGATAAAGCCGTCCTACAATACCCGGCACAAAGCTTACAGGAACGAATACAGCCGCAAGAATCAATGCGATAGCAATTACCGGCCCAGAAATATCCTTCATGGCCTGAATAGTAGCTTCTTTGGCCGACATCTTTTTCTCATCTATATAATGCTGCACAGCTTCCACCACCACAATGGCATCATCCACCACAATACCAATAGCCAGTACAAACGCAAAAAGAGTCAGGGTATTGATGGTAAAGTCAAACGGAATAAAAAAGATCAGTGTTCCGATCAGTGATACGGGTACAGCAAGTAGCGGAATCAGCGTTGCTCTCCAGCTTTGCAGGAAAAGAAATACAACAAGCGTTACCAGTACCAGCGCTTCCATCAGAGTTTTTATTACCTCCTGCACCGAAACCCTTACAACAGAGGCATTTTCCGTGGGTAAGACATAGTCAATATCACTGGGAAAATTCTTTTTTGCCTCCTCAAGGGCTTTCATCAGCCCGTCATAAGTATCCAGGATATTTGAACCGGGAGCCTGATAAATCATCATAAAGGCTGCCGGACGACCATTGACAAAAGCATTAACTCCGTAGTCAAATTTTCCGAGTTCTACCCTCGCAACATCTTTCAGAAATACGACACTGCCTTCATTAGGGGCAGTGCGTACCACAATATTTTCAAATTGCTCAACCGTATTCAGACGGCTGTTTGTAAGTACACTGTATTCAAAAGCCTGCGCTGCAGGTTGCGGATTTCCACCGACAGTACCCGCAGCAATCTGAAGGTTCTGTTCGGCAAGAGAGGCCGAAATGTCAGAAGGAGTCATACGGAGGTTCGCCAGCTTTTCCGGATCCAGCCATATCCTCATACCGAAGTCATCTGCACGTGCAAAGATATCCCCTACTCCTTTTACCCTTTGCAAGGCATCTTTGAGATAAATATTGGCATAGTTTCCTACAAACTGAGCACTATGGGTACCGTTGGGAGAATATAATCCCAATACCATCATTACGGAAGGTTGTCTTTTCCGTACCGTTAGCCCCAAACGTTTTACCATGTCCGGAAGTGATGGTTCGGCCACACTGACGCGGTTCTGAACATCAAGCGCAGCGATGTCAATATTAGTTCCGACTTCAAAGTTTACGGTAATACTGCTCTGGCCGCTGCTTGTACTGTTACTGGACATGTAAGTCATCCCCGGCACCCCGTTGATCTGGGTTTCAATGGGTGTGGTGGTTGTCTGCTCAACCGTCTCCGCATCTGCGCCTGTAAAGTTTCCAGTCACTGACACTGTAGGTGGGGAAACATCAGGATATTGTGCCACAGGCAGATTATACATGGCAATAAGACCAACAAGAACAATCACGATTGATGTTACAATCGCGGTGACGGGTCTCTTTATAAAAATATCTGCAATCATATTATAACTAAATCAAAATCAGGAATAATCCGTTGTATAAAAACAGTAAACATTATTTGCTTTCTGTTTTAATCATACTGCCTTCTCTCAGGTTCTGCATACCCTCGACCACAATTTTCTCTCCACCGTTCAACCCGCTCCTGATGATAATATCAGCACCAACCGAACGCCCGAGCACCACTTGTCTCTGAGAAACAATATTGCTGTCATTTGGGATATACACAAAGAATTCACCCAACTGCTCAGTTACTGCTTTATAAGGAATGGTAACGGTATGGGCAGCATGATTTTTTACACGGACTGCACCATTCATTCCGGACCTGAGCAAACCGCCCGGATTCGGGAATACAAGACGCGCCTTAATTGTACCCGTATTAGAATCAACAGCTCTGTCCAGCAATAATAATTTACCAGGATGCGGATACACTTCAGAACCAAATGCCAAAGTGAAAGTTGAATCCTGAACTTTACTATTGATCAGGTTCGAAAACCTGAAGATTTCACGTTGATCCACATTAAAATCAACTGCCAGCTGGTTGTCGGTTGACACTGTGTTAAGGATTGTCTGACCAGCTGTAACAGCCGCGCCGACTTTCACCTGGGAGATGCCAATCAAGCCGCTTAAAGGAGCCACCACTTTAGTATAACGGACATTTGTCTGCACGCCCTGAATAGCAGATTTCGCTGCTTCAACCTGGCTTTTGGCTACCTCAAGTGCTGCATCAGCATTGTCAACCAATTGTTTGGCAACCGCATCATGCTCAGCAAGCTGATGATAACGGTCTGCGTCCTTCTGTGCTTTTACCAGATTAGCTTCCTGTACTTTCAGATTCGCTACCGCCTGGTCATGGTTGGCGGTGTAAAGCTGTGAATCTATGGTATATAAAAGCTGACCTTTTGATACCCGGGCTCCATCGCTGAAATGGACACCGGTAATGAAACCACTCACCTGTGGACGTAATTCTACCTGATCCAGCGCAATCACCGTTCCGGGATATTCATCAAAATACGTCACATCACTTTGTGAGACAGTTTCCAATGCTACCGCCACCGCCACGGGGCCCTGCACAGATGCCTGCGCCTGTTCAGCTTTTTTGTTGCAAGCCGTCACTATCCACAGAGATGCAGCTGCTATCAGATAACCGTAAGAAATTTTACTATACATATTATACTTAAATATTACAATTCTTAATAATTCAACTGGCCCAATGCTTTCTGGACATCTATTTTACCCGACATTACCTGATACAATGCATTGAAATAATTAATCCGGGCCTGACGAAGGTCTGTTTCCGCTGTCACTACTTCAAGGTAAGTCTTAATTCCGGAGCGGTATTGCAGATTAACCACATCATAAATTTCCTTTGCCAGGTCCATGTTTTCTTTCAATGACTGATACTGAGAAAGACTCCCTTTGTAATTCGCCAGTGCGGACTGATACTCTGTCCTGATTCCCAGGTCTAAGGCATCAAAGTCCCAATCCAGCCTTTTCAGCTGCAGTTCTGCCTCCGCGATATCAGCTTTCCGTTTTCCTCCCTGAAAAATAGGTAGTGAAAGTGTAAGGTTAACATAAGAATTGGGTCTGTTTATTTTATAAAGATCAGACATTGTATTGCTCAGATAATTAAAATTATAAGCAGCACCCAGTGAAATACTCGGAAGATAACTCCATTTAGAGTAGCGCAGGTTTGATTCCGTCAGGCGTTTTTGTGTCTGAAGCAACTGATATTCGATTCTGCTATTGAGATCAGGGCCCGCGATGGTATCAATCCAGATTTCATTTTCCATCTGAAGTGTATCATACTTAATATCCAGGGAACGGTCGGTAGGATAGCCTGCAACCGTTTTAAGATATTCTATTTTCGCTTTCAGTACTTCTTCATACGTTTTCAGGGCTGCACGGGTATTATTCAAAGCTATAGTAGCTCTTTTGTAATCTATCTTATCCGTTACACCTGCATCATACTGATGACGGGTATCCTTTAGGCTGCGCTCCAGGCGCTGAATATCCCCGACGGTAACATTTACCTGTTCCCGTGTCGCCAATACATCATAAAAGGCTTTGGTCACATCAGCAACCAGGTTAATTCTGGTATCTGTAGTGGACTGACCGGCCATTAATCTTACGTCCTGCTTTGTTTTCTGAGCAAGCAGCACATCACGGTTAAAAACATTCTGAGATAGTGAGAGTAAAGCTCCGGAAGTATTGTCTACCCCGAGCTTTACAGGATTTCCTCCGATAATACTGGTCTGCACTACAAAGTTGTGCTGAATATTATAGTTGAAATTCACCTGGGGATACCACGCCGATAATCTGCTTCTGATCTGGCTGTCAGTGATCTTTTCATCAATTTTTGATTGCTGTACAGTTGCCTGGTTTTCCAACGCAAACTGTATCAGACTTTCCAGACTTGCATCAGCAGGCAAATCTGTCTTTGTCACCGACTGTGCAAGAAGAGGTACAGGTGTACAAATTAATAGCCATTTTGCGTTCCGTATAAATCTGTTATACGACGATAGGAAAGAATTTAAATTCATTTAATAAACAAAAAATTAACCGGATAAAAAGAAAATCATCTCTCAGCCTGTTATGACTTAAAGATTCTTCATCAATACAACCCGCTATAACCTGTGTTCAGGCTATATGTGATTGTTTCCTAAGTAGAGTTGAAACCCTTAACCCATGGCAAGTAAAGAGTCGTATTCATAATGCAAAAAGCAGAACAATAGTTTCGTTATATTAAAATATTAACAAAAATAATTTTATATATATTGTCTTTCAAATTTACAAAAGCAAAGTAAATTACTAATTTACAGTTCATTGCTTTAACCTATGCTTTCACCTTTTCCGGGAAAACTTTTTCTGCAATCCCTGCGAATACAATTACCATTACGCAACCGATCAGATTCAGCCATAGAAAAGCTGTCAGATCAACCCAGAAACTGTAAACGACGAAGGCCTCCCCGATAACGGCACCGATAAAAACCGAACGTGACCCGATCGATTTAAAATAAAATGCTACAAGAAAAATCCCGAGGATAACGCCATAAAATAAGGAACCTAATACATTCACTGCCTCTATCATACTACCCATGCGACTGGCAAACTGCGCCACAATAATGCAGAATACTCCCCAGAAAAACGTAGACCAGCGTGAAGCACTCACATAATGAGAAGAGCTATTACCCTTTATAAATAACCGTTGGTAAATATCAACCACCGAAGTGGACGCGAGTGAATTGTATGCGGCAGCAACGGAACCCATAGAAGCCAGTAATATAACGGCAATCAGTAAGCCGATAAGACCAGCAGGAAGGTAATCCATGACAAACCTGAGAAAAATATAATTGACATCATTCACTGCTCCGCCTGTTGCCTGTCCGATTAACTCCTGTGCTTCTTTCCGCATAGACTGTACTTCGGCTTCCATACCGGCAAGTTCAACGCGTGATTGCTCTATCTGGCTTTCGTTTCCGGCATGAATTGCTTCGGTTAACAGATGTACCTTTTCCCTTTTGGTTTCCTGTAATTTTTCATGCCTGCTTTCAAGTTCCTGATAAGCACCTGCATATTCTGTCTGAGCAACCAGGTCGGTCTGAACTTTATTAAAAAACAAGGGTGGTGTCGTAAACTGATAAAAGGCAAATACAAGCGTACCCACCAGCAAAATCAGAAACTGCATCGGAATTTTCAGTAACCCGTTCATGGCAAGCCCCAAACGGCTTTCACCGACAGATTTACCCGTCAGGTAACGTCCTACCTGGGACTGGTCTGTTCCGAAATAAGAAAGCTGCAAGAAAAAGCCGCCGATTATACCCGACCAGATATTATACCGGCTGTTCAGGTCAAATTCAAAATCAATCAGGTTGGTTTTGCCCATTTTCCCGGCGATATGGATCGCATCTGTAAAGGAAACCTGCGGGGGAAGCATATATACGACCATAACACCTGCTATTACCATCCCCACTGTCACAATCCCCATTTGTTGCAGATGTGTGTGTGAAATAGCACCGGAACCGCCCATAACGGCATATAGCATAACCAGGCCTCCGCAGATAATATTGGTAAGGAAAATATCAAGCCCTAAAATGGAAGAAAGAATAATGGCCGGCGCGTAAATAGACAAACCGGTAGAAAGCCCCCTCTGCAGAAGAAATAACAATGATGTCAACGTCCGGACCCGCACATCAAACCGGCCCTCAAGATACTCATAAGCGGTATAGATATTCAGTTTATGAAACTTCGGAACGAAAGTGATACAAAGCACAATCATGGCCAGGGGCAATCCAAAATAAAACTGCACAAACCGCATACCGTCGGTATAGGCTTGTCCGGGTGCCGACAGGAATGTAATTGCGCTGGCTTGCGTAGCCATCAGGGACAGCGTAACATGGTACCAGGGAAGTGACTTATCAGCCAGTAGATAGCCTTCAATGCTGTTGGCCGTCCGGCTACGATAAATACCGTATCCTATAATAAAGGAAATTGTGAGGGCAAGTACTGACCAATCTAAATAGCTCATTGAAAATAATTCATGAACAGGAAATAAAAAACAATCTGAAGAACCAGTGCAATAGCAAGCAGCCAGTACATCATGCTCCACGACCGGACGAAAGGTGGAAGTCCTTCCACTTCATCTTCACTGTTATTTCCCGACATTTGTATAGTAATTTGATTTGGTGTCCAAAAATATAAGGTTTATCGCATAGTTTTAAATTCTTTCTGCATTAAAATTTCTTAAAGAAGAACAGAATCATAATCCTGCACGAAAAAAGCGGCTTCATGCCGCTCAGACAACGATAAGCCGGATGAAAGCATAAAATTATTTCAGACATAATAGAAAATTTTCAACAATTTATTAGATAAATCAATCTTCCCTTTTCTGAACGATGATTATTCAGAAAAAATATCCCTAACTTTCCGCCAAATTATATCCGGCATATGACGTTATAAATACCGATCATTTCCAAAATACAATAGGAAGCCGGACTTAAAAGGTCGCCAGAAAATCATAGTTGAATTAATATCCACCAGGGATGAATAAAGGGCAGAACGAAAAAAAACACTTGTTCTCTACTAAAATTGATGACACGCTTATTGCTGTTTACAATGCTTATCAGTTCGTAGCCCAGTTTTTCAGAGAATTGTTTAAAGGGCCCTTTGAATGGCGGGAACTGATATTGCAGTGTTACCGTATCGGCTATCTTTCGCTTCCGCTGATTTCACTGACCGGGTTTATTACAGGTGTGGTTTTTACCAAGCAGTCCAGGCCATCACTTTCAGAATTCGGGGCCACTTCATGGTTACCGTCACTCGTTAGTATTGCTATTATCCGCGCCCTTGCCCCATTGGTCACTGCACTTATCAGTGCCGGCCGCATCGGTTCCAGTATAGGTGCCGAGCTGGGTTCCATGAAAGTGACCGAGCAGATCGATGCCATGGAGGTTTCAGCCATTAATCCGTTTAAGTATCTGGTGGTAACCCGCACGCTGGCAACCACACTGATGATCCCGATTCTGACATTTTATTGTGGATTTGTTTCGATGATGGGCGCTTTTCTTAATGTCTATCAGAATGAAAATACCAGCTTTCTGCTCTTCATTGAAAAAGCCTTTGAAAGCATTTCATTTCTGGATATTAACACAACGCTCATTAAAGCCGTATTTTATGGCTTCACTATCGGCATCGTAGGGAGCTACAAAGGATACAATACGAGTCAGGGAACAGAAGGCGTAGGCCGTGCTGCCAACTCGGCCGTGGTAACTTCCATGTTTTATATATTTATTGAGGAAATTCTCATTGTACAAATTGCGAACTGGATCCGGTTTATGTAACCAGCACCGAAAATATGGATAAAGAAGTTGTAATACATATTGCAGATTTATATAAATCATTCGGTGACCTGCATGTTCTAAGGGGCATTGACCTTGATTTATACCGTGGGGAAAACCTGGTTGTACTGGGACGGTCAGGGACCGGGAAGTCGGTTCTGATAAAAATTATTGTAGGCTTACTGAAAAAAGACAGCGGAATTGTAGAGGTTTTTGGCGAGGAAGTTGATCGGCTATCTCCGGCAGAACTCAGGGAACTGAGAATGAAAGTAGGATTCTCATTTCAGGGAAGTGCATTGTATGACTCCATGACCGTTCGGGAGAATCTTGAATTTCCGCTGGTAAGGAATACAAAGGGCCTTACTAAAAAAGATGTACAAAGGGAAATTGAGGAAGTGCTGGACTCAGTCGGTCTGCTGCAGACCATCAATCAGATGCCCTCTGAACTTTCAGGCGGGCAGCGTAAGCGTATCGGGATAGCCCGTACTTTAATTCTCAAACCTGAAATCGTATTATACGATGAACCTACCGCAGGTCTTGATCCCATCACAAGTGGTGAGATTAATAATCTGATCAACGAAGTCAGGGAGCGGTACCACACCAGTTCCATTATCATTACCCATGACTTAACCTGCGCCAAAGTAACCGGTGACAGAATAGCCATGTTACTGGAAGGACAGTTTCTCCAACAGGGAACATTCGAAGAAGTATTCAGGGAACCTGATCCCAGAGTACAGAGTTTTTATGATTACAATTTTATACAAAGTTAATATATGTCACCTGAAAATAAACGTGCCATTACTGTAGGCTTATTCATCCTGGTGGGCCTGGTTTTTCTGGCCGCCGCCATTCTTGCCGTAGGCAGTATAACCAAAGCATTCGTAAGTAACGTAACAGTCAGTACCATTTTTAAGGATGTAAACGGTATCACCGCCGGCAATAATATCTGGTATTCCGGAGTGAAGGTCGGAACGGTTAAAAAGGTTCAGTTTCATGGCAACTCCGAAGTGGAAGTTATCATGAACATTGAGGAAAAATCCAAAGATTTTATCCGGAAGGATGCGAAAGTAAAAATAAGCAGTGACGGCCTGATCGGAAATAAAATTCTGGTCATTACCGGCGGTTCTACCAACGTGCCTTCTATTGAAAACGGAGATAAGCTTCAGATTGAAGAAACCACGAGTTCTGAAGACATGATGAATACGCTTCAGAGCAATAACGTAAACCTGCTGGCCATAACCGAAAACCTGAAAGTACTCAGTAATAAAATCAGAGATGGAGAAGGGACCATCGGAAAGGTTATTTCAGAGGATGCCCTCTATAATGAGTTGTTTGCAACCTTAAACACACTGAAATCCGCCTCTGTCAATGCCAACAAAATGGTGGCCTCCCTTAACTCTTTTACAGCCAGTCTGAACAAGGAAGGGAATTTTGCGCATGACCTGGTAACGGATACCACTATTATGGTCAACCTCAAACAGGCATCGTCCCAGATCAATACTTTGACTGTCCAGGCAGATGGCTTGCTGAAAAAGCTGGATGAAACCACGGCCGGCCTTAACAAAAGCCTGCAAAGCAGCAGCAGTCCGGCTGGTGTACTGCTGAATGATGAAGCTACGGCCCGGTCATTGAAAGAGACCATCCGGAATCTCGAATCAAGCACCGACAAGCTTGATGAAAATATGCTGGCGCTCCGTAGTAATTTTCTATTCCGTAAGTATTTCAGAAAGCAGGCCAAAGCCGCCGCTAAAGCAGATACTACCAATAATTAATAATTTCATGATCTTTTCCTGATCTGCAATAACCTTAAAACGGCTTGTTTTGTCCGGCCGCTTTAAGGTTATTCTCATTTTATATTCTCTTATGAAATTTTTTCAAACGTTTGCAATCTAATGCAAACGTTTGCATTGATAAATCAAATATTATCTAAACATTATATCATGTATAATCTTCTTAATTTTGATTTAAAGATCAACCTCTAAATCAGCTCTAAAGGGCATTCAAACGCTATTTAAGAATGCTGTACAACATCATTTTTTACAGCACCGGCTTTTAAATCCATAATAATATGATGAAGCTGCTCAGTTTATTCAAGTACCCATTTTACTAACTATATCTATTAATTATCCAAAAACAATCAGCAATGAAAAAACACTCTAAAATGAGAAAGCTGCCGGAAAGGATCACACGTGTTTTAACACTGATCCTTTTGATGACAGTCAGTTTGTTCGGAAGAGCGGAAGCGCAGTCGGCTGCCCAGCTGTCCGGAACAGTGACAACACAAAACGGAGAACCCCTGCCAGGTGTCACAGTACAGCTGAACGAAACCGGAAAAGATTCCAAACAAGGCACAATGACCGACGCTAATGGTCATTTTAATATCGCCAGTCTTAAAGCAGGCATACGTTACGATATCCATTTCAGCTATATCGGTTTTGAAAAACAGGAATTCAATGCTTATCTGATCAATGCCGGAGAAAACCGGTTAC
This sequence comes from Telluribacter sp., assembly GCA_040391535.1. Lineage (GTDB taxonomy): Bacteria > Bacteroidota > Bacteroidia > Cytophagales > Spirosomataceae > JBEBXQ01. Next base: position 27,725 of record JBEBXQ010000003.1, on the reverse strand, counting down.
CCTCTGTTATCATGAATGAATCAGTCGCCGCCCTGAAAGAAGTGGTCGTGGTTGGATATGGAAATACTACAAAAAACGAGCTGACAGGCTCTATCTCATCTATTACTACAGAAGAATTTAACAGAGGTGCGTTCAGCTCCCCTTCACAGATGCTGCAAGGTAAAGTCCCCGGCCTGAATATCACTAAAAGCGGAGACCCCAACTCAAAAGGTACTGTTATTCTCCGCGGGCCTTCTACCCTGCGGGAAGGTGCTCAGGAGCCTTTTTATGTAATTGACGGTGTACCCGGTGCTTCCATTGATCTGGTCGCTCCTGATGATGTAGTCAGTATAGATATACTCAAAGATGCCTCTTCTACGGCAATATATGGTTCCCGCGCTGCCAATGGGGTTATCATGATTACAACCCGTAAAGCCCAGGAAGGACAATCGCGTGTGTCTTACGGTGCCTATGTGGCCGCAGAGAAAATCTCTAACACCATTGACATGCTCTCAGGTCAGCAACTGCGTTCTTATCTGGAGGCCAACGGAAAATCCCTCAATCCGAGGGATGATGACGGAAGCAATACCAACTGGATGGACGAAGTAAGCCGTACCGGTATCTCCCATAATCATAATCTTTCTTTTATGGGAAGCTCTAAAAACACTGCTTACGGCGCGAGTGTTAATTATCTTAAAAATAACGGGGTACTGAAAGGTTCCTCCCTGGAACGGTACATTGTAAGAGCCAATATTCAGCAAAAAGCACTGAACGATCGTCTGAAACTCAACTTATCGTTAACCAACAGCAACACCAGCAACAACAATATTCCGGCTGAAGTATATCCTAATATGCTGAAATACCTGCCAACGGTAGCTGTAAAAAGACCAGACGGAACTTATTCAGAAGATTTTTCCCGTACACGCGGCTACCTTAACCCCGTATCTCTGATTGATAACAATACACTGAAAACCAAAACGAAAACTTTCCTTGTTAACGGACTTGTTCAGGCAAATATATTACCGGGACTGGATTATACGGTGAGCGTTTCCCTCCAGGACGAACAGATCGGAAATGATCTCTATTACAACCGTTTTTCAGGACTTGCCCTGAATACCAATGGAAAGGCGATCCGCAACTCGATCAATAATACCAAAAAAGTATTGGAAACCTATTTTAACTATGATAAGACCTTTGGTAAGAACGGCTTTAAATTCCTGCTTGGATATTCATGGCAGGAAGACAGGTTCGGTGATGGTTTCCAGACTTCTAATCAGGGATTTGTTACGGATGATCTGACTTACTATAACCCGGGACTGGGAGATCCTCCGGCTGGTGTGGTTGTTGATTATGGTAATATCAGGATTCAGACCCAGCGTTTAATTTCCTTTTATGGACGTATCAACTATACTTTCGACGATAAATTCCTGTTCCAGGCATCGATGCGCCGCGATGGCTCTTCAGCTTTTGGTACTAATAACCGTTGGGGATATTTCCCGTCTGTATCTGCCGGATGGAGAATCAGCAAAGAAAATTTCCTGGTGAATTCCACATTTGTGGATGATCTGAAACTGAGGGTCGGTTATGGTGTCTCAGGAAATTCACAGGGATTTGATGCGTTTACCTCTACACTTCTCTACGGAACTGCCGGAAGGTTCTACTATAACGGTAAGTTTATCAATGCCATCGGTCCCTTCCAGAACGAGAACCTTAACCTGAAATGGGAACGTACTTCCATGATCAACGCTGGCCTTGACTTCACTTTCCTGAGGGGCCTGGTAACGGGTTCACTTGATTTTTATGATAAGCGTACCACAGACCTGATCTGGACTTATCCGGTATCTACCACTCAGTATTTTGTTAACACATTAACGGCAAACGCCGGTGAAGTAAGCAACAAGGGAGTTGAACTTGACCTGAGTATCCGTGCGGTTAACAGTGGTAAATTCAGCTGGAGAACCGGTATTAACCTGGCTCATAATAAGAACGAGCTGGTCTCACTTTCTAATGACAACTTTGATTTGCCACTTATTTATACGGCTTATCTGGGAGGAAAAGGGCAATCCGGAAATACGTCTCAGGTGGTTGAGAAAGGCTCGCCGATCGGTACTTTTTATACATGGCGCTATGCAGGAAAAGATGAAAACGGCATTACCCAGATATATGATAAAGAAGGAAACCCTACGGTTTCTCCCTCTTCCAGCGATTTCACCTATACCGGAAGTGCACAACCAAAATTGCTCTACGGATGGAATAACCAGTTTAAATACGGAGCCTTTGACTTTAACTTCTTTCTCAGAGGAGTTACAGGAAATAAAATCCTGAATGCTACACTGGCAGATCTTAACAGTCCGAATGACGCCACCAATACCAATATCCCGGTGTTTACACTTGACGAATCAGCGGCCGATTACAATGCGTACCTGCTTTCTGACAGGTTTATTGAAAACGGTTCCTACCTGAGAATGGACAATGCGACGCTGGGTTATACACTCAAAACCGCAGCCAAAAATCCATTCCGGATTTATGTTACCACCAACAACTTATTTGTACTGACAAAATACAGAGGAATTGACCCTGAAATTAATATCGGAGGCTTAACGCCAGGAATTGATAATGCCAATTTCTATCCCAAAACCCGTTCGTTCATTTTAGGTTTGAATATTACTTTTTAGTCCTGACAATCATGAAAAAATATAAATTTATTACTCTGGTGACCGTATGGCTGATGAGCAGCTGTACCGACCTTAACGTGGATATTGAATCTGAACTTACACCGGGAAATTTCCCCAGTTCTGAAGAATCATTCATTGCTGCCACAGGTCCTATATATACTTCTATCCGTTCCAATTTCGGTGTTAATTACTGGCGTTTGCAGGAATTATCAACAGATGAAGCCATTATTCCCGCGCGGGATGGTAACTATGACGATGGCGGCCAATACCGGTTTCTGCATCTGCATACCTGGGGGCCTGACCACCCTACCGTAAAAGGAATCTGGGAATGGGGATTCGGAGGAATTAATACCTGTAACCGCATTCTTAAACTGTTTGAAACCGTCGAAGACAGTGACAATAAGCGATCTACGGTAGCGGAAGTTCAGACCATGCGGGGACTGTTCTATTTCTTTATGCTGGATACGTTCGGTAATGTCCCCATTATCAGGGATTTCGGATCAGCTACGCAACCTGCAACCTCTTTGCGATCTGAAGTATTTGCTTTCATTGAAAGTGAATTGCTGGCAGCAATTCCCAACCTGACCGAAACCACCGGCCAGCTTACCTATGGAAGAGCCAATAAATGGCTGGCTTACTCGATTCTTCAGAAAATGTACCTCAATGCTGAATATTATACAGGCCAACCCAGATATACCGAATCGGTAGCCATGGGCGACCTTATCATCAACTCAGGTAAATTTTCACTTGACAATGACTATCTGAGTATTTTTAAGCCCGACAACGGCCCCCAGATAGCTGAAACAATTTTTGCCATTCCTTATGATGCTAACGTAGCCGAAGGTAATCACTTCAGCCGGTTTGGACTGCATACGGCCATACAGGAAAAATATGAACTGCCGTTTCGTCCGAGTATTGCGCTGAGTACCATCAAGGATTTTTATGAAATCTTCGATATTCCCGGTGATATCCGTAATCAGACCTGGCTGGCCGGCAAACAATATGATTTTGCTGGAAATCCGATCATCATCCCGACGACCAAAAAAGGTCTGGATGCTGCCTATAATGGAGCAGATGCAACTGCACCCATCGATTATCACCTGGATTTTACACCTGAAATGCCTTTGCGTAATACAGCCACAATGGATGTTGGCAATGATCAGCTGGGACAGGCACGCGGCGTAAGAAACATTAAGTTTTATCCTGATAAAAATGCTCATCCCAGTACACGTTATCAGAATAATGACATGCCTGTTTTCCGTCTTGCTGATATTTACATGATGAAGGCTGAAGCGATTCTGAGAGGAGCAACCGCCACAACGGCCGGCGGAGAAATGCAGACTGCCGTGTTGCTGGTAAATAAAATCAGAAACCGTGCCAAGGTCCCTGAACTTACCACCGTTACGCTTGCAGAGTTACTGAATGAGCGTGCACGTGAGTTTGCATGGGAAGGCTGGAGAAGAAATGACCTTATCCGTTTCGGAAAATTTGAGGATTCCTGGGGCTTCAAAACCAACAAGGATATCAATATGAGAATCTATCCGGTACCTACGAGTGAAATGACGCTTAATCCAAGCCTAAAACAGAACCCCGGCTACAACTGACATTTCCCGGAAAAGCAAAAAACCTGCAAGTGTTGTCTTGCAGGTTTTTTGCTTTTTATACATCACACTCAGTTCGAAGGATCGGCCGGGGTATTCGTATTATTCTGTCTTTCATTGTCGGGAAACGGATACCAGTCACGATTCCTTTCACTGGCTGGCCTCTGAAAACGACGGCTGTCTTCCAGTTTCAAACCCGACATAAATAACTCAATGCACCGGTTTTTATATATTTCAGTCAGCAAACTGCTTTCGGTTACAGCACCGGCATAAGGAGGCAGTCCTGCTCCTATTCCCCATGCGTCCGAAGTTTTTGTACGCACCTTGTTAACAGCAACCACCGCTGCCGGAAGATTCCCTTTACGAACATTGGCTTCTGCAATAATCAGCAACATTTCACCGGGCAGATATACGGGTATAGGTGCTGAATTAGCAGTAAAAAATCCTGTACCAAGGTTTCTGGACGGTGCTTCGGTCTGGGTATAGAATTTAATTCTCATATCACCTGCTTCGGGTTTCAGTTCGCCGGTCAGCCCCAGGTCCGTGTCCACTGGTTCTGTTACATTACGGTTTCCAAAAGATGAAAAGAAAACCGGGTTCTGTGTCACATCATCAAATTTAAAGAACGACTTTGATTCCGGATTTACTTTTTCAGCAGCAGCCAACGCTTTGTCGGCATCTCCCAAAACCATGTAATACCTTGCCAGTAACGCCTGGATCGTATTAGGCATGTCAATGCTGTTCACTACTTTGGCCGTAAAACCGGCAGAGGGTGGATTGGCACTCACAGCCGTTGCTGCCGATTCCAGCAGAGAAACCGCCTCTCTGAGTAATTCTTCTCTGGAATTGAAAGTCATATTATCACCTGTACCCAGTGGGGCAGACTGCCAGAATTGTGCCAGTGTACCTAATGACAATGCCTTAAAAATGGAAGCATAGGCAATCAGTCCGCTCTTAACCCCCGGATCACTGACAATATCAAGATGATCAAGAATGAGATCGGCACCGGTTTTTGTCAGATGACTTTGCGCCCAGATATTACTGATCACCGAATTATTGCCTTGCAGATTCCCTGCCCCTTTATTGATGAGTTCCAGATCTGTATTACCTACATTCAGAACGGTAAGTTCTTGGGTAGTCAACCCATTAGCAGAAACAGCACAATAAACCACCCCTGCTCCGCTCACAGAATACCTGTACTGTAGTCCGTTTGCCAGAGTCATCAGTCCGTTTACGCTATTGACAACCTGTGATTCGCTTGCCGATCCAGGGTTCAGAAACTCTTTTTCTTCACATGCGCTCAGCAATGTCATCAGCAGCGCACTGTATATTATTATTTTTTTCATGTCTGTTCTTAGATAAGGCATTAAAAACTGGCTGATAATTTAAACTGATAAGTACGGGGAATGGGGACGTTTCCAAAATCCAGTCCACGAAGCATATCATTATTTCCTCCTGAGTTGGTTTCCGGATCAAAACCGTTATAATTATCCCAGGAATGCAGGTTTCTGCCGGTGAGTGACAAAGTAATGTTCTTTACATTTTTCAGTACATCAGGGAGTTGATAAGAAAGGCTTACTTCTCTCAGTTTGACAAAAGATCCGTCCGATACCCGCCATTCTTCTGTGTTATAAACGGAATAGATATAGCCTCTGGGCAACTCTCCCGTATACTCCTTTTCTGCAATTTCACCTATACCAACACCCTGGCGCGTCCGGAAATCAGCGTTAAAAACATCAAAACCCTGTACGGCATCCAGCAGAAAACGGAAACCCAGTCGTTTATAAGTAAAGTTACTGATAAAGGATCCTGTCCAGTCCGGATTAGGGTTTCCGATGACTGCTTTTGCACTGGTATTATGTGCAAATCCTCCATCCGCAGTCCGCTCTGCGGGTGTATATTCCAGTGGTGACGCAGAAGAGTTGATCCCTTTTTCAGATTGCGGTAAACCCTGATTGGTCAGATACAGGCTACCGTCGGCATTCCGTGCAAAGAAAGTTCCGTAATACAAACTGGCAGGCTGCCCTTCAATGAGGTAAGGCGCACCGGCAGGCGAACTGATGGCCACCAGCGGACTTCCCAGTTTTGTTATTTTATTCCGGTTTCTGCTGAAGATAACATTAAAATCCCATGTAAAATCTTTGGTCTGCACCGGTATATATCCCAGACTTATCTCAAATCCTTTGTTTTCCATGGACCCCACGTTATCAATGCTGCGCGTTCCTCCTGCTGATGGTGCGAGAATCTTACTGACGATCAGGTCTGTGATTTTCTGATTATACGCCGTCAGCCCGAGTGTCATTCTGTTATTAAGGAAAGTAAGGTCGATACCGGCTTCATGTTCAGCCATAAATTCAGGCCGTATATTGGGATTAGCCTTTGTGGAGCCTGGTAAAATCGTATTTTGTCCCAGGAAAGCCACTGAACTGAATTGCCAGAAGCGGTCATAAGATCCTATTCCGGTCATATTACCGGATTTACCCCATGAGTACCGCAGCTTGGCAGTATTGAAAACTTTACCGATCCCGTCTTCATCCCATAATTCAAGATCTGAAGGAACAAAACTGGCACTGAATTTCGGATAAATCTGATTGGCCTGTGAAGGATCAAATTTGGAAGAACGGTCACTTCTGACAGCGGCTGTCAGGAAGGCCAGGTTCCGGAACCCCAGCGTTCCCTGTGCAAACATCCCGAACAAATCAAACTGATCAAGGCTGTACCCTGCCTTAATGGTAGTACTTGCAGCGCCTCCGATGGTCTCAATAAAAGGGGCCAGCGTTTCCCCGCTGGCTGTTGATACATCTGTTTTGCTTTTCTGATAACTCATCCCTGCAACAAGGTTAAGCTTAAAAGCGGTCGATAAATCGACATCATACGAGGCGTTGATATCATTGTTATAAAGAAACGTAGAACTGTTCACTGTCCCTGCAAAACCATTTGGATACCGTTCAGCAGGCAGCCCTGCCGCAGCAGCATAAGGGTACGGCGGAATCATATTTTTCCCGATCTGAGAGAACGCGTCAATCCCGAATATCCAGTCAATATTAAATCCTTTGAAAGGTGTCAGGTTTAACTGAATATCATTCACGGTACGGTTAACTTCCTGTGTAAACTGCATTTCCTCAATGGTCGTTAACGGATTCACACGGGTAGGTTCCACGGCCTGAAGATTTCCGGTAGCATCGCGCTGATTGATATCATAGATGTTATTGGTAATATTAATGGAATTCACCGGACTGTAAAACACGTTTCCGTTAGCCTTTTCATTGGCAAAACTATTGGTATAGGAAATACCGGCAGACAGCTTAGCCCAGTTCGTCAGACGCTGATCCAGTCGTACACGCAAGCCATATCTCTGAAAATCAGTCCCTTTTACAATACCCTGGTTTTTCATGTACGAAAACGATGCATAATACTGCGTTTTATCAGAACCTCCGCTCACCGACAGTGCGTTATCCGTCCCCACTCCGGTATGATAAATATCGTCCTGATAGTCATACCGGGTTACGTCTACCAGATTAGTAGCCAGGTCAATAGGAACCCCATCCCGGAAAATACGGGTAACTGTTGTACCGGGATTAGCGGCTATCTGTGCAGCCGATACACCACCTATTGTATTCAATCTGAGATCAGCAAAGCCAAATTGTTTCCCCAGCGTAGTTATATACAGCTTTTTACGAATCTGGTTCAGGTTAACACTTGTAGAAAAATTGACCTGAGGTTTTCCGCTTTTCCCTCTTTTGGTAGTGATCAGCACCACGCCATTAGAAGCCCTCGAACCATACTGTGCAGCGGCAGCGGCACCGTTGATAATGTTCATAGACTCAATGTCTGCAGGATTGATATCTGCCATCCGGTTGGTTCCCACATTGGCAGCCGCTACCTGTCCGGTAAGTGCCAGCTGGGAAACATTGGTAGATGAATTACTGACCACTACGCCATCTATTACATACAACGGGTCTGAACTGCCCTGAAGTGATTTGATACCGCGGAGCCTGATGGTCATCCCACCAGCCGGATCTCCCGAATTCTGTGTAATCTGCGCACCCGGCACTTTCCCTTGTAATGCAGAAAAAAGGCTGCTGGAACCTGATCTTTCAAGATCTTTTGCCGCAACCGAATTGATTGAATTACCCAGCTGCCTGCGGGATGTCTTAATAGTAGAACCTGTTACAAGCACTTCATCAAGCAAAGCGACCGTTTCATTCAGGCTGACATTAATTTCAATCATTGCCTGATTTCCGACCGTAAAGTTTTGCTCCATGATGCCATATCCTACGGAAGAGAATATCAGAGTGTAATTACCAGTTTCCAGTGAAGAAGCCAATTCATAATGCCCCTCTACGTTGGTCACTGTTCCCAGCATGGTTCCTTTAACCTGTACCGAAACCCCTGGAATGCCTTCATCGTTGGCGGCTGACACTTTTCCTTTAATGACAAATGACTGCGCCATCGTGCTTAGCGCAAATATTATAAAAATGCCTGCCAAACCAACCTTTTTTATAAGGCCAGATAAATAATAAAGCTTTTTTCGCATAGAATAGGAAATTTAACAATCATAAAACATACAGAAACATGCAACAATAAACGCAAATATCCGCACAAGTTCATGAAGAATCAATACCTTAATTTCATTTTTTTTATATAATTATTAACTTAACCAAAAGATTCTTAATTTGCCTGACAATGAAAATTTATGGGGAATAACGATATCCAACTTGATCGAAAGCCATAATTACCAGAGTAATTCCTAAATCTTTATCGTATGTTAAAAAAAGAGAGACAACTGCTGATCATGAAACAGATAAACCTGCACAATCGTGCATTATCTTCTGATCTCGGGATTATGCTGAATGTTTCAGAAGATACGATCAGAAGAGATCTGAATGAATTGTCGGCTAATGGCAAACTGGTAAAAGTACATGGGGGTGCCATTTCAAAATCCTATCATTTTCAGCATACCGATACGGAGACTTATGCAATTCAGGAAAAAACACGCATTGCGCAGAAAGCAGCAACACTGATAAGAAATCACATGTATATCATCATTGGAGGCGGCACGACCGTCAGTGCGCTGATCAGACAGATTCCGACTGACATTCAGGCCACGTTCTTTACGGTCAGCCTGATCACTGCCTTACAGTTGTGCAAACATACCAAAGCTAATGTCATATTTCTGGGAGGGACGATTGCCAAAAACTCGCAAATCAGCACCGGAGGGGAAGTAATCAGTAAATTGTCGGAAATCCATGCGGATTTATGCATACTCGGCACGAATGGTATTCATCCGGAAAAAGGCATTACTGACTCTGATCTGGAAGCAGTGCAGGTCAAAAAAGCCATGATTAAAGCTGCCAGGGAAACAGCTTTTATGACGATTTCAGAAAAACTGGATTCGGTAGAAAGACTGAAAGTATGTAATATTGACGAGACCGACTATCTGATCACTGAACTGACTCCTGACCATCCTATGCTGAAGGCATATCAGAAAGATTCCCTGAAAGTTATCTGATGAACTTTCAGGGAATAAAATGGCTATGACCCAGCTGGTTTAGGAGCCGATTCTGCTTTTTTCTTATAACAATTAATCACATAACGAATGGAACTGAAGGACTTGATAAGCAGTTTCTGAGCTTCATCACTATTAACCCATTCCATCTTTTCAATATCTTCCTCAGCCTGAGGTGCCATTCTGCTGTCATCTTCACAGCGCATATGAAACCATTTTGTCCGTTTAAGAATAGCGCTGTTATTATGAGTATAAGTATGCCAGGTGGTACATATCTTATCTACCACAGCTGCTTTCAGGCCAGTTTCTTCTTCTATTTCCCTGACTGCCGTTTCAATGGATTTTTCACCTTTATCCATTTTCCCTTTGGGCAAATCCCACAGTTTTCTTCTGTAAATCATCAGCCATTGGTTGTCTTTCGTGACCACACCTCCCGCTGCTTTTATTACAGTATACATGCTTTTGACTTTTTTCTCTACGGCTTCCTTATCATTACAAGCCAGGGTAAGCCCCTGGAGATCAGGAGAATTCTTGACTTCGAGCAAACCTGTAGCAGCTGATGCTATCATAGGCGTGGCATTCAGTAACAATACATGCCCCTCCATTTTGACACCCGTCAGTTTTTCCAGACGAAGATCCACCACATGGTCAAACTGACCAAAATCGCGCTTTTTTAACTTTTCAATACTGAGTATAGTTAACGGGCGATCGTCAATAAAAATAATCATTCGTCAGAGATTTAGTTGGCGGGGTAAAATTAATTAAAGTCTTTTTCATTGAAAGCACCTATTATTGATAAATTTGCAGGACAATCAATATTTGTTTAGTTGGAACTTCTGATTATCCTTTTCCTGATTTTACTTAACGGCGTATTTTCAATGTCCGAAATTGCGTTGGTATCTTCAAGAAAGTCCCGCCTTGAAACTGAATCTAAAAACGGAGATAAAAAGGCAAAAGCGGCCCTGGATCTTGCCAATGCCCCAAACCGGTTTCTTTCCACAGTACAGATCGGTATAACCCTGATCGGAATTCTCACCGGTATTTATGGGGGCGATAAGTTCACCGCCCTCCTGGAGCCTTATATCGCCATGGTTCCGCTTCTTAAACCTTACAGTAACCCCATTGCCACAACAGTAGTCGTATTTTTTATCACTTATCTGACACTGGTTTTAGGCGAGCTTGTTCCGAAGCGGCTGGGAATGGCAGCCCCGGAAGCTATTTCCAAAGTGGTTGCGACACCTATGAATGTCTTATCCAGGCTTACTTCTCCTTTTATATCATTACTCAGTATTTCCAGTGACTTTCTGATAAAGCTAATGAATCTGAAGCAATCAGATAATATTATTACCGAAGAAGAAATAAAAACGCTGATTCAGGAAGGAACCAGTGGCGGAATCTTTGAAGAAATTGAACAGGAGATCGTTCATAACGTCTTTCAGCTGGGCGACAGAAAAGTGACTTCCCTGATGACTAACCGGCAGGAAATCGTATGGCTGGATATTGAAGACAGTATCGGGGAAAATAAACAGAAAATTTTTGAAACCAAGCACTCCATCTATCCGCTTTGCAAAGGAACAGTGGAAGAGGTCATCGGATTGGTATATATAAAAGACCTGATCGGTAAGGAAATTGAAACCATACTATCCAACCTGGTATCCGTAAAAAGGGAACCTGTGTATCTTCCCGAAACCAACATGGCGTATCAGGCTCTGGAAAAATTTAAGGAACAGCGGACATTTTTCGGAATTATTGTGGATGAATACGGAGGTATCCTGGGTATTGTCACAATGCATGACATTATGGATGCCCTCGTTGGTGATATATCGGAGGATGATAATGTCGCCTCGGAAATTACAGAACGTGATAACGGGACTTTCCTGATAGAGGCGCAACTTCCTTTTGATGATTTTCTGAACTATTTTAAGGTAAATCTGAATGAGACGGAACGACGGGAATTAACCGGGTTTAATACGCTGGGAGGGTTTGTGCTTCATATTCTGGAAGATATTCCGAAAGTAGGCGAAAAATTTAGCTGGAAAAATTTTGAAATAGAAGTTGTCGATATGGATAAAAGCCGTATTGATATGCTGTTAGTGACTAAAACTGAAAACAATACCGAAGATTAAAATATTATCTGATAACCATCATGACAGATTCAATCCGTAATCAGACTGCAGTAAAAACCGCTAAACTTTTAATGGAGGCGAAAGCCATAAAATTAAGCCCCGAAAAACCCTTTCAATGGAGTTCAGGCTGGAATTCACCCATTTATTGTGATAACCGGATCACCTTGTCATACCCTGCCATCCGTACCACTATCAAAGAAGCACTGGCGGCACGTGTTAAAGAAGATTTCCCGCAGGCCGAAGCTATTGCCGGTGTTGCCACTGCAGGTATAGCCCAGGGCGCACTGATTGCAGACTATCTTCATCTTCCTTATGCCTATGTGCGGCCCGAACCCAAAAAGCATGGCATGGGAAATCAGATTGAGGGCCGTCTGGAGCCCGGACAGAAGGTAGTTGTGGTTGAAGACCTGATTTCTACCGGTGGAAGCTCACTCAAAGTGGTGGAAGCCTTGCGTGCATATGGTGTTGAAGTGGTGGGAATGATTGCCATATTTACCTATGGTTTTAAACAAGCCGATGACAATTTTACCCTGCACAATGTAAAGCTGAGTGTATTAAGCAATTATAATTTTCTGATTGACGCAGCACTTGAAGAAGGCTATATTACTCAGCAACAGGTAGATTCATTGGGTCAATGGAGACTTTCTCCTGAAACCTGGGGTAAATAAATACACATAAGCACCAGTCCGGGAAAAGTATGCTGACATTACAAAAGATTCATCATGTTGCCATTATTGCTTCTGATTATGAGCAATCCAAGTACTTTTATACCGCTGTTCTCGGACTGGAAATTCTGAAAGAAACCTACAGACCGGAAAGACAGTCCTATAAGCTGGACCTGGCTTTACATGGTACGTACGTTATTGAATTGTTTTCTTTCCCGGACCCTCCCGCCAGGGTAAGCCGGCCGGAAGCAGCCGGACTGAGACACCTGGCATTTCAGACGGCTGATATACAAAGTGCTGTTGAGCATTTGAAAAGTTTCGGCATTGAGTGTGAACCCATCAGGACTGACGGAATTACCGGTAAACAATTTACTTTTTTCAGTGATCCTGACGGATTGCCGCTGGAGTTTTATGGTGCGTAATATACGGCGCATCCAGAAGTTTGTTTTCTGCAATAAAATCTGAGAGTCTTGTAGCAAACAACACAGCACCGGCTTCGCTCACATGACACACATCACAGAAATAAGCTGCATCCTGCGGAATATCCGGATCCAGATAATCAATGTTATTCTTTTCCGCTAGTTTAGCCAGAACAGCGTTGTGCGTATCTATTCCTTTTTTAACATTGCCTGCCTTACCCCAAATCGTAACCGGACATGCAAACGTGCATCCTGCAAAAAAAATCATATCTTCTTCTTCGCCGGTAAGCACAACATTTTCCGGAAAGAAAGAAGCATACCTGACCAGCAGGAGCCTTTCCTTTTTTTTCTTCGCAAGATGAATAATTCCGGTCAGATGGCTTTCATATGAAGCGGCCGTCTGAATACTGTCTCCGTACAGTACATACGCCGGATTGACACGTTCAAATTCAAGATAAGGCTTCTTCCTTACGATTCTGATGACAGTATGAAAGACCAGATCCAGTACATAAGGAATAACCGTCACATTCATCTCACGATGACGTTTGATCTGCTGAATTTCGTCATACCAGCGAATATGGGAGTAGTCTTTCCTGAAATCATGGTAAGGTATATTATTGGCCCGGTTTTCATTAATGGCTTCATAATAAAGGACCAGGTCAAAATCAAGGGATTGAAGAAGCTGATACTTGATCATATTATCCAGCGAAGTATGGCCTGCAATCGCAGCATTGTACACTTCATAATGGTATGCTTTACCGTAGCTGACCGGTAACAAGGTATCCAGACGGCTCTCCATCCTGCTCCAGCCCGAACTTATTACAGATCCGCCTAAAATAAGTACTTTTTTAGAGTCCCGATCTGAAGAAGCAACCTTTGTCATAATTTCAGCGACTTCCGGGTAATACTTCTTCACCAGTATATTGCCAGGCTTCACAAACGGATAACCAAGACCATACAATACCAGACGTAACATGCCCTCACATAGAAGATATGTTAATACAATCAGAACTGCACCTAAAAAAATATTTTTCATGAAGGAAAGGGTTTAATACAATACAAATATACCCTAATCCTGCAATTATTAAATACCCTACACGACTATTTAATACCACAAAGTAATAGTTAACAGTTGTTATTTCACCACTTCCATAATTAATATTATATCTGACAAAAATATAAAAAATTCATTTATTATTGACCGTATATTCAATACGTCTCACTGCTTCCTTTAGAATATCCCGAGGGCATCCGAAATTCAACCTGAAATAACCCTCGCCCAGATATGCCATTCCATGAATCACTCTTACTCCGTTTTTAAGCAGTTTCTCCACAAAATCCGGGTCTTCGCATCGGATCCAGGCCAGGTAAGTCGCTTCATGGCTGTGCATTGACAAACCGGACAACTTGTTTATGCTTTCATGCAGATAATCATGGTTGGCTTTCAGATAGGTCACCAGCTCTTTCCGCCAGTCTTCGCAATCACGGTATGCTGCGAGTCCTGCCTGAATAGAATAAGGAGATAGTTCGGGAAAAAATCCGGTCTTGGCATCTGCAAATTTCTTTCTCAGTTCCGGATTGGCAATAACAGCCACCGAACAGCCTAATCCGGCAATGTTAAAGGTTTTGCTGGGAGCCATCAGCGTAATCGTCATTTCCTCAGCAATTTTACTGAGGCTTGCCACTGGTATATGCTGCTTATCCGGGTCCAGAATAAGATCACAGTGGATTTCATCTGAACAAATGAGTATTCCGTGCTTCCGGCATATCGCTACAAGCTTTTCCAGTTCATCACGGGTAAATACCGTTCCCAGCGGATTGTGCGGATTACATAACATCAGCAACCTGGTATCAGGCGTTACGGACTGCTCTAGTTTTTCGAAATCAAAAGTCCATCGGCCCTTTTCAAACTGCATCGGAAACACTACCGTTTTTTTATTTACCCATTCCGGAGCCATAATAATGGGCCTGTACACGGGAATACCCGTCAGGATTTCAGTATTTGGATCATGACCTCCTATGGCACGGCAGCTCGCCGTCAGCGCGGGCACCAGTCCGGGAATCCACACCTGCCAGTCGGTTTCTGTTTCCCAGCCATAGAGTTCCTTAAGTCGTGCTTTGAATACCTGCTTAAGCTCTTCCGGAACAAAAGAATACCCCATTATGCCATGATCAGTCACTTTCTGAAGTGCCTCTAATACCGGAGGCGGGCAACGGAAATCCATGTCTGCAATAGGCATTGGAATCACATCATCCGGATCTCCGAAACTATCCCACTTATAACTGTTCGTATTACGTCTGTTAATTATCTGATCAAAAGTACTGGTCATAGTAAATAGAAAATGTTAATAAAACGATTTTAAATCTACTAAAATGTCGGGAAAAACGAGCAGTTTGTTTAAGACAGGCCATCCGGAAACCGGTACCGGATTCAATGAATGCATACTCCTGATAACAGAAGTGACAGGCATGCATATCTGCACCTGCCACTTCCGGAGTTTTTCATTTTCAAGATTCAGAATAATTTCTCCTGAGGTGGAGTAACGCCAGCGAGCCGCAAATATACAGTCGTTTGCCCACGGTGATGAGTCTGATGTTCAAAGCATTTTTCAAAAGCAGTTTTTCTGGTCATTTTAAATCTGCCAAACAGCTCAATCTCTTCTCCTGTTTTGGCCTGATCCATCCCTTTCAGCGTCTGAATTACAAAATCATAGCCGTCCAGTACCAGCTTTGTAACACGGGCTTTGGATTTATCCTCGCTTTTCTCAATAGAACCCCGTTCCACAGGACTTTGTATACCTGCCGCCATAGCGGCAAAGCCATAATTCGCCTCAGTAAGGTGAAGCAGCTGTTCTGCAAAAGAGCGCATTTCGGGTGTAGGCCTGGATGCATACCCTGCTTCAGGCATGGCCTCAAGATATTCCTGCGTATATACTTTTGCTCTCTCCCACTCCGCAACCAGATGGTCCAGTTCCGACTGTGCCAGACATACGCTGCTACTGCTTATCATAAGGCACAAAATGAATAATAGTTGTTTTGTTTTCATAGAAGTATTCTTGTTTAGAGTGTTTTATATCAACAATTTACAACTAAAAACATCAGAACATTCTATAGATTCATGAAATATTTTTATTATGAATTTCATCTATGGTCTGCCAGGATCCGGTAGTGTTTTGATTGCTTGCCCCTTCAGCCTCTCAATTCTCACCCACCCCACCAACAGAGGGGATTCGACACCCCCCTTATCAGGTAACCTTCTTCCTTACCAGCAGATAATAAACAATCGGGAACACGAGCAATGTAAATAAAGTAGCCGTTACCAACCCACCGATAATCACAATAGCCAGTGGTTTCTGGCTTTCGGAGCCAATGCCCGTACTCAGGGCTGCCGGCAACAATCCGATGGCTGCCATCATAGCCGTCATTACAACCGGTCTCGTGCGTATATGAACGGACTTCATGATGGATGTCACCAGATCTTTTGACAGCTTAAACTGCTTCTGTATTTCGGTAATCAGAATAACACCGTTCTGAATACAAATCCCGAACAGAGCGATAAATCCGACTCCTGCAGATATTCCGAAGTTCATTCCGGTAATATGAAGCGCGAGGATTCCGCCTATCAGCGCAAACGGTACATTAATAAGCACATAGCTGGCATCTCTGGCATTACCAAACATAATGAACAGCAATACGAATATCAGTGCAAGGCTTAGCGGTACTACCTGCGCAAGCCGTTCACTGGCACGAACCTGATTTTCAAACTCCCCTGTCCAGCCTATATGATACCCATCTGGCAACTCAACATTGTTCTTTACGTTTTTCTGCGCTTCAGCTATTGTACTGCCCAGGTCGCGTTCCCTCACCGAAAACTTTACCGCTATAAAGCGCTTTGTATTATCCCGGTAAATAAACGCAGGGCCCGTTACCTGCCTGATAGTGGCGATTTCCTGTAATGATATACGCTTACCGGTAATGGTAGGAATCATCAGCATCATGATGTCCTTTTCATTCTTTCTGTAATCAGCTTCATACCGGATCCTGATATCAAACCGCCGGTCTCCTTCGTATTTCTGTGTTACGGTTTTTCCGCCTATGGCCATTTCAATCACTGCCTGGGCGTCGGCCTTGGTAATTCCGTGGATCGCCATTTTTTCTTCATCCAAAAGAATACTGATTTCCGGCTGACCGATATTCCTTAAAATTCCTACGTCCTTTATCCCCTGTACGTCTTTGATCTGCTCAATGATCAGATTGGCATATTCATCCAGTTTTTCCAGGTCATCTCCATAAATTTTCACCGCATTGGAAGCTTTGATACCCGCTGCGGCTTCTGCCACATTATCAATAATAGGTTGTGAATAATTATATACAACACCCGCATATCCGGATAATTCAGTATCCATTTCGTTGATAATATCTTCCATATCAAAGCCTTTCCGCCATTGATTTTTTTCGATCAGGTCTACCTGAAACTGAACAAAATAAAAGCCGTTCGGATCGGTTCCGTCATTACTTCTTCCTGTCTGTGAAAGCACATTTTCTACTTCCGGAAATGACCTGAGCTTAGCTCTCATATCATTCGTAAGCTTGACACTTTCATTCAGAGAAATACTCATCGGCAGTTCGGCAGTCACCCATAGCGCGCCCTCATTAAGTTCCGGCAGGAACTCTGTCCCCAGCCACCGCGTAGAAAAAACAGTGGCCCCGAAGGACAGTACTGCCAGCAATAAGGTAAGTTTCTTTCTGGCAAAAGCCCACTTAAATGCCCTCTTGACTGTATTATTGATAAAGCGGGTAAAAAAATTCTCTTTTTCCTTTACGTCCTTTTTCAAAAGGAAGGAGCACAATACCGGTACGAGTGTCAGAGTAAACAGCAACGCACCCAACAGTGCAAAACCTAAAGTCCAGGCGAGCGGTGAGAACATTTTCCCTTCTACTTTTTCGAAGGAAAAAATGGGTAATAGTGCTGAAATAATAATCAGCTTTGAAAAGAAAATGGGTTTGCCCATTTGTACGCTGGTGGTTTTGATAAGGCCCATCTTCGCCAGTCGGTTGAACCGCTGCATACCCACTTTATGAGCCTTGTGATCCAATGCCACAAAAATCCCCTCCACCATCACCACTGCCCCGTCAATTATAATCCCAAAGTCAATCGCTCCCAGCGAGAGCAGGTTGGCACTCATTCCGCGCCATTGGAGCATCATAAAAGCGAATAGCAAAGAAAGGGGAATTACAATGGCCACAATTACGGTTGTACGCCAGTCTGCCATAAAAAGTAACACAATCACCGTTACCAGAACGATTCCTTCGGTCAGGTTATGCATGACAGTCCGGGTGCAATAGGCCATCAGGTCGTCACGGTCGTAAAATGTTTCCATCCGGGCATCCGAGGGCAGTATGGAGTCATTCAGTTCCTCTATTTTTTCCTTCACCGATTTGAGTACCTCACTCGGGTTTTCACCTTTCCGCATGACTACGATCCCCTCAACCACGTCATCCTGCTCATTCAGCCCCACCTGGCCAACACGGGGCGCACTCGCTTCATGAACATCAGCCACATCCTTAACCAGCAGCGGATTACCGTTAAAGATATCAACAATAGTGTTTTCTATATCGCTTTTACTGTCCAGCAAGCCAATTCCACGAACAACATAGGCCTGCGCATTCTTCTCAATAACATCACCGCCAACATTGAGGTTTGATTTACTCACGGCATCATACAGCTCAACAGGGGTCAGGTCATATTGCTGCAATTTCAGAGGATCAACAGATATTTCATAAATTTTCTCCTGTCCACCAAAAGCCACGACATCAGCAACACCCGGTACGCGGCGCAATTCACGGTCTATGACCCAGTTCTGAATAGTCAGCAGATCCCGTGTATCCCTGGTATCACTTTTCAATACATACCGGAAGATTTCGCCCGTAGGTCCATAGGGCGGCTGTACATCCGGATCTACGCCATCCGGCAGCTGCACATTTACCAGCTGATTGTTCACCTGCTGCCGGGCAAAGAAATCTTCTACATTATCTTCGAAAATAATTTTAATGACGCTCAGTCCGAACATCGTCACACTGCGTACGTTGGTTTTCCGCTGTACGCTGTTCATGGCAATCTCGATGGGGGTTGTAACAAAACGCTCCACCTCCTCCGCACTTCTGCCGTTCCACTGAGAAACAATAATGATCTGCGTATTGGTCACATCAGGAAAAGCCTCAATAGGGATATTTTTAAAGCTGATGGCTCCCACGATTGCCATGACAGCTACCCAGCAAAAGGTAAGCATCCGGTTTTTGAGTGAAAAACCGATAATCTGTTTAATGAATGTATTCATGAGATGTTAATCATTTAAAGCATCATATATGAGCAGTCCGTTCTGAGTAATCACCGTATCGCCTTCTTTCACACCTGCTGATATATACGTATGCTGTTTCAGTTGCCGGTATAGTTCCACCTCACGGGTTTCAATGTTATGCTTATCATGAAAAACCATTACCCAGTATTTGCTTTTATCAAAAATCACGGCTGATGACGGAATCGTAACCAGTTGTTTGGGTTCGGCATAATGTACCTCAACGGTGCAGTTCATCTCGGGTTTCAGCCTGAAATCTTCATTGGGAATTTTTACGCGGATTTTCATAGACCTTGTTTCAGGGTCAATCACGTTGTAGATTTTCTCTATCTGGCTTTTATAATGAAAATCAGGAAACGCCAGGGTATTGACTACGACGTCCTGCCCTACTTCAATTTTAGCAATATCGCTTTCATTTACGTTAGCAACGGCCCAGATCTCATTGATCTCAGCGATCGTAAACAGCGGTTCGGGCAGGTCAAGTCGCAGCTGTTCGTTGATGGTAATATTTTTGGTGATCACAAAGCCGCTGATCGGTGCCCTTACCTGATACATCGACCCGCCTTGCAGACTATAGATCGTATAGATTTCATTAATTCTTTCCAGCTCTGATCTGGCCTTTTCTACTTCTTTTTCTGCTACTTTTACATCTCTTTCGGAGTTCAGTTTTCCTTCAAAAAGGTCATTGGCTACCTGTAAACCTTTCTCAGCAATGGCCAGATCGTTGAGTGCATCCATTTTTTCCTTCCGGAAAGCAGCCACTTCACTACTTTGAATAGTGGCCAGTACCTGTCCCTGCCTGACATAATCACCCAGGCCAACACTAATGGATTTCACCACTCCGCTCACTACCGGATTAACCTGTGCTACTTTGTTGTTATTAGCCGTAATTTTCCCGAAAAGCCTGATTTCATTTTTCACATCTGACAACACAGCTTCCTCAAATAAGCATTTGCTCATCATGGTATCGCTCATCGAAAATGCCTTGACGGTATCTTCCCTGATTTCTTTTCTGCACCCTGCCGCAAGGGTTATAAGCGTTAAAAGCAGTAAGGAGGTTTTTACACTCTTCATATTAATATACATCTTTACCTGTTAATCTGTTCAATTCTTCCCCGCTGGATACCAGCTGAATCTTAATCCTCACCAACTCGGTCAGCACCTCATTATAAGCCTCAAAAAAATCCACAAATTCAACTATGGAAACATTTCTTTTCCTGAAGTTATCTGTCATTCCTTTCAGGGTTATTTCAAAGTTCTGATCATAAAGCCGGGTCGCTTTCTGATATTCTGTGACCGTCTGATTATAGAAATGATAGTTGTTCCTGATTTCACTGAAGAGGTTATTTTTCATCCCGTCCAGACGAAACTCTGCTTCCTGAACACGATACCGTGCTGTTTTGATATTACCCTGGTTCTTATTCCATAAAGGCAGCGGTATGTTTACACCTGCATTGACCTGATTGTTAAACGCTCCGCTCCGCTGATCGTAGGATACAAAAACATTAAGATCAGGAATAGCGAGTTTCTTCTGATATGCATAGTACTGCGCTGCCAGTTCACGGTTTTTTTCTTCGATGAGCAGGTCAGGCCGGAATTCCAGCGCCAGGCTTTTCAGCTCCTCAAGGCCAACCGGCTTGATATAATTGCTGATATCCGCCTCCCGGAAGTTAAAGTCAACCGGAAGCTCTGATTGTAAAATGGTATGCAGTTCGGTCTGTGTTTCAAAATAGGCCTTGAGTATTTCAGCGCGGTCGTTGTTAAGTTTCAGATAAGCGCCTTTGAGCCTCACCAGCTCTTTTACAGGGATATTCCCTTTGTCGGCCTGGGTTTGAGTACTAACCACAAGCGAATCAAGCAATGCTAACTGATCGTTATAGATTTTTAATAGCTGCCTGTGCTGTCCGGTAGTAAATAAACCTGCGTGTAACCGGTATTTAAGTGCACGGACCAGATCCTGAAATTCCAGCTCGGCAATGGCCGTGTTGGTTTTGGCTATGTCTATTTCTGCTTTCCTTTTACCCCCCAGGATAATCATCTGATCCAGCTGAAAAACTTTTTGTCCGGATGTACCCGTATGAAATACTTTTTTATTTTCTGGATCATACAGATTGATATCCGCCGTAGCGACCGGATTGGGGTAAAGCCTGGCCTGAATTTCCTGGGCTTTCTGTGCTTCAATATTCATCGAAGCCGCAAGCAAATAATAATTTTTTGCCAGAAACAGGCTGTCGGCCTGTTTTAGCGTAACAAACAGGGTATCCTGTGACCAGGATACCGTCTTCATCAGCATTAAAAAGAAGGTTGTGAAGAATAATTTACCGGGCATTTAATTTCCATGGGTTATTTACAAAGTGGTACAAAGAACCCTGTAAACACCTTAAAAAGCCCTTAAATGAGATAAATTTTAGCTTAAAGGAAGCATGACAGTAAATATATTGGTATCCTCACCACTGACCTGGTAAGTAACCGTTCCCTGATGCAAAGCCATGATTTTCTGTACAAAAACCAGCCCTAATCCAAAGCCGCGTATGCCCTTGCTGGATTCGCCTCTGTAAAAATGCTGAAAAAGAAACTGCTGCTCATGAACCGGAATGGTAATGCCCTTATTAATAAACCGGACCGTGAGTCTGCGGGTATTTTCACTAATAATAATTTTAGTGGTTCCCTCCTGATTATACTGAACAGAATTAATGAGCAGGTTTGTAAGTGCCGAACGGATCAGGCGCAGATTGCCGTTTATTGATAAATTCAACTCCTCCAGCGATTCCATTCCGTTACCATACTCGATCTGAAACAAAAAATCAGGATATAAGGAATTTACCTCTCCCACCAGATCATAAATGAGCTCATCAACGCGGATGCCGGTCATTGAAACCGAATTACCGGATTCCATTTTAGCCATTTCCAGTAACGAATTGATGATTTCTCCTAAAGTCCGGGTGCCTTCTTTCTGCTCCAGAATCATTCTTCTGATGATGACCGGGTCCTCTTCCCTTTCCACACGTTCAAAGTTAGACACCAGCACGGCAATAGGGGTTTTCAGCTCATGGGAAATATGATGAACGGCATATTTCTGAAAGGAAAAAGCCTCGTTCATTTTTTTCATCAGCTCATTGAATCGTTCGGCAAGCAGTGCCACCTCCTTATTGGATGCGTCAACATTAACCTGAAAAGACTGGTTTTCAAATGAATATCCTTTGAGCTGACTGGTAATATCAAAAATGGGCCGGGTAATTCTTTCTGCCAGATAATACGAAATCAGGATAATAATCAGAGAGATCCCCAGAAAAGTAGAAATCATCACATATTTGAGAAAGCGCAGCTTGGCATACCCGAAACTATCAAAGGCTTTGCTGATACCATAATATCCTTTGTTATCATTTTCGACATACACACCCACCACATCATACAATCCGTCTTTGGTCTCAATCCAGGGGTGTTCGGGTGAAAGCTTATCCAGAATATCCTGTGAATACGGGATGGCGACATCATCAAGGCTGGTATAACGCAGCTTTTTCCCGGCATCAAAAATCAGCAGCTTTTCATCGTAAAACTCATTAATGGCAATCTTATCCATCGCCTGCACCAGGTTACTTTCAATTTCCCTGATTTCACTGAGAATGCTCAGCGTAGACGTTATTTTCTCCTTTTGCCGTTTCTGGAATTCCTCTTCACGGTATTCGGCAAAAAGCGTATAGATAAAGGCAAACACGCAACCGATCAGTAACACAGAGGTTACAGAAAAATTGAGCAGTATTTTAGTACGGATACTCATTTCATGGCAAAGTAATAACCAAAACCGATTTTCGTCCTGATCGAATCTTTGTTAAATGGTTTGTCCAGTTTTTTGCGGAGAAAATTAATATACACCTCAATCGTATTGGTATTGACATCAAGCGAAGTTCCCCATATCTCTCTGATCAGATCTTTTTTGGCAACCATTGCTCCATTCGCTTTTACCAGATGAACCAGAATCTGGTATTCCCTGGGCGTAAGGATTACTTCCTGCCCCTGCCGCCAGACCTGTCGCGCAGACTGATTAATGGTTACATCATCTGCTACCAGCGTTTCTTCCTTGTTTTTCGGATGCTGCGAACTGTTGTTTCTTTTGAGCAATGACTGAATCCTGAGCAAAAGTTCTTTCATATAAAAAGGTTTGGTCAGGTAATCATCGGCCCCGCTTTCATAGCCCTCTACTTTATCTTCAAGCTCATCAAATGCTGTCAGTATCAACAGGGGTGTTGTCTGGTTGTATTGCCTGAATTCCCGGCAAAGGGCATATCCGTTTTTATGCGGCAGATTGAGATCGAGAATCACGCAATCAAAATCATCTTTCCGGAGCATTTTCTCCGCCATAAAACCATCGAAAACCGTGAACACCGTGAAGTTTTCCATCTCAAGCGACTCCCTGATGTTCTGATTAATAACCGGATCATCCTCAACCAATAATATCCTTTTCATGTGCTGATTTCGTTATGTTACCTCACCCGCCCCATCCACTTCTTTAACAAGGGTACTGCCAGAATACCCAGTATGCCGATACCGATAGACACAAAACCGATTTTTTGCAGAATATCACTATAATAAGGCAAAGACTGCACAGCATCATTTACTACTTCTTCAGGTACCACCATCAGCTGACCTATTTTCGCTGCCAGAAAGTCTCCCAAAGCAGAAGCCAGAAACCAGATTCCCATAATCATCCCGACCATACGGGAAGGAGATAATTTGGTAACCATTGACAACCCGATGGGTGAAATACATAGTTCACCGCAAATCAGAAAAAAGTATCCTGACGCAAAAATCAGTAAGCCGATTTTACCAGCCTCCGCTGTTTGTGTGCCCGCATAAAATACCAGGAAACCCAGTCCGACCAGTATAAATGACAAGGCAAACTTAAGCGCAGTGCCAGGTTCCAGATTCCTTTTACCCAGCCAGACCCATATCCACGCAAAAACGGGGCTGAGCGCAATTACCCATGCAGGTGGCAGGAAATTGTTCACGGAAAGAGCCGGAAGCTCTATTCCGCCCACGTGCATGTCTACATTCCGCATAGCAAACAGGTTCAGCGATCCGCTGTTCTGCTCATAGAATGCCCAGAATAAGGTAGAAAAAGCGATCAGCCAGGTAGCAGCCAGTAATTGTGTACGGGCTTCACCTTCCAGTCTGAAGGCTTCGTAAATTAAGTATACAAGTGATGCAACGGCCAGAAATAACATGATACCGTCCATCAGTTCATAGGAACCAAACAGGAAAATAATAACCGGAATAACCAGTAATGTACCCAGATAAACAGCCCATTTCAGGTTGATAAAACCGAATACTTTTTCCTTTAATTTCCCGGCATCAGGTACTGCCCCCACAGTGCCCAGCATGGATCTTCCGTAATAAAAAACGATCGTTCCCAACGCCATGAAAATACCTGCCAGTCCGAACCCGTAATGCCAGCTCCAGGCATGAGCTACCCAGCCGCATAAAGCACCTCCTAATGCTGCCCCCAGATTAATTCCCATATAGAAGATAGAAAATCCGCTGTCACGACGGGGATCATTATCTTCGTAGATCTGTCCGACCATGCTCGAAATATTAGGCTTAAAATAGCCGTTTCCACAAATAATAAAGGCCATTCCGGCAAAGAAACTCCATTCCTGCGGTAAAGCCAGCACCAGATGGCCGATGGTCATCAGTATACCTCCAAACAAAACAGCCCGCTGATAACCGATAAACCTGTCGGCAATCAGACCACCGAAAACCGGCATGGTATAGACCATTGCCACATACGCACCCAGAATCGAATATCCTTTCGTTTCTGCGAAATCCAGTTCTGTAACCATATAGGCCAGTAAAAGCGCCTTCATCCCGTAGAAGGAAAAACGTTCCCACATTTCTGTGAAAAATAACAGATATAGCTGCCGCGGATGCCTGCCGTAAGTTGTTGAATCCACTCTGTTCTGAGGTTTTAAATACGGAACAAGTTAAAAATTTACCAAAGTAATAACAAAACAGCCGGTTTATATATACCGAAATCTTTGGAGGTCATCACGGACTCTGCTTTTTTTGCATGTTATTTTGCAAATTTAATTCACAATTCAACAGTACACTATGAATTATCAATGGATAGCCACACAGACCAGCGTTCCGGAACGGCAGGTAAAAAATACGATCGACCTGATTGATGAAGGGGCAACCGTACCCTTTATTGCCCGGTATCGTAAAGAAGCCACCGGCGGACTGGACGAAGTGCAGATCGGGGCTATTTCGGAACAATATAAAAAACAGCAGGAGGTTGAAAAACGCAGGGAAGCCATTCTGAAAAGTATTGGTGAACAGGGAAAGCTGACGCCTGAATTACAGAAGCAGATTGAAACCACTTTTACCCTCACCGAGCTGGAAGACCTTTATCTTCCCTATAAACCCAAGCGCAAAACCAGGGCTACAATGGCCATCGAAAAAGGCCTTGAACCGCTGGCCTTGCTGATTTTTACCGGAAAGGAAGCTAATCCGGAGAAGAAAGCGGAGAATTTTCTGAACGATCAGGTAGAGAAGATTGAAGACGCCTTATCCGGAGCCCGGGATATTATTGCTGAATGGGTCAATGAAAATGCCGATGCCCGTAACCGGATCCGTCATGTGTTTGAACGTACTGCCGTCGTTACTTCCAAAGTAAAAAAGAAAAAGGAAGAAGAGGGCGTTCATTTCCGTGATTACTTCGATTACACCGAACCGCTGTCCAAAATCCCTTCGCACCGGCTGCTGGCAATCCGCCGGGGTGAAGAGGAAGGCGTTTTGTCAGTTGATATCTCACCGGACGAAGACCGGGCTATTGAACAGCTCGACCGCCTTTTTGTCAGAGGTACCGATGCATGTAAAGACCAGCAGGAAGAGGCCGTTTCGGATAGTTACAAGCGACTATTAAAACCTGCGATTGAAACCGAATTTGCCAAACTGGCGAAAGAAAAAGCTGATGCTTATGCGATCCGGGTTTTTACAGAAAACCTCAGACAGCTCTTGCTGGCTCCTCCGCTGGGGCAGAAAACGGTACTGGCCATAGACCCGGGTTTCAGGACCGGCTGCAAGGTAACAGTACTGAATATTCATGGTGACCTGCTTTTTGATACGGTCATTTATCCGATGGACAAAAAAGACCAGGCACGGGATATTCTGACCATTGCGATTAAGAAATTCAATATCGAGGCCGTTGCGGTGGGCAACGGAACAGCAGGCAGAGAAACGGAAGATTTCGTGCGGAATCTCCTGCAGTCGACGGGCAAGGAGAAGGAAATCGGTTTGTTTATGGTAAGTGAACAGGGTGCCTCCATTTACTCGGCTTCTGAAGTAGCCCGGGAGGAATTTCCGGATAAGGATGTAACCGTCAGGGGTTCGGTTTCTATTGGCCGGAGACTGATGGATCCTTTGGCCGAGCTGGTAAAAATTGACCCGAAATCAATTGGTGTGGGCCAGTATCAGCACGATGTGGATCAGCCTGCGCTGAAAAACGCGTTGGATACAGTGGTTGAATCGTGCGTAAACAAAGTGGGCGTCAATCTGAACACAGCCAGTAAACATTTACTGAAGTACGTTTCAGGTCTGGGGCCTTCACTGGCTGCCAATATTGTGGAGTACCGCTCTAAAAACGGCAATTTCAAATCAAGACAACAATTGCTGAAAGTACCGCGACTGGGTGCCAAGGCATTTGAACAGGCTGCCGGATTCCTGCGTATTGAACAGGCCATGAATCCTCTGGATAACAGTGCCGTACACCCGGAGAGTTATTATGTAGTAGAAAAAATGGCTAAAGATTGTCAGATTACCGTCAAAGATCTGATGAGTGATGCTACAGCCAGAAAACGTATCAATATAAAGCAGTATGTTACCGAAACGACCGGACTGCCTACGCTGGAGGATATCATGAAGGAGCTGGAAAAACCATCGAGGGATCCTCGTGAGCAGATGCAGCAGTTCAGTTTTGACGATAAGATCCGTAAACCGGAAGACCTGAAAACGGGCATGATATTACAGGGTATTGTTACCAATATTACCGCTTTCGGTGCTTTTGTGGACATTGGAGTGAAACAGGACGGACTGGTACATGTATCTCAGCTGGCCGATAAATTTGTGAAGGATCCGAATGAAGTCGTTAAAATTTCACAGATTGTGAAAGTCAAAGTGACAGAAGTAGACCTGGCCCGCAAGCGTATTGCCCTGACGATGAAAGGCCTATAAAAAAACAGTGGAGCGGGCGTATATTTTTCGGTTAAAACCTTTGCAGAAAAAACTAAAAACTATACTTTTGCACCACTCAAACACGGCCAGGTGGTGGAATTGGTAGACACGCTACTTTGAGGGGGTAGTGCCCGTTCGGGTATAGGAGTTCGACTCTCCTTCTGGTCAC
>JBEBXQ010000002.1:0-94061 GCA_040391535.1 Telluribacter sp. | reverse complement strand
AAACGACTGGTTCAGGCAACGTTTTGGCTTTCAAATTTCCTGATTTCATCCAGCTATGCCGCACCGTTTTTTTCTTCTTCTTCAATATCGCAGTCATCCTGAAGCCCGAGCCAGAATTTGGCCGGATTGCCGAAATACTTACTTAACCGCAACGCCGTATCTGCTGTAATCCTGCGGTTGCTTTTGAGGATTTCGAGAGGAAGTCCTTTTTTTATTTATAGCGAATCTATGGATTAATAAAGAGAAAGACCCGGCAATTTGATTTACCATCTTAAACCTGTATTTCTATGGTATGAACACTAAAACGGCAAAATCGTCCGGATATGTAATAAAGGATCTGACTAAGCGTGAGTTGGTTACCAAAGCTCAGAACGCAGGTAAAAGGCCGCAAAGCAGGCGATGGATACAATGGGATATAATGTGAAGGTGCTAGGCGGCTGGGTGGTGGAAAAATATAGCAACGGGAGAATTGTCCGGTTGAAAGAGGCTTAAGCCTATCAGGCGTTTTTCTTCGATAATTCACTTGATAATGAGCCGTTCAAACTGATAGCTCACTTTAAAAGAGTGGGGGATGCGGAGAAGTAGGATGATATTACCTCACAAGACTTGTCAGGTATGCTCAGCGACGAAATATTCCGAAGGTGCTTTTCCGAACCGTTTTTTAAAACTTCTGGAAAAGGTACGCAGGTCTTTATAGCCAACTTCTGAGGCTAACCGGGACACAGGAATGTACGGGTTCTCGTCTAATATGATACGCGCCTGACCAAGCCTTACTTCCTGTATGTATTGTACAGGAGAGAGGCCGGTAAGCCTTTTCAGTTGCCGCAAAAGTGTCGACTCACTTACCGCAAATTCATCTGCGATATCCGGTATGCTGAGTTTGTCAAACTTATAATGCTGGTGGATAAAATCTTCGAATTTTTTTAGCCAGATCTGGTCAGCGGAAGAGATATCGGAGAGTTGGCGATTTTCGGTGGAGATTTGAAAAGCAGCGGCTTTTCTCACCGCGAGGTTGGCCAACAAGTTTTCTACGCGCGCTTTTAACTCTTCTTCTTCAAATGGCTTGGTCAGGTAATCATCTACTCCCGTACGCAATGCTCTGAGCTTATCCTGCATTTCCGCCCTGGCACTCAACATGATGAATGGGATTCCTCTGGTACGATCGTCTGACTTAACCCGATCCAGCAGTTCGTATCCATCCATGACCGGCATCATCAGATCGCTTACAATCAAATCAAATTTCCGCGAATTCAGTTCTTCCAATGCCTCTTTACCATTTTGGACTATGGAGACGTGGTAGTGATCATGCAGGATCTGATCGATAAACACCTGAAGTCCCAGGTTGTCTTCTACCAGAAGTATGGCAGGTTTATCTTCTGGCCGGGTTCGCTTCATGTCGGGGATGTTTGAGGAGGCCGGCGCTTCGGTCGGGAAACTATCGGCTGTCCTTATTTCATCGCTTTGGGGAAGTTCCAGCGGAAAATTTACTATAAATGTGGTGCCTTTTCCCAGTGTAGAGGATACGGCTATTTCTCCGCCCAATACGCGCGTATACTCTTGGCAAATCGCAAGCCCTAGTCCGGTTCCTGTGGCAGGTGCACGGTCGATGCGTGTAATCTGAAAGTAACGGTCAAAAAGGTAGGGCAGGTCGTCGGGATGAACTCCGGGGCCGGAATCCCGGATCTCAAGCCTCACCCGGTCGTCGGTAATTCCTGCCGAAACGAGTACTTTGCCACCGGATGGTGTAAATTTGAGAGCGTTGGAAATTAAATTATTCAGAATTCTAAGGTATTTCACCCGATCTATCAATACGCTTAAATCAGCAGGGTTCTCTATTTTGAATTGGTATTCGATCTTCTTTTGCGAAAACAGCGGCTCGAAGTTAGCCAGGTGTACCCGTAGAAAGGATGAAAGATGCGTGGCTTCTTTGCAGATTGTCATTTTTCCCGCATCGATCTTTCCGAGATCGAGAATCTGGTTGACCAGGCTGGACAAGTCTGTACAACCGCTGATAGCCATCCGGAGGAGCTTCAGATGCTCTTCACTCGCACTGCTTTCCTTGATTACCTTATTCAGCGGACCGGCGATGAGGGTAAGCGGAGTTCTCAGCTCATGGCTAATATTGGCAAACATACGCGTTTTGGCGGCATCCAGGGTTTTGAGTTGTTCGGACTGTTCTTCGATTAGCTTCTTTTGAAGCGCGAGTTTTCGATAGTTCCGGTACAGAATATACAGCAACAGTATCAGCATCACTAGGGTCATCACCCCGGCCGCCAGCATCTGGTTTCGTTTTGTGAGCTGCATTCGCTGTCGTTCTATCTCTTCCTGTTTTTTTTCTCCCTCATATCTCGAACTTACCTCGGCTATCTTATCGTCGATGTTTTTTCGCATCAGGTCTATCGCCATGGCCTTGCCTTTTTCAAGATTGAAAAACGCGGAATCATACAGACCCAACGCTTTAAATATCTCACCTCTATGGCTGTAAAACCGGTTAATAATCTCGTGCTTATCGTGTCCGGCTGAAACGGAACGGAGCCCGGCGCTGATGGCGGAGTCGTTTGATGCAAGCGCCTGATCGAATAGTCCGCTTTGATAATATCCCTTGGAAAGCTGGTGATACATAGCGCTACTTCCCGTGTGATCTTCCAAACTATTGTAAAGTACAATCGCCTTCCTGCAATGCCCGATTTTTTCCGGATGCTCCGAAGGCAGTAAAAAGCTCATCAGCATGTGCCCAATGGCTTCTTCCAGTTTCAGCCCTTGCGGGGGAGCAGTGCGCAGTACTTCCCGGGCATACTGTATGCTCTTTTCCGGGCTGCCGAAAATTCTTTCCCATGAAGCCATCCTGACAGCAAAATAGGGATATATCTCGTCCAATTGATACTGGCGAACAGCATCCTGAGTCAATTGAAGGTAGTGACGGCTTTGGTCGGGGCTATTTACTTTTTCGTAAATAAGGGCTAGCGTCAGACAGCTTCTCGTATATATCTCCCACTGTTTCATGGATCGGCTTTGCTCCAGCAGGGGAAGCAGGTTAGCGATAGCCGAGTCGCCCGACCCCTTCTGTTGGAGCGCAATAGCTTCCAGTAACCGTATATGAAGCCCGGTCGGGCTGTCCAGCAACCTGCTTTTGGTCAATAACTGACGTAGAGGACCGATTACCTGTAGCGCACTATCGTTTTTGAAAGAAGAGAGGAGACCTTCGGTTCTTTCGGTTTCTATTTGTAGCCGTTCTTTGGAAAATTCTATAGACTGACCCTTTGCCTGGCAGACGGCGACTAATGCTATTATCGTTAAACTGCTTTTTCGAAAAAAACAGCGTAATGCAGAAAGCTTTTTGTAGGCCAAAATAATAGTTGAGCAGACAGAGGTTTAAAAAGGATCGGTCTGCAAAAAAACTAAAATTCTGATCGCTTTGCAAACCTTTAGCTCGATTTAAAGGGGGCTTTCTGAAACCTGGTATGGCTGCTTCACCTCAATCCTGTAAAATTTCAACTGTTTAATAGCCCCAATGCGACTTTTGACGGAAAATGACACCATTTTGACGAAAAAAGTCACTTCAGATCTGCTTACTTCGCAGCCTGATGAAGGACCGGACAGTATCGCCTGTGAGCGGTCGCAGATCGCGATGCCCTATAGCGGGGCATACAACCAGGGACTCCGAAGGCTAATTTTTTTTATCTCAAATTAATGCTGTAATGCAGAAAAAAAATCTCCTCTTTATGCTCGCTGTCTTTGCGGTGAGCTTCATGTTTGTTGCCTGCGAGGGCGATGTAGGGCCCGAAGGCTCTAAGGGTGATACCGGAGCCGTAGGTGCTGCCGGCCCGAAAGGCGTGCAGGGCGATAAGGGCGATACCGGTACACCGGGCGCGGATGGCAGCTCGGTCGTTTTTGTCTTGAACAATGCCGGGAGCGAAATCTCTGCAGGTATAGGGGCAGGGGTTGGCTGGAACCTGCACGGTAGCCAGGCTACGTTTGCGGAGGCCCCGTCTTCCGTTATCCTGGTGTATTTACAGGTACCAGCAGGCGATTGGTACCGCGTACCGGGGCCGGTTATCGGTAGTAATGGCACGCATACTTTTGCTATGGGAATTTACGACAACGCAGGTGTAGCCCAGGTGCGGGTGATCAGGACGGAAGGGACCGGGCCGCTCAGATTTGAAGCGGGGCGTATCATTGTCATAAAATCGGGGCCGAATGCTCGGCAGGCGGCTGTTGACTATGACGACTATGAGGCTGTGAAGAAATTCTATAACCTGGCGGACTGAGAATATACTCGTCTGCGACTAGTAGGCTTTTGCCGGAAACCAAGGCAAAATCAGATTATCAGATCTTATCAAATGATGAAATTGACATGCGAATAAAATTATTCTTTCCAATGCTCGCGCTGGTGGCTGTAAGCATGATGTTCATAGCCTGTGAAGGCGAAGTAGGGCCTCAAGGGCCGAAAGGTGATACCGGCACTGTCGGAACAGCCGGTGCTCCCGGTGCAAAGGGCGATAAAGGTGACCCGGGCGACCGCGGTGAACCCGGAGTAAATAGCGGGAACGTTATAGTAAAAGAATTGGGAGGAGGTGAAATAGGTTCCGGCACGAATGGTGCAGGTTATAGCTGGTTCTGGGGTACAGACCTGCCTGCGGATGTCGTAGAGGCTTCGGCAGTATATCTTTACCTTCAAATGCCCTCCGGGACATGGTTTGTGCTGCCTGGAGCCGTAAGGTCGGAAGTAAACAACACCTGGCAAACCTTTGCTTTAAGGGTAACCATTGAAGAAAACCGGACCCGTTCGAGGTTTCGTATTACCAGGACAGAAGGAGAGGGAGCGCTGACTTTCAAGGCCGGCAGTCTTATCCTGGTCCCGAAAACAGCGGCGGCGCGGCAGGCGGCAGTAGATTACACGGATTACGAAGCTGTCAAAAAATACTATAACCTGGCTGATTGAGGCTGCTTATCCAGCGGACGGAAGTTGCCATAGTCTGAAAAGTTTTTTAACGAATAAATTAAACCGGAATGAAATCATTTTCTTTTTTGCTCGCTATACTGCTTGCGAGCGTGATGTTTGTAGCCTGCGAGGGCGACGTAGGCCCGGAAGGTCCCAAAGGGCCGACGGGTGATGCCGGTGCGGCAGGCGCCGCGGGCACCAAAGGCGATAAAGGCATCAAAGGCGACAAAGGTGTGGCCGGGGCAAACGGTGTTACGGAAGTATTGATTTTAAATGATGCTGGTCGGACCATTACAGCGGGGATCGGTGCCCGGAACAGCTGGGTCATCGGCTACGACGTAATATCGCGTGCGCAGGCTGAAGCCTCTGCCATTTATGCGTATCTGAAACTACCGAGGGAACAGGAAGAATGGGTTTCGATGCCGGGCAGTGTCTTTTTCCCGGGGGGATCCCATCAGACATTCGGACTTTCGCTGAATTATACAGCCTCCAATATCCAGGTCGGAGTGTTTCGATCGGAAGGGGCGGGAGCGCTGGAGTACTCCGCGGTGAAGTTTATTTTTGTGCCGAGGTCTGCCGCTGCCCGTCAGGCTGCCGTAGACTATACCGACTATGAAGCCGTCAAAATGTATTACAATCTCGCAGATTGATCTCGAAAGGCGTTTCTCCGATAATTGATAAACACCAATCCTCCTTTAGTCTTGTACCCGGATCTTTCTCATGAGAAAGATCCGGGCATTACTATATATAACATAATCTATTTCAAGTATGAGCGACGAGGTGGTATTTAAGGTAGGTAGAATGACCAGAGACCCGTGGAGTATGATCAGGGAGGAACGCATCGAATGGCAGAAAGAGACTGCCCGGCGGACTCGGGATTATCTATTCTCAATCGGGTAACCCTTAGTTTACAAACGTGATGGTCGGGTCGTGGCGGAGCATAAGGGCGGCTGGGTGCAGATTATTCGATAAATAGAAAAGGAATATTCCTGAAAGTTATGACACAAACGAGCTGTGGTTTGCCAGGTAAGCAACACATTTTGTTCCTGCTCCCGTACGTTGAAAGATACCCGTGTCACAGGTAAGGGGGCCGGACGCAGTTTTGATAAAAAAACGCTGAATCCCGTAACATTGAGGCTGATTTCCCAGCGGTTGCTCCGTAGGTTCCGAATGATGTCGGCCTCATGGGGGGCAATTGTTTCGGGAGTGCCGGTATAAGAGGATGGACAGATGAAACGGTCTGTGGTTATTAACGGTAATACAGCAATGTGCCCTAGTCTTGCCGGTGTGTTTTTGTCAGCTTATGTCTTTTTTGAGGTGTTTCTTCAGCAGACATAATACTTCCAGTTCCTCCAGTGAAAGTTTTTCATTTGTTTTAAGGAGTTGCTTTACTTCTTTTTCGAAGTAAGTGAGCGTTCTTCCCTGTGTGTAATTGTCAATAATACGCGGATCAATATAAGAACTCCGGGCTATAGCGGGAGTATTTCCCAGTTTCTCACTTACTGCTATGACGGCATTGCGAATATTTTTATTCAGTTTTTTCTGGTCTTTTTCAATCACTGCTCCTATTTCATCCAGTGCCATGGCGGCTATTACAGTTCCGGCCCATGTGCGGAAATCTTTTGCCGAAAATTCCTCGCCCATCACTTCGTGTATATAGTCGTTGAGGTGATTGCTTGTTATATCATGTACTTTTTCATCCTCATCCACAAACTTAAAAATTTCGTATCCCGGCATATCGTCCAGTTCTTTTACAATGCTGGATAACCGCTCATCAATAATATGTTTTTCCTGTTTCTGGCCGGATTTCCCGGTATAGGAGAAGATCATTTCATTACCTTTTATTTCCAGATGTTTGCTGCGGAGGGTCGTAAGTCCGTAACTGCCATTCTGTTTGGCATACTGATCATTTCCCGGACGGAAAAAGGCTGTCTCCAGCAGTCTTAGCATCACGGCCAGAACCTTTTCACGGGTTAATTTCCGTTTCCGTAAATGTTGTTCTGTTACCCTTCTCATATGCTCCAGCTTATCAGCAAACCGGATGATCCTGTCAAATTTCTCGTTATCCTGCTTTTGGCGAAAGTTCTTATTATAGATATATTGCTTTCTGCCTTTTACATCATAGCCGATAGCCTGTATTTTTGCCCGCGGAGAAGTGTCGATTATAACATTTTCCCAGGCCGGAGGAATAACCATCGATTTAAAATAGAGTTTTAATTGTGGGTCAGTAATTGTTTGGTTTTCTTCATCGAAGTAACGAAAACCTTTCCCGCAGCGTTTCCTGGAGCAAATCATATGTTTTAGATGTCGTTTAGCAGGTTGGGTATCCTTTTGGTCAGTTAATTAATGGCAGACATGGTCGTGTTATCAGGGCTGATCTTCTCTATTCCTGTTGTTTAAGGCTTCTGCCGGCCTGTAAATTGATTTCGTGATCGATGCTTGGTTGCAAGGCTTGTATGAAAGCGTTCCGGAGTATATACCCAATGGCCAGAAACCAGTTGGAATTGGGGTTTTCTAAAGACCCTTCCAGTCGGATTTTAGTTGCAATCTGTTCTTTGGGCTGATTTTCAAAAATTTCCGTGACCAGGCCAACAACAGCTTCCCAGGCTTTCCGGAAGAAGTTATCATTACGGTCTTCGCGGGACAGAATGTCCAGATCGTTTATAACCGGTTTTACATAGCCTTTAAACCTGCCGGACTCTGCTTCTGTTTCAACAAACAGCCCAAACCGTCCCCGGTTTACATCGATTTTAGCATAGGCGTTAAAAAAATCATTTAATTGAGGCAGCTCTACGTCCTCCATTTTTGCATTCATCCTGAATTTCGGTTCCGCGCTGAGTGGGTCCGCGACTGCGCTTACCTGAAGCCGCCCATTGTAAGCGATCGCTGAGGCATTAATACTGGCCGGATAGTTATTTGTGGAGTCATAGGCATTTTTCAGATTAAGGGCAACAGCATTGATTTCCCGTAGCGAAACATCGACTTTTAATTCAGGGTCAATGAAACGAAGGTTACCATTATGAACAGCAAACCGGTTTATCGATAAGGGCATTGCCATATCGGCTAGTTTTTTCAGATAAGCAGAATCGTGGACTACGGTTTTTGGTTCTACTTTTTCCCGGGTAAATAACAGTTCCGGGTTCTTCAATTCTACTTCTGCCACAAGGCTGCCTTTCAACAAGGATTTCCATTCAACGGAAAAATCCATGGCAGACGCTTTCATGAAAGGGGTAATATTACCGGTGGCGCTGTCTTTTTTGCTGAACACAAGACTATCTACACCATAGGACCCCGCCAGAGTGAAAGTCTCACCTGACCGATATGACCGTGATAACCTTCCAGTTGAGCCAGTTTTTTGTTCGCCCCGGAACATATTAGTGATGGCAGAGCAAGTCGTAGTGCAATAAGCAATAAGAGAATGATCAGTAGAATTCTCCCCGCTTTTGATTTATAGAAATGGTATATAGTCATAATTTCCAGATGGTTAATGTGCCGATTACATTGATCCTGACTCACAGGTAGGAGCGGGGGTTGCGTGGAGTTGAAGTCAGCGGTTAACCATGTGCTGAAGACGGACTTACATTGTTTCCTTATTGAAAAAACTGAAGCAGGATACGATTGAAATATCCGGTCAGATATATAATAGCCGCTTTTCTTCTATGATCTGATTACAATAATCGTGCCTATAGAATTTTTTCTGTAAAGACGGACTTATTCAGAGGGTTTGGAATCACTTTTGGGGAATTGAGATACCTCAATTAAAAATGTTTGAGGTGTTATAGTGATTTTTGTACATATTTTTTTGACGGCTCCTGACAGACAATTTCTCTTGGCGTTTAACAATTAAGGGAGTAATACACATTTTGATGACCCATTTATGATTTTTGTGAGAAATATTAAAATATTTTTGTTTTGTTAGACAAAAGTTATCTTTGTGTTGGTTTTAAATCTGATTTACGTTATGTCGTATGTACCCGTATGCGATGAAAGTGCGTTACTTCTGAAAGTAGCGGAGGGCGACGAAAAGGCATTTTGTGCATTGTTTGACCAGTATCATCAGCTATTGGCCAGCCACATCATGAAGATCACCCGCTCGGCAGAACTTACAGAGGAAATTGTACAGGATGTCTTTCTTAAAATATGGGTAAGCCGTGAAGCTTTAACTGAAATCCGGAATCTGCGTTCCTATCTTTTTATCGTCTCGAAAAATCATGCCTTGAACAGCCTGAAAAAAGTCGCCAGAGACCGGGCTAATTTTCTGGATGCAAATTGGGAATTACTCGAAAAAACGTTTACCTCTCCTGAACCTGAAACGTCAGATTACTACAGTCTGATTGACGAAGCCATAAATCATCTTCCGCCCCAGCAGAAGAAAGTGTATCTGTTGAGCCGGCATGAGCGAATGAAATACAGC
This sequence comes from Telluribacter sp., assembly GCA_040391535.1. Classification (GTDB taxonomy): domain Bacteria; phylum Bacteroidota; class Bacteroidia; order Cytophagales; family Spirosomataceae; genus JBEBXQ01. The sequence continues at coordinate 84,705 of JBEBXQ010000002.1, read as the reverse complement.
GAAATTGCAGAAGAACTTAATTTGTCCCGCGAAACGGTAAAAAAATACCTTCAACTGGCAACAGAGGCGATCAGTACCCGGATAAAAGCTGAGCTTTCTAAAATGGCTCTGTTAATATTGTTGATCTTTATATAAATGACAGGTAATCAAGTTGTTAAGTGCCATGAGGCCCAACTCTCGATACTTACTCCACACCTTCATAATTCAGTAAAAGCTCAGCTGAATTTTCACTGCTGGCCCTTACTGGTTGCGTGAAGGTAAAGGCCGGAGGTTTGCAGATTGACTTCCACAACGTTAGCCTTGACGGTTATTGTACTCAATGAATCTTCTTTTTAAAATGAAAATAGTGAGCCATTTTCAGGCTCACTATCGACCACTTCAGCTATTTGCAATAAAAGGAGCCTTTCTGACAAAGGTGCCGGTTGACAGTTGTCCGATCAGAAAACCGGCCAGATCGGTTGCACTTATTTTATTCCCGGGACAATCCTCTAAACTGACATTTATGGGACCACTTTCATCTGTTTGCTCAATCAACGGAAGTCTTACCAGGGTCCAGTCAATATTGCTATTGACTAAAATGTCATACTCCAACTGTTTACTGGCAGTAGAATCCGGATAATTTTTTCTCATCCAGTTTGTTGCAAACAACGTTTCAGGACTTTTATTATCAAAGGGGGTATCGACATTCAGCCCGGTAGTAACAATGTAGCGATGAATGTTGTACTTCGTCATAGCACGAATAACATGCGTAGTTGACTGGCTGAAAACGGTAGGTTCACTGGCAGGAATACCCATACCTAATGTACTGATCACAGCCCCGCAGCCATTGAGTAATGCATCAACCGAACTATAATCGGTTACATTGCCTTTCACAACTTCAATAAGTGGACTGATGATCTGGAAATCAGCAGGGTTTCTGATAAGCACTTTAAGCCGGAAACCTTGATCAGTTAATTGTCTGACAAGATATTTTCCGGATTTACCCGTACCGCCGATGACAGCAATTTTTATTTTATTATTCATTTTTTTTCTTTATAAAATTTGAAAATACAATTCCGTTCGTCCCTGTCAGAGCTGACAAGACGAACTCACAAAGTCACGGGACTTCTGTGAAAAGAGCGTCAATATTTTATAAAGAGATTTTAATAGTGCAAAAATACAAAACGGTTTACTGTATCCAACTGAATGGATCAGAATATGAACGATAAAGAAGTATTACAAAAAAAGTACACAGGTTGACCTGCGACCGGCTACTTTTTGGGTAAACCCCATTTTTCAACCAATTCAGCGCTAAGTCCGCCTTCTTTAGCGTTAGGATTACCTTTTCCCGTTGTAATTAAACTTTGTAAACTGCCTTGTATGTAACCTGTCCAGGAATCCTGGCAAATAGGGTAACATTCGTATTCAGGAACTAATCCTTCGTGAGTGAACTGCACTTTTGTTTTTCTGTTTTCATCGGAAATTTCAAAAATCAATTTAGTGCCGATCCATTCGCTTTTGTCCCTGATAAAATTGAACTCATTGTCCAAAACCTGATAAACCAATTTTTTATTGGGAACAATTTCTATGAGTTTTATTTTACACAAATGCACATCCTTATAGTGGTAGAAAAAGGTTTCATTGAGCTTGCCGGTGTTACCTTCAATTTCTTCTGACCACCAGGCACTGATATTTTTAACAGCGTTAAATGCTGTTTCAGCATTTTGCTTTACAACAATAGTTGATGAATAGCTTTTATTTTCTTTCATTTCGTTTTTTGTTTTAGTTATAACAGCTGAATTCTCTTGTTCTGATTTGTTTTCTGTTCTGGTATTGCAGCCGGCAAGTATAGTTGCCAGGATCATACCCTATAGTATTGTTCTGTTCATTTTCAGACTTTTGATTTCAACAAAGGTATTGTCTTAAAATACACTTTATGGCGTGTAAATCAGACATTATCACGGGTTGATCCGGACAATACGATTTTTTAACTTTACAAGAAAAATCGAATGAAACATATTTCTGTTATAGTTCCTGAAGGCGAAAACAACCTGAGCAGCATAGTTGGTGCTTACAAAATTTTAACAAGGGCTAATGCTCACTGGAAAGAGAAAACCAAAAGAGAACTCTACAAAATAGAGCTGGTGGGTATTTCAAAAAAGGTGGATTTCCATGACGGTTTGTTCAGCGTAAAGCCGCACACCTATACTTCAGTGGTCACAAAAACCAATCTTATTATTATTCCGTCTCTGAACCACAATTATCAAAAAGCGATAAAAGGAAATAAACCATTGGTTGACTGGATTGAAGAGCAGTATAAAACCGGTGCAGAAGTAGCAAGTATCTGCACAGGAGCTTTTTTATTGGCTTCATCAGGTTTATTAAACGGCAAAACCTGTTCTACACATTGGGCTTTTGCAGATACATTCAGAACAATGTTTCCAAAAGTAAATTTACAAACCGACAAGTTGATTACGGACGAAAACGGAATTTACACCAATGGGGGTGCATATTCCTTTCTGAATCTTATTATTTATCTGGTAGAAAAATACTTTGACAGGCAAACGGCTATTTTTTGTTCCAAAGTATTTCAAATTGAGCTGGACAGACAAAACCAGTCGGCTTTTATTATTTTTTCAGGACAAAAGTCGCATGGCGATGAGGTCATCAGACAGGCACAGACTTATATTGAAAACAACTTACAGGAAAAAATATCCATTGAAAATTTATCGTCAGAATTGGCTGTCGGCAGAAGAAATTTCGACAGGCGTTTTATTAAAGCAACGGGTAATACACCTGTTGAATACGTACAAAGGGTAAAAATGGAAGCCGCAAAGAAATCGTTTGAAACAAGCCGGAAAAACATCAATGAGGTGATGTATGAAGTTGGTTATTCAGACGCAAAAGCATTTCGTGAAGTGTTCAGGAAAATATCGGGAATGTCGCCATTGGAATACAGGAACAAATACAACAAGGAGGCATTCAGCTAAGACACAGAAAGGCAGGACTGGTAGCTGATACAGCGGTTTGGCAATAAGGGTTGAAGTACCATTATTGAAACATTTGTGCTGTATCGAATGGTAATCTTTTATGCTAAATTTACCCCAACAAATGCAAAGTCCGAAACCGTTAGCGGTCAGGCTACGGCAACCAGGACCTGATTGATAACCCCAACGGTTATCTTTTTTTTTGCTCGTTCCATAACCCGGATTTCTGAAGTTTATAATTAAATTATATTGAGTTACAGGGAAATCTGAAAAGGGTGTAAGGTATTGAAATATAGTCAATTGAGTTGTAAGGTTGCCGTTGTCGCCCGGTAACGAATCAGTAATCTTACTTTGTGTTTTCATGACCAGAACACATCAGACACAACGTTCCGGACTAAAACGGCTGTTTGATGAAGCATTGTATAGCAACGGTTTTAATTGTTTTGCATATTTTTTTATCATGAAACAAAAAAGCAATACCCCCTTTTTTTACCCGGAAACTGTCTTATAGGTGTGAAGAGAATCTAAACCTGTTTCACTTATAATTCAAGCTATGGATGTATCCGCAGAACGATTAACTTTCTTATTCCGCCGTTATTATAACGGACACGCAACATTGGCGGAAACCGATGAACTGCTAAAGTATATTAGCGAGGCAAAAGACAATACCTTGCTGTCTGCTTTACTAAAGGAAGCCTGGGACGGACTGCAGGAATCGTCTCCTGTATTGTCGCAGGAAGTGAGTAATCGAATGCTTCATTCCATATTGGCCGGGCATCCTGAAGAGATAAACTGGGAAGAAGAAGATATTCCTGTGGTTCCATTTGAAAAGACGCAGGTATTCAGAAAATGGCTTTCTGTCGCTGCGGCAGTTACTTTGTTATGTTTGGCAGGAGCCTATTGGATACTGGATGCTGGTGTAATGAATAATCACGAAATGACCGAAGTTGTAGAGTCGGATATTCTGCCTGGAACCAATAAAGCCATGTTGACATTAGGAGACGGCTCGGTAATTAATCTGGATGATACAAAAGATGGAATCCTCACTTTTGAGGGAGAAGTCGAAATAGCAAAGGCAAATGACGGACGTCTGATTTATGGAAAGGCGACCGTAGAGAACGGAAAAATTCCTGACAATATTATTTCTACACCCCGTGGCGGGCAATATCAGGTAAAATTGCCGGACGGTAGTGATATATGGTTAAATGCCTCTTCAACGATTAAATTTCCTGTAGCATTCGCCGGAAATGAGAGAAGAGTAGAAATAACCGGGGAGGTGTTTTTTGAAGTACGTAAAGATGAAACGCGTCCTTTTATTGTAGTTTTTGGCAGTAACGAAGTGGAAGTACTTGGAACGAGCTTTAATATCTCGCACTATGGAGACGAGCTATCATCAATGGCTACTCTGGTGGAAGGTTCGATTGCATTGAATGCAGGGAATAAAAAGAACAAACTTACGCCGGGGCAGGGTGCTACTATTACTGACGACGGGAATATTAAGGTCGGCATGGTGAACATTGAAGAAATAACCGCCTGGAAAAACGGTATGTTTTACTTTCGGGATGCAGGTATAGACCTGGTGATGCGACAGGTTTCGCGCTGGTATAATATAGAAGTGAAGTACGAAGGTATCATCCCTCAAAAGAAATTGGCAGGAAAAGTATCAAGGGAAGTCAGTCTGGACGAAATCATGAGTATGCTTCAATATGCAGGAGTTAATTACCGGTTGAGCGGGCGGACTTTAACGATTACAAAGTAGACGTATATATTATAGGGTTTCCTGGCAGCAGGGCGTCTGACAAATTGAATGGATAATAATTAAACAGTATTTCAAAAACGATGAGATTGAACAATATACCACCTTAGCAATAGAAAGCCTGTTGAGAAACAGGGGAGATGCTTGCGACATCTTCCCTGATCATGTCCGGGCTCATCCACAATACAGATTCTTGAACGGAATGTACTCATGTTTTACCCAAACCATACAAATATATGGAAATAATAGCTATGCCCTTTAACCGGGCCTGGTATGATTCAATCATACCTCATAAATTCTTATTGAAAATGAAACTTTTGACCTTTTTCATGGTGGTTACTCTTTTCCAGGCGTGGGGCACAGGCTATAGTCAGAAAGTTACGCTGGAAAGGAAAAACATTACACTCGAAACTGCTTTCCGGGCTATAGAAAGTCAAACCAAATACCTTTTTTTATATGATAAAATGGAGGTTCCGGTGAATCAGCAGGTTTCGGTGAGGGTGAAGAATGAATCAATTGAGGAAACGCTTAATCAGCTTTTTGAAGGGTTACCGCTTTCTTATAAAATCTTTCAGCATAACATTGTAATAAGGAAGGAGGAACGTACCGGTCCCAGGCAATCTTTGGTGATTCCGGAAGCGGAAACAGTAAAACCGGAGAATGAATCAGCCCGGACAGTCAGCGGGAAAGTGACAGATGAAAAAGGGGAGGGATTGCCAGGCGTAAGCATTCTGATCAGGGGAACCCAGAGTGGGATGATAAGTGATGCCGATGGTGGTTTTAGTATTGAAGTCCCGGATGAAAAGGCAGTGCTTGTTTTTTCTTTTGTGGGGTATGTAAGTCAGGAAATTGAAATCGGAAACCGGACAAAACTGGACGTTGTGCTGGATGTCGATAAGAAATTGCTGGATGAAGTAGTAGTGATAGGATACGGAACGATGGAGCGGAAACATCTTACGGGTTCTGCAGGGTCCATTAAAATGGATGAAACTATCGGCAGCAGGCCCGTAGTTGATTTCGGCCAGGCTATGTATGGGAAGGTGGCCGGTGTAAAGGTGTTGAATACAAGTGGCAGGCCAGGAGAATCTTCGCGGGTACAGATAAGAGGAATCAATTCGATAAGTGCCGGGAGTACACCGCTGGTTGTTATTGATGGAGTCCCAATGCCCAATTTTGATCTGAACACCATTAATGCGGCGGATATTCAGTCTATCGATATATTGAAAGATGCAGCTTCCGCCGCAATTTACGGATCAAGAGGCGCTAACGGAGTGATTTTAGTGACTACCAAAACGGGCGTACCTCAGAAATCGAGTGTAAGTTTTAATTACCAGCTGACGTTTCAGCAAACGTTGAAGAAAATAGATGTGATGAATTCGCGGGAATATGCGCAGGCATCCATAGATGCAGCACAGATCGGCTGGATAAGAAGCGGAGGCGATCCTAACGCTCCCAATACCATTGAAGCCCGCAAGCAACGGAAATATACCTGGCCAACCGCTCTGGAAAACCCCGAAACGTTATTTGATACCGACTGGCAGGACGTTGTACTCAGAACTGCGCCGATGCACAAAGCAGATATAAGCCTGACAGGCGGGGACGAACGCTCCCAATACTATCTTTCCCTGGGCGCCATCAAACAGGATGGGATTGTTATTGATACGGACTATAACCGTTTGAACATGAACCTGAGTGCCGACACAAAGGTTACGAACTGGCTTAAGTTCGGAGGGATGCTGAATGCAGTGTATGATAAGGAAAATGTTTCGAATATACATACTCTCACCGCGGGGAGTCAATACCCCTCGGTTTATCCTGTATATGGTGAAAACGGTTATCTGGGAGGGCCCTTATCAGTACCTGGCTTTGAAGACTGGAATGCAATATTATTCAGGGCAAATCACGGACACCCTTATTATCGCCTGGGAGAAATCGATGAAACAAAGGGATTAAAGGCGATGGCGAATGCCTATCTGGAGGTGAGTTTTTCATCAAAATTAAAATTTAAAAGTTCTTTAAGGGGCTTTTATAAGAGAAGTGATAACAGATTTTATCAAAACGGTGATGTGGGGATGGGACCGGGAGCAATCAGACAGGTATTCTATAACAGCACTATGGGACGTACGGTTAATATGACCAGCGAAAACCTTTTGTCTTATTCAAATAAATGGAATAAACATCAGGTTGATGCGGTGGTGGGTTATGAATACAATAAAAGAGAATTTTATTCTGTGTATGCTGACAGACGCAATTATGAAAATGATTTAACGCCTTATCTGAGTGCGGGTAGTCTTATATACGGTGCGTCTGACACTGCTTACGAAAGTGCGCTCATTTCGATGCTCGGCCGCGTTAATTACAATTATGACGGCAGGTACCTGGCTTCCGTTGCTTTTCGCAGGGATGGTTCTTCCCGGTTTGGGCCTGGTAACAAATGGGGTAATTTCCCGGCGGTTTCTGCGGGCTGGAGACTAAGTGAAGAGGCTTTTATGAAAGAGGTCAGAGCTGTTTCATCAGCTACCTTAAGAGCGAGTTATGGCTTTACCGGTAACGATAATTTTGCAGACTATACCTGGATCAGCAGAATGGCTCAGTCAAGGGTGGCAATCGGTAATTCATTGATAACCTCTTATTTCCCATCGAGTATTGAGAATCCTGATCTCAGATGGGAAAGAACCAGGCAGCTGAATATGGGATTGGACATCGGGTTTCTTGATAATCGCTTTCAGGCCGAGATCGATATTTACCAATCTGTATCAGACGATTTGCTTTTAAATGTGCCTGTGCCTTCAACCTCTGGTTTTACTACGGTGTTTACCAATATCGGCGAATTAAAAAACAGAGGTGTTGAGCTAAACCTTACTACACGCAATGTGAGCAATAGTAAATGGAAGTGGGATACTCAACTGACCTTATCGCATAATAAAGGAAAAATAACAAGACTGGGCTCAAATGATGCTCCGATGATTACAACAAAAGAGCAGATGTCAGTCATAAACAAAGTAGGTTATGCTCCTTTCAGCTTTTTTGGTTATGAATATGACGGTGTATTTATGAGCCAGAATGAAGTGGATGCTCTGCAGGTAAAATACCCTTATGAGGTTCATCCAGGGATGGGACGGTATAAGGACGTTAACGGAGACGGACAATTAAATTCAGAAGACCGGACTGTCATCGGGAATGCTCAGCCCGACTTTATCTGGGGGTTAACGAATAGTTTTCAATTTCATAATTTTGATCTGAGCGTACTGTTTCATGGAAGTGTGGGAGGTAAAGTTTTTGACTCTAACTGGCACCGGTCCATGTATTACCATGAGGGCCGCAACTACCTGAAAGAGGCTAATAACCGCTGGAGATCGGAAGAAAATCCCGGGAATGGCCATGTACACGCCTTAAGTGTAGATGTAGCCGGAACTTATGAACGGGAAGCATCCAGCTACTGGATAATGTCAGGCACTTATACTCGTCTGAAAGATGTGACATTAGGGTATACATTTCCTGGAACGTATCTGAAACGTTTAGGTATCGACAAAGTGCGCATCTATCTGAATGCCACCAATTTGTTTACGATTCAGAAAACGACTACAGCTGACCCGGAAAATCAGTCGGGAGGTCCCGAAGATACTGCTGCGACAGGTATTCAGTTCTCACCGTACCCAACAGCCAGAACCTCAACATTTGGTGTACATATTAAATTTTGAAATATGAAATCAGGAAGAAAATATAAAGTAATAATCGCTATGGCTGGGTTGCTGGTCAGCAGCTGCAGTATTGATAATTTGAATCTATACCCCCTGACACAACTTTCGGAGGGTAACTATTATAATACTGAAGCGGAATTAAAACAGGCCGCCGATAATGTTTACAGGCAATTGGGAAGATTAGCCGATGCCGCCAGTGTCGCGGATTTATATGGTGAATTATATTCGGATAACACAGAGGTACAATTTACTTATGGTGATGTTGACGGAGCCGCTGACGAAACCATAAGCAATTATAGTATCAGAGCAAGCAACTCCAGGATATTATCAGCATGGAATACAACTTACAATGCTATATTTATCTGCAATAATATACTGATGCAGGTAGAGCAGACTTCACTTGATATTGATGAGCGTATTAAAAACCAGTGGATTGGTGAAGCGTTGACAGTCCGCTCTTTTGCTTACTTTAACCTTGTGCGGGCTTTTGGCGGTATTCCGTTAATCCTGAACAGGATCAGCCCTGCCCAGGCCTATGACTATTTAAGAGAAGAGCCGGATGTCGTTTACGGACAGATTATTGCTGATTTAATTAAAGCCAGGGCATATCTACCCGAAAGTTATCCCACTGCTGAAACCGGCAGATTGACCCGTTATGCTGCTGCTGCATTGCTGGCCAAAATTTACCTTACCAGAAACGATAAATCATCAGCGCAGGCCGAACTTGAGTACATTATCAACAGCGGACGTTTTTCGTTAGATGCCAACAATGACGGGAAAACAGATAAGGAGGATTTCCGGCATAATTTTTTATCTGGTACCAAAAACTCCCGGGAGTCTGTTTTTGAAGCGCAATACATGGCGGGTGCGAATGCATTTAATTCAAATCACCAGACGGCTTATGCACCATTTCATATCACCTTCAATCTGCCGGGTGTCCCCGGTTCATTCAGAGGCCGTGGGGTGAATGTCCCTTCCCCGGATTTATTGAGTGAATTTGAAAACGATGATCCCCGGAGAACCATCAGTATTATGGATGGGTTTACGGATCAGACCACCGGTAATTTTGTGCCGTACCCCTATACTTTTAAATTCTTTGATGGTAACTGGGCCAATCCCGGACAGAATTTTGAGATTATCCGTTATGCCGACATTCTGCTGATGTATGCGGAAGTTACTGAAGATCCTGTTTATCTTAATGCTGTAAGGGCAAGGGTAGGGCTTCCTGCTTACGGATCAGCTGGTTATCCTTCATCGCTGTATCCGGCTTTGCCGCTGGCCATTGAGCATGAAAGAAGAATGGAACTTACGCATGAAATGCACAGGTCATTTGATCTGAAAAGAACCGGCCGGTTGGTAGAAGTGCTCAAAGGGAAAGGATTCCCGGTGTCGGAGAAAAATTTACTATTCCCCATTCCGGAAAGCGTCATTGATGTGATGCCTGAAATAAAGCAAAACCCTGATTATTAACAGCACCTTGGTTGATGGATAGTAACGAACCGAAACTTAAATTTTATGATGACAAAAAGTTGTTTTAACCGGTCTAAAACAGGAATGCTGGCAGGAGCATTCCTGTTGGCTTCCTTTTCTCTGACTGCCCAGGAAATCGGAAAGCCTTTTCCAGAATGGAAGAAAGGATTGATGGATATTCACCATATCAATACGGGAAAGGGAGAGTGTGCCCTTTTTATGCTCCCTGACGGCACCACGATGCTAGTGGATGCCGGGGTACATACCCGTAAAATGGATGCAAACGCCGCGAAAGCTGTTCCGGACGACAGCAGGCAACCGGGGGAGTGGATCGCCCGGTATATCCGGAAGGTGCTGAAGCCGGCCCGTATACAAAAACTGGATTATGTAGTGCTTACGCATTTTGACACAGATCATATAGGTGGTATTTTACCAGGGTTGAAAACCGGCAAGGGCGGGTATGTACTGACCGGAATCTCGGAAGTGCTTGAATATATTCCTGCTACGAAAATTATTGACAGAAACTGGCCGGGTTATAACTGGCCTAAACCGCTCACTCAGGATCATATTGTTAACTACCGCAGTTTCGTTGAATGGCAGGTAAAAAACAAAAACGTACAGGCTGAACAATTCAAAGTAGGAAGTAAACAGCAAATCTCGTTGTTAAAGGATCCGGACAGTTATCCGGGATTTCAAATCCGGAACCTGGTGGCGAATGGGGTCGTCTGGACGGGCAAGGGTGATGAAGCCGAAAATCACTATCCTCCCGTGGAGACCCTTTCCAGTCATTTTCCCTCCGAAAACGGGAGCAGTATCGGTTTTAAATTATCCTACGGACTGTTTGATTATTTTACCGGCGGTGACTTAATCGGGGTACCATCCAAAAACAGCCCGGCATGGCATGATATTGAGACGCCGGTTGCCAGGGTTACGGGGCCAGTAGATGTACATGTACTTAATCATCATGGCTATGTTGACGCACAAAATGCTTTTTTTCTGAGCGTGCTTCAGCCCCGGGTAAGCATTTTACAGGCATGGGATTCTTATCATCCCGCCCCTGATCCGCTGGACAGAATCATGTCTGAAGAAATCTATGAAGGCCCCAGAGAACTTTTTGCCACCAATATTATTGATACAGCCCGGGAAAGATTAGGTGATAAAGTGAATAAAATTGCCAGCCAGCAAGGGCATATTGTGGTGAGGGTAGTACCCGGTGGTGAATCGTATATGGTGTATATACTGGATGATACAAATGAAAAACAGATTGTAAAGGCAAAATTCGGACCTTATATGAGTAAGTAATCTGCCGGAATGCGTTTAGATGTATAAGTAATTTTACCCGTATCAATGATTCATTAAACGGTATATTATTTCTACATCCTTACCCATATCCTCATGCGGACTGTATATTATTTATGTAGTGTCTTTTTAGTGTGGTTTTTATGTCCGGGGTGCAGTTCATCTCAGAAAGATGCTGCAGAAGCGGCAGAAAAGGACCAGGGAAATGAAAGATTAGAAATCTTTACCGATGAAACAGTTATCGTGCCGGAGTCTGAACTCAGCTTTCCTGAGGGAATCCGGCACGTTTTAATAGAACCCAGTAATGGGAAGTATAAATTCTTACATGATCCTGCTGTTACCGACCATAAAGGTGAGTTGATCGCTGCCTGGTATAATTGCCCTGAGGAAGAAATTTCCGATGAATCGTGCATCAGAGCAAGGCGGTCGTCTGACAATGGGGTAACGTGGTCAGAAGTTGAAGTTGTTGCAGAAGATACCGAAAAAAAAGGTATTCATTATGTTCCTGCACAGATGCTGTCTTTTCAGGATGATTTATATGCTTTTGTGGGAACAATGACCGATCACGACCGCATCATCAACACCACTACTTACCGGTATGATGCCGGGAAAAAATCCTGGGGTAAAGTTGGAGTCACCGGTGAACTCTTCCTGCCCAATTGTGCGCCCGTAAAACTTCAAAATGGTAACTGGATGATAGCGGGCAGACTCGCAGCTTCACCGGGTGAGCTTCCTTTAATACCTGCGGTGTTAGTCAGTGCAGGTGATGATCTGGAAAAAGACTGGAAAGTTGTCAGGTTACAGGAAACGGAGTTCAGTGAAGGGCAGCATCCTGAAACCACGATTATACCTGACAGCAACAGGATTTACGCTTTCACACGGGTGAACAGCAAGGATAATAAGCCCGATGTTTTTATCAGCAATAATTATGGCGAAACCTGGGAAAAAGTGAAGGAACATAATTTCAGTGCGCTTTCGTCAAAATTGTATGCGGGCAGACTTCGTGATGGCAGGGGCTATATAGTATTTAATTATCCGGTTTCAAAACCGGTGGAGGAGAACTTTAAAGCGAGAACGGTACTGGCTATTGCTGTTTCGGAGAACGAAGAAAATCCTTTCTCTTTTTCAAAAATTTATAAGATTCAGTCACCCGGCCCTGGCAGCCCCTTGTTATCCCATTACCCCAGCGTACATGAATACGGAAATGAGCTGTACATAGTGTATACAGCTAATTTCCCCGATGAAGAAAAGCGGCAATGCGAATTAGCCATTGTGCCCACAAAATCGCTACGATGACCGGACTGAAGGTCAGGGTTATGAATGGATGTAACCGTTTTGAATACCAATCTACTCACAACTTAATGACCAACAGGTCCTGAGAAGATTTTTTTATTGTCTTGGTGCATTATCTGGCTGTAAGCGGTATGACTTCCATTATTATCACTAAATTTGGAACAGAGTAAAGCAATACAAATTCATTTAAAGATCAATCATTTAAGATGCGGAAAACAGCGATGATTCGTGCCATGGTGGGTATTGTATTTTTACTTGGCACATCTGTTTCAATGGTTGCACAGCAAGCGGGGGAATCTTTAGGGCAGCCTTATTTAAAGGAATACAATACGGTCGTCAGATCAAATCCATCCACGCTGCTGATTGAGAACGTCCGGATCATCGATGGTCACGGTGGTCAACCGGTTGAGAAAGGATTTGTCGTTGTTAAGAAGGGAGTGATTACCCATGTGGGATCCGGCGAAGCAGTCAAAGAGCTCAGGAAAGATACGGAGATCATTAACGGAGAAGGTAAATCGCTCCTGCCCGGCCTGATCGATGCTCACCTGCACACGGTGAACGATAACGAAATCGCACAGCTTTTCCTGGCCAACGGGGTTACTTCTTTCAGAGATCCCGGACACCCGTTTACATTTTACCAATCGATCAGTTTCGCCGACAAGCCGCTTCCCCGTATATTTCTGACGGGTGCGCATCTGGATTATCCTCCGGCAGCTTACGGACAGCAGGCCACCCTGGTACGCAGCAACGAACATGCCGGGCAAATGGTAGACAGTTACTATAAAAACGGAGCAACCGCAGTGAAGATTTACTTTCGGTTACCCCTGAAATTTTATAAGGATGTTATTGCGGCCGCAGCCAATCATAAAATCCCGGTGGTGGCACACCTTGAACTGGTGAGTGCCGTGGATGCCATTACAGCTGGTATCAACGGGGTGGAGCATGTTACATCTTTTGGTACATCCATTGCAGAAAAAGCCGCGAAAGACCAATTTATCAGTAAAGTGGAAGAGGATAACAATGCCCGGAGAGATGAGCGGTACCGGTTATGGGCTTCTGTGGATATGGAATCACCAAAGGTAAAAGAAGTGATCAAACTCGCGCTGTCAAAAAATGTAGTGCTGTGTCCGACACTTGCGGCATTCGAAAAACAACCTGACACGAATGGAACCGATGATTTTAAGGTAAAGGGATTCAGAAACATGATAAAATTTGTTGAAATAGCTCATAAAGAAGGCCTGAAAGTGGTTATCGGGTCCCATTCGCATGTTGAATATGCAAAAACCGGTGAAGCCTATCTGCGGGAAATGGAGTTATTGCAAATGGCAGGTATGACACCACTGGAAATTATAAAGGCAGGGACTGTCCTCAATGCCGGTTACTTCATGAACAGCTCCCGGTTGGGTAGTATTGAAGCGGGCAAGGCTGCTGATCTGATCCTTGTTAACGGAGATCCTTCTGTCGATTTAAGTGCCATGCATCAGATTGAAGCGGTGATGCTTAACGGCACCTGGGTTAAAAACAAATTATAGCATTGTATATCACGAACGAAAAAACAGAATGGGACATTCTCCCGGACACTGAATCCTTATGAAATTATTCTGCATTATTCTTGGCTTCCTTTCATTTAACTCTTCTCAGGATAAGCAAGCCGACAAAGCCCGTGAGAAAGAAGCCATTATTAAAGAAATTGACAGTAAGTCTGCTTACTATACAGACATTGCGAAAAAAATCTGGGACTATGCCGAAGTGGGTTATCAGGAAATCAAAAGCTCAGCATTATTGCAGGAAACCCTGCAGAAGGAAGGTTTTACTATAGAAAGGGGTGTCGCAGGCATTCCAACTGCTTTTGTTGCTACGTACGGTAACCAAAAGCCAGTTATCAGTATTTTGGCAGAATATGATGCCCTGCCTGGACTGGCGCAGGAAGCAGTACCCTACCGTAAAACCATTGAAGGGCAGAAGGCCGGTCATGCATGCGGGCATCACCTGTTTGGGACGGGTTCGGTCGCTGCTGCGATTGCTGTGAAAAACTGGTTAAAGAAATCGGGGAAACTGGGGACCATCAAAGTGATCGGATCTCCTGCTGAAGAAGGGGGTTCGGGGAAAGTTTATCTGGTAAGGGAAGGTGTATTTTCAGATACGGACGTCGCATTACACTGGCACCCCTCTGATCAGAATAAGGCAAATCCGCTGAGTGCGCTGGCTAATATTTCAGGAAAGATCAGGTTCAGGGGTATCTCTGCTCATGCGGCAAGTGCACCGGAACGGGGAAGATCTGCCCTGGATGGAGTCGAAGCCCTGAACTATATGATCAACATGATGCGGGAACATGTGCCTTCTGATGCAAGAATTCATTATGTGATTACCAAAGGCGGGGAAGCTCCCAATGTAGTGCCGGACTTCGCGGAAGGCTACTATTATGCGCGGCACTATAACCGGGATGTTGTCAGAGATATCTGGAGCCGCATTGTAAAAGCTGCAGAAGGAGCCGCCATGGGAACAGGCACAACTGCGGAGGTAGAGATCATAGGAGGAACACACGATATTTTACCGGTTGAAGGGCTGGCAAGTCTGTTGCACACTAATCTTGAAAAAATAGGCGGGGTGGAGTATTCTCCTGAAGAGGCACAGTTTGCAGAAAAGATCAGCGAAACGCTGGGTGTGACTTTTGGATCAGTACCCAGACCGGGGGCAAACCGGATTCTGCCGTTTTCCGCGTTAGCTGAGAATATCGGCGGATCTACAGATGTGGGTGATGTCAGCTGGGTAGTACCCACTGTTGGGCTACGGGTTGCGACCTGGGTACCCGGAACAGCAGCACATAGCTGGCAGGCGGTTGCCGCAGGAGGATCCGGTATTGGAATGAAGGGGATGATGGTGGCTGCCAAGGCGATGGCGACGACCATTCTTGATTTGCTTTCTGACCCTGAGCACATTCATTCGGCAAAAGAAGAATGGCTGAAAGTCAGGGGGAGTAATTTTCAGTACAATCCGCTGTTAGGAGACCGTGAACCTGCCTTAGACTATCGGAAATAATCACCCGGGTCAATTGCACCGGCATAATGCCATAGAGGCCCCCTTTATGCAGAATAAAAGTTTTTTTATACCTTTGCAATTCAATTCTATAAACGAGGATGTAAAATATAATTTCTTTCCGACCACTAAAAGATGATAAACCTGAACAGGGTTTGTCCTATTGTAAATCTTTAGATGAAAGAAATTATGTTTACTTTACAAAACGCTGCGTATATACATCCAAACGGAGATTTATTATTTTCTGATATCAGCCTGGTTATAAACCGGCAGGATAAAATTGCCCTGACCGGTAATAATGGTGTCGGTAAATCTACATTGCTGAAGATCATTGCCGGGGAAGTGGTGCCTTCCGGCGGCCAGCTGAAACGGGATCATATTCCTTATTATGTGCCCCAAATTTTCGGACAGTTCAACCACCTGACGGTAGGGCAGGCGCTACACGTTGATGAAAAATTAAAGGCGCTGAGTGCTATTCTGGATGGCAGTGCTGATATCCGGTATTTCGGGATATTGAATGATGACTGGACCATTGAGGAAAGGTGCAGCTCCGCGCTGAAGGAGTGGGGGCTCGACGGTGTTGAGCTGGCTCAGCCGATGGCATCTTTAAGTGGCGGCCAGAAAATGAAAGTGTTTCTGGCGGGGATATCGGTTCATGAACCTGAATTTGTTTTACTGGATGAACCCAGTAATCATCTTGATAATGCAGGACGACAGCAATTATACCGGTTTATAGAATCCACAACGTGTGCACTGATGGTCGTCAGCCATGACCGTACCCTACTCAATCTTCTGAATACAGTTTGTGAAATGAGCCCACGGGGAATAACCGTGTATGGCGGAAACTATGATTTTTATGCGGAGCAGAAACAAATTGAAATCAATGCTCTGAGTAATGATATTCACGCTAAGGAAAAAGCGCTCCGTAAAGCAAGAGAAAAAGAAAGAGAAACACAGGAGCGGCAGCAAAAGCTGGATGCACGGGGTAAATCCAAACAGGAAAAAGCAGGTGTCGCCCGGATCATGATGAATACTTTACGGAACAATGCCGAAAACAGCTCATCGAAGATGAAGAATGTCCATGCTGAGAAAACAGCCGGTATTTCGCATGAATTACATGAACTGCGTGCGACAGTACATGATATCAGTAAAATGAAATTCGGGTTTGATAATTCTGATCTGCATAAAGGTAAAATACTATGTACTGCCAGCGAAATAAATTTTGCGTATCACGATCATCTCCTTTGGAAAGAAAGCCTGAGCTTTCAGATCACCAGCGGGCAGCGTATAGCTTTAAAAGGATTGAACGGATCCGGAAAAACAACCCTTATTAAAATGATACTGGGTACGTTGGAGCCCGCTACCGGTACCATCTCCAGAGCATTTAACAAAGCGGTTTATATTGATCAGGATTATTCCCTGATCCGTAATACACTAAGTGTCTGTGATCAGGCACAGTATTTCAATACTTCGGGCCTGCAGGAACACGAAATCAAAACCAGGCTCACCCGTTTTCTGTTCACTAAAGACGACTGGGGTAAACCCTGCGCTGCGCTGAGCGGTGGCGAAAGGATGCGTCTGCAGCTCTGTTGTCTTACAATCGGGCATCAGAAACCTGATGTGATTGTGCTGGATGAGCCTGTCAATAACCTGGATATTCAGAATACAGAAATCCTTACAGCGGCTGTCAATGAATATCAGGGTACGCTCATCGTCGTATCTCATGATACTTATTTTCTGGAACAGATCAGAATAGAAGGAAGTATAGAGGTGTCCTGATAAACAGGGAATTCGGGTGCTGCCGGAAGATGGTGGATGAAAGAAAGCCATGTGCTTCCGTAACTTCGTTTCAGATCCTTGCCTCGGTTTACAGAATATTGTTCGTATTTTGCTTCTTATTTAAAATTAACACCTATGAATAAAAAGATAATGCTGCTCGGTGCGGTAACTGTAGCCGGGCTTTTTTCCTGGAGTTGCCAGGAGTCAGCAAACAAAGAAGTCCCTTCTGCAGAAGAATTGGTAAAAGTGATTGACGGAACTGATTTTTCAAAACACGTGGCCATATTGGCGCATGATTCTTTGGAAGGCCGTAAGCCGTTTTCTCCCGGTGAAGATAAAACCATCCGGTACTTAAAGCAGGAATTTGAGAAGCTGGGTCTGGAACCGGGTAACGGTGACAGCTACTTTCAGGAGGTGCCGTTGGTGGAGATAGAATCAAAACCACAGGGGAACCTCGAGATCACCGGCAATGGTGGTACTTTAGCTTTGAAATATCTTGATGACTTTGTGGGCGGAACCCGTAAGGTGACTGAACTGGCAGCCTTAAAAGGATCAGAGATTGTTTTTGTGGGTCACGGTATTGTGGCACCGGAATATGACTGGAATGATTATGCGGGTATTGACGTAAAAGGGAAAACCGTTATAGCAATAGCCAATGATCCCGGATTTTCGGATAGTACTTTGTTCAGAGCGAAAAACATGACCTATTATGGCCGTTGGACGTATAAGTTTGAAGAGGCAGCCCGTCAGGGAGCGGCGGCTGTTTTGCTGATTCATGAACAGGCTCCTGCCGGTTATGGCTGGAATGTGGTAAGAAGCAGCTGGGGCAAATCAAAGCTGTATCTGCAGTCAGAAGACAATAACATGGGCTCTCCGGATCTTGAAGGCTGGCTGACAGGCGAAGCGGCTGCCCGGTTATTTAAGGCTGCCGGTACGAAAGAAGATCTGATTGCAGCAGCAAAGAAACCGGGTTTCAAACCTGTAGCACTACCTTTGAAAGCTTCAGTCAGCTTTAAAAATGATCTGCGTAAATCGGTTTCCAATAATGTAATGGCCTTATGGCCGGGGACGGATCGCAAAGATGAAGTGATTATCTATACCGCTCACTGGGATCATTTAGGGATCGGTGAAGCTATCGAAGGAGATTCGGTTTATAACGGTGCCGTGGATAATGCTACAGGCACTGCAGCCCTTATTGAAATCGCGAAAGCGTTTACAGCAGCTGGCCGGAAACCGTCAAGGTCGGTCATGTTTTTAGCGGTCACTGCGGAAGAGCAGGGTTTGTTAGGTTCTGAGTTTTATGCGAAACACCCGGTTTTCCCTGTGAAAAAAACGGTAGCAAATATTAATATGGATGCGATGAGCCCTTTCGGAAGAACCAAAGATATTATCGTGGTTGGCCTGGGGCAGTCTGAAATGGATGAACACCTTGAAGCGGCAGCGCAACGCCAGGGAAGGTATACCAAAGGAATGGCGAATCAATCGACCGGTACTTATTTCAGATCGGATCATTTCAATTTTGCCAAAGTCGGTATTCCTGCTTTATATGCCGGTGGGGGAGATGAACCTATTGATACAGATGCCGCTACTTATGCCGAAAGAGGAAAAGCTTACGGGCAAAGAGGTTATCATGCCCCGTTTGATGAGTATGACGCTGAAACATGGGATATTTCGGGTATTATAGATAATATGAGATTGTTTTTTGATGTGGGATATCACCTGAGTAACAGTGATATTTTCCCTCAGTGGAAAGAAGGTTCTGAATTTAAGGCGATTAGGGAAAAGAAGTAAAATTTTGATTTTTTATTGTGGTTTTTTTGTTGTTTATTAGAATTATTACGCTAGTTTTTCACCTTAAACCAGACCGCAATGATCATAAATATTGGAATTTCCGAAGAAAACAGGAAGAACGTTGCTGATGCGTTGAACCAGTTACTGGCTGATGAACATATCCTTTATAACAGAACGCGCAGTTTCCACTGGAATGTGGAGGGCAGTAGTTTTATGGAGTTTCATAAGCTTTATGAAGAACAGTACAGTCAGCTCGCAGAAAAAATAGACGAAATCGCTGAACGGATCAGAATCATAGGACATTATGCGGAGGGCCGGTTAAGGGAATTGGTGAAGATGAGTAAGCTGGAAGAGATAGAAACCCCCACAGAAACCCGTGATCAGGTGCATATACTTTTGAAATATCATGAAACCATTATAGGAGATTTACGCAGGATGGAAAGTGATTTCAGCGAGAAGTATGCCGATGCCGGCAGTAGTGATTTTGTCAACGGACTGATGCAGTTTCACGAAAAAACGGCCTGGATTCTCAGAAGTTATGTAAGATAACAGCCGGATAACCGGTATTGGAAAGCGACAGGAGGTAACCATTTTCTCCTGTCGCTTTTTTTGCAACTTCGTTTCTGTATAAAGAGAGGTTTTTCAGTTTTATTTTTTCTTCTTCTTTTTCGTATTCTCGAAGGTTTCCATTTCTTTCTTCAGTTCATTCATATCGAAATGAGTGTCCATTGTAAGGTCAACGGTTTCACTGTAAGTATGCTTGTCTATATCAATCCTTGTAACAGGGTGTCCCAGGTATTCCTCAATGGCATTGAGCAGTTCCTTTTCTTCCTTACTGCAGAAGGCTATTGCTTTTCCCTTTTGGGTACCACGGCCGGTTCTTCCCACGCGGTGTACATAGTTTTCGGGCTGTTCCGGCAAATCGAAATTGACGACGATATCTACATGGGGTATATCAATACCACGGGCGCTCACATCGGTGGCGATTAACACCTTAATGGCACCTTTCCGGAAATCTGACATCGTTTTGTTCCGGTCTGCCTGTTCCATGCCACCATGAATGAACAGACTTTCTATTTCCATTCGTTCCAATGCTTTACAAACCCTTTCCGCCCGGACTTTTGTGCGGACAAAAGCCAGTATTTTTGCTTCCGGGTTTTCACGTACTATGCGCTCCAGAAAAAAGCGTTTATCGTCCATTTCTATGAAAGCTATGGAATGGGTAATGTTTCTGGAAACTTTATTATCAGGTGAGATCTGTATTCTGATGGCATTTCTGACAAGGGAATAAGCCAGTTTCTTAATTTCTTCGTTGATCGTCGCGGAGAAAAAGAGGGTTTGCCTTGACCTGGGAAGACGTTCTGTCAAATCCCGGATATCTTTGATAAAGCCCAGATCCAGCATATGGTCCGCTTCATCCAGAACCAGAATTTCAATGCGGTTAAGTAACAGATGCCCCTGACTGTGAAGATCAAATACCCGTCCTGGTGTTGCAATCAGTACATCCACGCCCTTTTGCAGCTTACTGATCTGCGGGTCCTGGTCCACACCGCCTGTCAGCGAAAGGATATCAATACCCGTTCCCCGGCTTACCTGACTGAATACCACAGCAATCTGCGCAGCCAGCTCTCGGGTGGGTACCATGACCAGGCAACGGATTCCTTCTACTCTGCTTTTCCGCTTACGTTCTATCAGCAGATTGGTGATGGGAATAGCAAAGGCCGCAGTTTTACCCGTGCCGGTCTGAGCTATAGCCAGTACATCTTCTCCTTTCAGAATATTGGGAATAGCTTTATACTGAATATCTGTAGGACGTTTAAAGTCCAGACCTGCAAGATTGCGTTTGATTTCCGGAGAAATCCGGTATTCTTCAAATTTCATAACTGGTGAATGATAACTATCTTCAAAATTAGCTGAAAAAGATGGATTGACGTTTACTTTAGAGAAACTTAAAGGATTATCCGGCCATCGATGCCTGATAACCCTATCTGACCTGATTCATGACTGTATCAGTATCTCCGGCTTCCGCAATTGCAGTATATCATTAATATGAAAGTAGTCGATTCTGATTTTTAAGTACTTCTATAGCATGGCGGAGAATATCCTGTTTCAATAAATATCAGGCAATATTTTTTTAGACGGGAAAAAAGTACCTAATATCGCAGCAGAATGATTTCGTTACTGCGGAGTCATATGCTATTATCATTTATTTAACAATCCAGTGACTGAGAATATCAAAACAGGCCGCCAGGTTTCAGGGGCCCGCCGGGGTACTTTGCTTATTTTTTTAATATGTGGTATTGCGCTCGCCAGCTGGGCACCCATGGTACCTTATGCCAAAGACCGGCTTCATCTGAATGACGCTGAACTAGGGGCTCTGTTATTGTTTTTGGGGGTAGGAGCTATTCTGACCATGCCCCTGACAGGTTTCTTTATCCGGCAGTTTGGGTGCAGAAAAGTAATGCTGACAGCCGCTCTGGTGCTGGGGGTGACGTTGCCCAGTCTTATTATAGTCAATTCGATACCTGCAATGGCTGTTGCCTTGTTTATTTTTGGTGCAGGTATTGGCACCATAGATGTGTCCATGAATGCGCATGCGCTGGCTGTACAAAAACTCCACGGAAAACATATTATGTCGTCTTTTCACGGTATGTTCAGTGTAGGTGGACTAATTGGAGCCCTGGGTCTGGGTTTTCTGATCAAAACCGGATTAAGTGAATTATGGTCTTCCGTTTGTGTAGGATGTCTGCTGATGCTTATTTCTGCATTGCAGTACCAAAGATTGCTTTCCTATGCCGATGAACAAAAACTGGAAGAGAAAACCAAGAAAGCCGCGAACCTGTCAGGTGACAGCAAGGTGAATGTATGGCTTCATAAAGAAGTGCTTTTTTTTGGTGCAATGTGCTTTATTCTGTTCCTGGCTGAAGGTGCTGTACTTGACTGGGGGGCGTTGTTTCTGAGAGAAGAACGTCATATTTCAGTAGAAATGGCCGGATCAGGATTTGCATTTTTTTCTGTAGCGATGGCCGTGATGCGATTAACCGGAGATAAGCTTATTGAGAAATTTCATCCGGAGAAGATCGTGATGGTAGGGGCTTTTCTGGGGGCATGCGGGTTTTTTCTGGCTGTTTGCACACCATGGCTGTTTACTTCTCTGGCCGGGTTTACTTTACTGGGCCTGGGTGTTGCCAATGTAATTCCTGTATTATTTTCCAGAGGAGCAGAAATCGACGGTATTCCTTCTTCCAGGTCGCTTCCGGCCATTACAACGATCGGATATGCCGGACAGCTGATCGGGCCTGCATTCTTAGGGTTTGTAGCTTTCCGGACCAGTTTACCTGTGGCACTGGGTGTCGCAGGAATTTTGCTGCTGGTGGTTTCTTTCAGTTACTGGCTGATCCGTAAACAGCCTGTTCCTCCGGCAGTTATTGGATCTGAAGAGAACTGATCATTTTCTGATTGACCTTCATCAGCCACTTATGCTGGCCTTCACAGGTCCAGTGAGAGTCCCCTTTCAGGTAGGAAGATGCCCCCATTTTCCTGAAATCCTGTAGAATATCAATATAATCGACCTGCAGATCAGGGTGTTCCTGAACGCGCTGAATAAGCTCATTATAATGGCCGTATTCAGGCATCAGCACGGTTGTTTTATTGGGTATAACAGAAAGGAATACATCGTCAAACCCGGCTTCCTTCCATTGCGCAGCCGTCTGATTCAGATTCTTTACCATCAGCGCAATTTCATCATCTTCTACCGGGTTAAACGAAGACGTAGTCAATGTGGAGTCGGTATCCAGATAATAAACAATGGCATCCCTTTCGGCATTCACAGAAACCTTATCACTGACCCTGTCAAAAAAATACCAGTTGAAAGCCGCTTTCATTTCTTTCAGTGCCAAAGCAGGCGCATACTCAAACAGAATAGTTGTCAGACGTTCTTCTGTCTTATCACTGGCAAATGCCTGATCAACCCTGGCCATAAGGCGTGGTTTTCCAGGTACCGGAAAAAAGGTAGCCGTATCCCTGACCAGGTTAGCAACCGGAGTGGCCAGGTGTTCGCGCAGATGCCGCTCTACAGACTCAATTACCAGGATATTCACTGCTGTGGTGTCAGGATGGATATGCATAACCTGATTCCAGTGTACATACTGGTATTTGTCCGCTATAAAATCATCGCTACCCAGTCTTTGCGGTTCTGCAAAGCTGTCACCTATCAGATAAAGATGTATCTTTTTGTGCAACGAACCGGGTTTTTCAGGTAATGCCGGGGGAGAGCAGCCCTGTTGAGGTTCCTTAAATGTTTCCAGATTGGACAAACGGTATAAATCTCCGAATTTGTAATCATCGGGTATCCATTGATTCCTGTAAAGAAAGGATAACAGGTCAGGACTGCAGCCTGCAACCCAGATCAGCGAAAAAAACAGGATGAATACGTAACGGATTAATTTCATTGATTACCTAAGCTTAATTGACCAGGTTTGAATTTTGTCCCTGGTCTGACTATAAATCAGCAACTTGTTATACGAAGCCTGATAAGTCAGGGTTACAGGCTGATCAGAAGGGATAGGCTGGTCTCCCAGCTGACGGCCATTGAGATCAAACAGTGTGGTATATCCTCCTGACCTGACAGAAATAAAGCGGTTGTCGACACCAAAAAAATGGTAATGTACTTCTGAATCAGGACGGACATTCACGATTTCAAATAACTCATTCCCTTCTTTATCCAGAATGGCGATCCGGTTGCCGGCAGACCTTACGATCAGCCAATCCAGCGAGTTGGCATCAAAGAGTGTCTTGAAACGATTACTGGCCTGTGCCCGGAAAAGTTGTTTCCGGAACAGTTTTTCTCCGTTAAGATTAATGTGCATCAGCTCACCCATCGGATTGATACCAACGAGCAGAGGCTGAGCATTCACCGGATTGTATGTCCAGGTAAACGAACTCTCTGTTCTGGACAGCAGATCGGCGGGAAAGCCATTTACCACAATGCCGTTTTCGCGGATCAGATATACTTTCCCTTTCGGTTGTGTAGCAATAAAATAGCGTCTTCCCGGCAAATGAATGGATTCTACCGGTGTCAGAATTTTATCAAACGGAATACTTCGGTTGATGCGGCGTGCCGGTTTTCCCGGTTTATCCAGCAGATACAGATTTTCCAGCTGATCTTTAATAATAAAGCCGTTACTGCTTTCACTGCTGCCGTCAATCATGTATAGTTCGGTAATCATCGCTGCAGACGGAGACGGACTTTGTATGGTA
Organism: Telluribacter sp.; assembly: GCA_040391535.1. Taxonomy (GTDB): domain Bacteria; phylum Bacteroidota; class Bacteroidia; order Cytophagales; family Spirosomataceae; genus JBEBXQ01. The sequence continues at coordinate 60,355 of JBEBXQ010000002.1, read as the reverse complement.
TTGATGATTCCGTTTTCATCTTCGTCAATAATATACAGAGACCGGCCTGTAGCCAATATGCGTTGCTGCCGTCCTATATTGAGAAAGTCAGCTTTGTAGGGCGTAGTGACCATGGGGCCGTCGAGCTGTGCCACGGCTGCCGGAGCTACATTCTGCTCATTGGAAATTTTAAACAGCAGGTGGTGCTTGTCAGTTAGCAAAAGTTCTGAAGTACCATCAACCGGATTTTGCAGTGCTTTCAGCTGTTTGTCAAATATCATCGGCCAGTGAATATCGGTATTCAGGAATGTTTTGTTAAGAATATTCTGTGCGGATGCTTTTCGTTTGGGAATAAGTCTGAAAAACGGATAGCCTTTGCCACGTTCTGTATGTAAACCTGAGATAATGATTTCAGTCTCATCAGATGTGTTTCTGACGGCTCCCCTGAAATGCGGGGTAGCCTTTCGCAGATTAATCACCATCTGCAGCTGAGCTGATTCACGTGAATCCGTTAAGAGGCTGTCATACTCCGGAGATTGTGACCAGGTAAGCTGATTTTCAAAATCGATGAGGTAGTTTCTTAATGACTGTGAATTATTACTGATAATCAGATAGGGCTCAACATAGGTGATATAAGACCGGGGAAAACCATTAAAGAAATTACCAAGAAAAGAAGCCGGAAATTCAGGAATATTGACAGAGAACAGGTCATAACCCATAAACTGATCCATCGCTATTTCAGAGTCAGGAACAGAAAGCCTTGCGAGCCGCTCCAGTACTTGCCGGTGCTTCTTGTAATTATCCAGTTTTACCATGACCAGCCGGGCATTCCTGATGCTGCTGTTGTCCTCAGTCTGGCATAAAAATATTTCTGAATTGACAGATTGCATAAGTGTGTCGCTATGCTTACCGATATGATAGCGCACTTTTTCCCATGAATCATTTTTTTGATCTTTCTGCCACTGCGTCAGGTTTTTATTAAATGTTTTCTGATTCTGAGAGGAAACTCTGTACAGAAATGAGGTTTGCTGGGAGATGTACCTGTGCGCCTCAAAGGGTAGCGGAGTCTGTTTTTTTACCCATCCTGTCAGATATTCCGTTTCTATGTCGGAGCCATCTGAGCGGATTGTAAGTGAATTCTGCGCATCATCCGAAGCTATGTGATAATCCTGAAAATCAGGATAAAGCTTCAGCCAGTTTACCAGGGTCTGATTGGACGATATCCACGGGATAAAGCTATTCCACGATTCTTTATTGATATAAAGATTGATATCGTATTTACTGTTATCCAGGTAAGAGAAGTTTGCATGCATTCCGCCTTTTCGTGATTCCTGCCGCAGCGCTTCTTCTACAAGATTTCCGTGCTTGCTGATAATCAGTGTATTATCTTTGATAATGTACGAATATAAGGGACGGGAGCGGAGATCATTAATATCCGTAATACGCTGATCCTGAAATATATGAAATGTAATCCTGACATCTGTCCTGCGCGGGTTGGACAGCCAGTGGATTTCCTGTTCGTTCAGAATAGGAATATACATGACAACACCCAGTTCATTTCCGGCATAATGATGGAAGGAATACGTAATATTCTTTTCTTTCAGAAAGTTGCGTATTTCGGAGCTGACTGGTGTAAACCAGTCAAGTACGGATAAATTCCTGACTGCACTGCTGATAACAGGTAGTTCTTTGATATTAATGGTGCTGTCGTGGGTCAGCAGTACGCTGTCCTGCAGCACATGGCTTGATAAAACAGCAATGGCACTTTCCGGGATATACTTCCAGGCAATATCAGATCTGGCTGACCATTTAGTATATAAATAGCCGGCAATCAGTAAAAGTGCCAGTGCGGCAGTTATCTTGAATTTATTAAACACCTATAATCAGGAAGCCACTTTTTTAAGAGCTTTTACTTTATTATTTAATTCCAGCCGGAAACGCAGCAGTTCGTTAAAACTACGGATGCAGACTTTCCAGAGATTCCACTTGACAATAGAAACCGTACCTGTTTCACGGTCTTTGTGTGTAATGGGGATATCAAAAAGCTGCTGACCGGCTTTTTTTGACATCACAGACAGGAATATGTTCGGCGCAAATGGTTCGGGATCGGGTAACTGGTTGATTAATTCCCGCAGAAACGTCCCTTTGATAAGCCTGAACGGAATGTTACTATCCAGTATATAAGTACCGTAAACCAGGGAAATCGTATTACGTAAAACCCGTGTGATAAAGAGCCGTACCGTTGCGTCATGACGGATTTCCCTGTAGCCAAGAATGAAATCGGACTGATGCCGCTTTTCCCAGAGTTTCAGAAAGTCATCGGTTACAAACTGGTCGTCGCTGTCGGTCTGGAACACATATTCAGGATTCAGGGCTATGGCCTGCTTATACCCGTTAACAACGGCATTCCCGTGCCCGCCGTTTTTCTGGTGAACCACTTTAATATAATCGTTTCCTGTTTTTATTTTATCAAGAAGTGCTCCGGTTTTGTCTTTGGATCCGTCATTTATCACCAGCAGGAGGGCTTTATTATCAGGAAACTGTTTTCTGAGAAGATCAGTCCAGTTTTTGGTTACTTTTTCAATACAATCCTGCTCATTATAAGCAGGCATTACGATAACAAGATCTAACATAAAGAAATATTTAGGTCGGTATGGACAAAATTAGTAAATAATTAATATCCGGCAATTCCCGGTATTGTTGCGGTTATTTTGCATAACGGTCTTTCAGGGCATTTATAGGTTTTTCAATGACGAACCAGGATACCGATGCCACCATTACCGTGAGCGAAAATAGCAATATAAATTCGAACAACAGTGAATGGCTCAAAGCCGGTACATACTGGTAAATCTTATTCATCAGCCTCACGGTAGGGTGGGTAGGGCCTGAGTGATAGTGGTTATATACGAAATTATGATACAGATACATTCCGTAACTGATTTTACCCAGATAACTGGCAACAGGGCTTTCCAGTAACCATCCCATAGCCCCTTTATAGCCCACTACGGCATTTCCGATCAGGAAAAAACCGAAGACAGAAGCGAAGAGCCTGTCAAAGACATTATTGGCAATATTATGTGTTTCAGGAAAACTTTTTGCCCAGAAAATAACCAGTATCCAGCCCGCGAGGGATAACCACACCAGCCATGATTTGCTGAAAAGGCTGATAAATTTTTCCGGATGATGGATTCTCAGCCAGGCCATAAATGCACCAATGCCGAAAGCATCAAGACAAGCAGGCATGGTAACATAAGGGACTACCCAGTCATAGCCGCTCAGGTGAAAGTATAGTCTCAGCAGGATACTCATCACACTCATGCTGAAGAATACCTGTACAAACCACTTTTTCGGGGTAAGAAAAATAAGGAAAGGCATGAAAATATATACCTGCTCTTCTACCGCCAGTGACCAGAAGTGGTCAATGGATCCCATCCAGTGCTGATTAACGGCAATCCAGATATTGGTACCATATAAAAAGCACCACCATACCGTATCCCGTACAGGGGGTACATCAAACAGATAAAGCAGTGCGATAGTCAGATAATAAATCGGAAATATCCGGATAGTCCGTCGTATATAGAATTTTTTCAGATATCTTCCGAATCCTCCCGGCGTTCCTTCGTTTTTTTCGCGGCTTTTTATCAGAATGCCTGTAATCAGGAATCCACTCAGCACAAAGAACAGGTTTACACCCAGCGGTCCAAGAGGAATAGTGTTGATTTTTGCCAGTAAGTGATCAACCAATACGAGTGTTACGGCTATAAACCGGATCCCGTCGAGCTGTAAATAATAGCCGCTGCTTGTTTTTCTCATAATTTACCAATTGGTGTGTACCACCTTTTCCTTTACTGCTAAAACGGTTACCGAGTCAGGCTGAAACTGGATACCCACGCGTTTGCCCTGTTGCCATACCATTCCCAGACGATATTGTCCCGGATCCATTTCCTGCATCGGGATTTCATTATGATAACCCGCTTCAAAATATTGCTGGTCAAAAAACAGCGTTTTCCGGCTGTGATTCCGGTTTCGCAGGGTAGGATAGAGATAAAAGCGGTCTTTTGACATTAATAACAGATAAATACCGCTATCCTGTAATCGCTGACTGCGGTAGGTTGCGCTGCTGATGTTAATACTGACAGAATCAGCGGATATCACAGAGTTGCGGTAGATCAGGCTCATTTGGGCAGTATCACCTGCATAACCTGCTTCACCGGCTTCTTTTAATAAGGGCAGCCATTGATCATAAAACAATGCTTCAGCGGCTACCAGATTCCCGCCCGGTTCATTTTTTGCAGTATCCGTCAGTTGTTTGTTATTGTACGTCCAGTTGAATTTGCTGGTTGTAAGATATTTGCGGAGATTGGAAGCATCCACCAGGTGATAGTGAAAACTGAAAATGCTGTACAGGATTGATAAAACTGCAATGCCTGTTACGTAAGGATACAGAAAAGTACCTTTGATGGGCAGAACCACATAAAGATATCCGACGAGCAAAAGTAAAAATGAATAAATCTTATAGCGGCTTGTAAAAAGCGTTTCTATACCAAAACCCGCTCTGCCGTACACCACAATGATGGCTGTACCCATAATGAACAGGCAAACACCAAGGTTAAACAGATCCGCTTTTTTTGCAGACTGATTTTCATACTGATCTCTTAATAATCTGAAGAAGCTGGTAAAGATGATACTCAATGCGACCAGAAATAACAGGCTTCCCAGCAGAATGGAAATGGTTTGTTTATTCCGGAAAGGGAACGCCTCTGCGGCTGACCCGAGAAAAAGCATATATCCTTTGATAAACTGGCCAATAGTGGCTCTGTTTTCGGGATTGGTTGCTGAGGGATATTCAAACCCGGCAAAATAGAGTAATATAAACAAAACACTGATGACGCCCCATACTGAAAGGTACTTCCAGCGTTTGGAAATAAGCAGAAGACCGAATCCGACCGGCAGTATCAGCAATCCGTTTCCGCTCGTAAAAACGGTGATAAAAGCCGCAGCGATGGCTGCCAGAAAGCAGGAGTTGCGGTTCCGGACGAGCAGGTAGCATGTTAATACAGCCATAGCCACCACACCAAAGTTTTGTACGGCCGCCATCCCCCAGTACATATTTTCCCAGTGCGCGATCGTAAGCCAGATAAAAGGAACCGGGATAAGACAATACAATGGTTTCTTGTTCTGATGTAAGATCAACCCCCAGACGACGGGGATAATGAGCAGCAGTAAATTCCCGGCCAGCATCAGATGACGGTAATTCAGTTTTCCGGTAACCAGCACATCTGCCCATGTCAGGAACCGGGTTAATGCAATCCGGTGCTCATTATGCTGAATAAAAATATCTTTCACATGATCAGATACACTTTGCGCCTCATTTATATTGAGCAGGAACATTTTGAGTGCATGGTCATCCCATTTCGGAACATTGACAGCCAGATAATCCCAAATCCAGAAATAGAGGCCTACCGGAATCAATATCAGCAGGAGAGTTGCCGCTATTGGTACAAAGCGCTTCATATTGTGCTGATCAGATCTGCTGCGTTTTGGACAATTCCTGTCGTATCAAGGAAGGATTGTTTCTGATGATATGACTGACTTCCATAGGTTTTGTCAGGATAGCCTGCCGCGTGAAGGCTTCGGAAAGACTGTACGGCAATATTGTTTTCGAGCAATTGTACGGAAAGCTGCTGAGCAACACCGCCAATAGAAATATGCTCTTCGGCTACCAGAATATGATTTGCTTTCTGCAGAATACTGCTGATTTCCGGTGTCATTAGTAAAGGCAGACTCAATACCGATAATACATTGGCAGGCGCACCGATCTGCGGTAAGGCTGCCAGGGCGTTATTGGCAACGGGACCCAGGGCGATAATGGTTATTTCGGCTTCGGTATCATGATGCAATACCTTAAATGAACCCGACTGATAGCTGCCTTCAGGAGTATGTTTTCCGGCTCCCAGCCTGAGATAGGCCGGTTTTCCCCGGTTTACGATTTCTCTCAGTACAGGATCAACCTCATCAGCAAACCCCGGAATCCAGGCTGTGGTATGCTGCATGCCTGAAAGTACTGCCAGATCTTCAATGGCATGGTGTGTGCTTCCCATGATGCCATAGCCATAACCACCACCGTTGCCTACCAGGAAAACCGGGAGATTATGAAAGCAAACGTCATTCCTGAATTGTTCCAGACAGCGATATACCACAAATGGGGCAATACTGTAGCAAAATACTTTATATCCTTTATAGGCCAGGCCGGCAGCGACTCCGATCATGTTCTGTTCGGCAACGCCTGCATTGATAAAGCGCGGGCCCATTACTTCTTTCAGATTCTCAAGTGCATTATATCCCAGATCCCCGGTAATGAATATAATGGATTCATCTTCCCGGGCCAGTTGTTCTACACTTTGTGAAAATTCTTTACGCATTTTCTTTCCTGTTGATGATTCACAGCTTACTTACTCCGCTTTTCTACCAGTTCTCTGATAGCATCTGCGGTGTTATATATTTTTTGTCCTGTACGTATGCGGGTTCTGATAAACTTCGGACGTTTTTTCGTTTCCTCAAAAATCTTGGAAATATATTCACCCAAAAACGAGATCCCCAGCATCGTTAATCCTCCGAACATAACGATCAGTATAATAACCGTACTGATTCCTTGCGGAGTGTCGGGGAAAAAGACGAATTTAGCAAGAATTTGCCAGATGATGCCTAAAACTGAGCAACCGGTAAAGATAAAACCGGCATAGCTCATCAATTCCAACGGTGCAAAACTGAAAGAGAAAATGGCTTTTTTTGCCCACCATATATTCTTGGTCCAGTTATTGGTAGAAATACCGAACATCCTTTCCGGGCGCACATAAGGTACTCCTGTTTGTTTGAAACCTACCCAGGCCCTTAGTCCGCGAAGGAACTGCTCGGTTTCAGGTAAAGCCACCAGTTCTTTCACCACTTTGCGGTCAATGATCGAAAAATCACCGGCATCACGGGGTATGCTGATATAGCTGAGCTTTTGAAATACCTTGTAAAATGTTTTGTAAAAGAAGTGAATATGGGGTTTCATTTCTCTTTGTACCCTTACACCATACACCACATCATAACCATCCTGCCATTTTTCATAAAACGACGGAATAATCTCCGGCGGATCCTGCAGGTCTCCGTCCATCAGTACCACGGCATCACCGGTAGCTATCTGCATTCCGCTCAGAAAAGCAGACTGACTGCCGAAATTGCGGGAATGGCTTATGCCTACCACACCCGGGTCTTTTTCACAAAGGCGGTCAATCACTTCTTCCTGGTTATCAGGAGAGTTATCGTTGACGAAAATAATTTCATACCGGACTTTCATCTGGTTGAACGTTTTCACCAGCCTTTCATACATAAAAGGAATGGCCTGTGCATCTTTATAACAGGCAATAATGGCGGTTATAACCGGATTGAGTTTCGGATTTTCAAACGCCGGCAGCACCTCTGACTCATAATTGCAGGAATCCTGCCAGGCTTTGTATTTACTCAAACCGCTTTCCAGTGAAGTGCGTGCCTGCCAGCCAAGGTCTTTTTCAATGGCTTCGGGATCTCCGTACCAGTCGGCCAGGTCCCAGTTCCGGTTTTCCATGCTTCCCCACTGAGGGGTTGTCTGAATCCCGAAAATACCCCGGGATACTTCCACCAGATCTCCTATGGTTGTTTTTCTGCCGGTGGCGACATTATATGAATTGCCCGCAATCCGGGGATTGACATTCAGTGCGGCATCGAGGAAAGCTTCCACGCAATCTTCGACAAAAACAAAATCGCGGCTGATATCCGGGGATACAAAATCCGGGAGCTTATATTGTCTGATATTTTCGATTAACCGTGGAATGAGGCGGTCTGGTTCTTCCCAGTATCCATAAATGGAATATAGCCTCAGATTCAGTGTTTTGCGGTTTCTTACCCTGGCATAGTACTGAATCAGGTAAGCAGCCGACACTTTGGAAACAGCATAATGGCTATTGGGTTCCAGCGGGTCGGTTTCCCGGGGAGCAGTACAGTTAAATCCATACTCTGAACTGCTTCCGGCATGTATATAAATCGTTTCTTCTGAACAGTTTTCAAGAATATTGGCTGTTCCGATGACGTTGGTTTCGTAAGTGAGCGAAGTGTTTTTCTGTTTACTGTAAGCTCCGTAGGCCGCCAGATTAAAAATAGTTCGGGGTTGGTATTTTTTAAAAACTTCCTCTACCGAATTGCCGGAAACAATATCACAGTGCACAATATTATCAAATGGAGCCTGGATCAGTTTCAGGCGCCATGCTCTGGTTGCATCATGTGTAAGTGCATAGCAGTCGGGCCTGACGGAGAGAATATCCCTGAAAAGATTCGCGCCGATAAATCCGCTTGCTCCGAAAACAAAAATGGGTCCGGGAAGTTTCCTGATTTTATCAGAATAAGATGGATGTAGTTGATTCATAAATGATTACGACGGAATTACGGCAGTGGTCAGGTAATGATCAGTAATTTCCTTCACAGCAGTAGCGTATTGCTCCGGGCTCATCGGCAGATAATGCCATTCCAGGCGGTCTTCCATATAGGAGATTCCTTTGCCTTTTATGGTTTCTGCTACAATGACCTTTGGTTTCCCGTTCTTCTTTTCTTTGAGTTGGTGGATAATGGTATTAAGTTCTCCAATATTATGGCCATCGGCCTGTACAACATCGAGTCCCATGGACTGATAAGTAGCCACGTGCGCGGTATTTCCTAAAACTTCGGTAGTCCGGCCAAAACCCTGCAGACGGTTCCGGTCAATGACAATGATCAGATTATCGAGCTTGTTGCTTACTGCATAATGCATTGCTTCCCAGGTGGTGCCTTCGTTGGTTTCACCGTCAGACATCAGTACGTAAGCGTACCCTTCTTCATTTTTCAGCTTCAGCGCCTGTGCTATACCTGTTGAAACCGGCAGGCCGTGACCCAGTGAGCCGGTAGCAAAAGGGATTCCCTTATAATGTCCCGGAGCAGGGTGGGCAGGCAGGGTTGTGCCGTCTTTGTAATAGGTTTCCAGCTGCTCATCCGAAATTTCTCCCAGAAAATTCAGACTGGCATACAGCGCCGCTGCAGCATGTCCTTTTGAAAGTATGAACGTATCGTTTTCGCCTTTATTCAGAAACAGAACAGCAATCATGCAGTCAATACAGCTGAGGGCACTTCCTATATGTCCCGCATTGGCCTGATGATATAGTCCGATCACTTTTAAACGGAGCTGCCCGCTTAATTCCTGATAGTTTGTATGCGTGTATTCTTTCATGGTGCTTTCTGATTTTCGGAAACGGACAGGATTACTGCCTTCTGCCGTTCAAATTTATCAATTCGAGGCTATCTCCTGTAATTTTTTGTTTTAAAATAATTTTATCGGTCTGTGTTGTGTCCATGGCCTGTACATACTCAGCGTCCTTTGGTAAATACAGATTGGTAAGCTGCGCATCCTGAATGGAATACGGAAGGAAAGTCCGGTCCATTTCAGTATGAAAAACCATCATCGGCGCCGGATAAAATATCGTATCACCGGGCTGGTACAGTTCTTTGATTTTTCCGGCTGCAAGGTAATAAGGGTTAGGCTGCCTTGGCTCAACAAAATAGGTATACTTGGGCGAGCGGTCAGCATATATTCCCTGAATCCTCCCTGCAACGAAACCTGTCTGAATGATAAAAAGAATCATCAGCGGTATTTTATAACCCATCTCCAGTTTCCAGACCTTTTGAATGACCAATGATACGATGATGATGATATAAGGAAAGGAGAATCCTGAATACCGCTGTGTAAGACCATAGGTATGGCCATTTTTAAACGACATCAGGATAATAAATAAAGTCGGAACCAAACCAACAATATATAATAACCATAAACGTTTTCTTTGCTCGCTGCCGGCCTCTTTGTGTATATCATAAATCAGTGCAAGGGAGAAAATACCTGCTGAGAAAATCATCAGCTGGGCATGGTTCCTTGCATAAAGCAGTGCACTTAACAACAACAGAAGTGTAGGTATGGCAAGACTGTATTTTTTAAGGAATGCTGACTTACGGCTTCCATAATACACGATGATCAGAGCAATGCCAACCAGAATGGAAATCAGGTATTCGGCTTTACCTCCGATGGTATCGGCAAGTCCGTTCGTTAAAATGTAAATATCAGTGAATATCGGGAAAGACTTCACCGCCACATTCGGAATGGTTGCCGGCAATATGTGTGCATAAGGATTCGAATCGGGATTGGTGTGGGCCAGTTCCCGGTAAAGGTTGGCCTGGTAAGCCAATGACCGCATGGTCCACTGGCCGCCACCCATGGTCATCCACCAGGCAAGTCCGAGTGCAGCGGTAATGCCTGCCAGTATCATCCTTTTCCATCCGTTCAGATTTCTCAGAAAGATAAGTGCATAGATACCATGCGCCAGAAATACCGAGATCGTCAGGAAGTGTGAAAGCAGACAAAGCCCGGAGACAATACTGTAACCAAGGTATAACCTGAAGTTGGATTTACGTTTGGCTTCATTCTCCATTATCTGCATGAAATAATAGGTAGATAACAGTGTTAGAAAAAAAGTCAGCGAATAGTTTCTGGCCTGATGGCTGTATGCGATGAAAAATGGCTCGATGGCAACAATGAAAGCCGCTATGAGCGCGGTTCTGGTGCCGAAGAATTTCCGGGTAAAAATGAAAGATAACCCGATGATCAGGACACTGAAAAGGACGGATAAAGCCCGGGCTGAAAAATCGGAATATCCGAATACATCCATCCACAGGTGGATCAGCAGATAATAAAACGGACTGTTCCCGATATCGCTGCGGGTCATGGCCTCACAGTAATCGGCAAATGTCTTGGGTGCCCAGAATTCTTTGGGAGTAAATGTAGCTTTTGTAAAGACTTCTTTCTGATTGGCGCCTTCCAGTACAATTCCCTGACTCACTACCATTGTACTTTTTTCATCAAAAAAGATGGAGTAAGTATCAAGGTTATAAAATCGTAGTACAATACCGGTTACAAGGATAAGAAACAGGAAAATGTTTGTTCCTGGAACCGGATGTTGGTCAATCTTAGTCATTATTGGCGGGATCTCAATTATTAAGGGGCAAAGTTAGTCGAAAAAAAAGCAATTTAGCTACTATTTACATTTTGAGAATAGTGAATTCTACTCTACGGTTCAACTTTCTTTTTTCTTCTGTCAGATTACTCGAAACGGGCCGGGACGATCCCCATGCTTTGGTTTTGATCCTGTCAGACTCGATACCCTGGCTGGTCAGATACGTTTTTACGGCTTCTACCCGGTCTTCTGAAAGCTGAAGGTTTTTATTAGAATCTCCCTGATTATCAGTATGGCCTTCTACTATGATTTCCATTTGCGCATGGGTCTTAAGGATATCTGCCAGCTGGTTAAGCTGTTTCAGTGCCGAATGCGGAATTTCTGAACTGCTCTGTGCGAAAATTATCTGGCTGAGTGTAATGTTTTCACCTGTCTGTATCGGTTGTATGAAAATGTCCTTTTTAAATGATCGGGTTGTCTGATCGTCTTTCAGGTTCAGTTCTTCAGTAAACGGAAAATAGCCTTCACTCTGAACCGTCATCCGGTAGTTGGAAGATGGCAGCAGAAACAGCTGAAAAATTTTACTGCTGGCTGATCTGAAATCTATGGATGTCAGTAATTCGCCGGTTTCAGAATCTTCTATCTCAATCGTAGCGTTAACCGGTGTTTTTTGTACACTGTTGAAAATGCTTCCTGATATCTGGATAGGTATTTCAGGCTGTAATGCCGGAGAGAGCCTTATTCTGAAAATATCTTCCTGCCCCAATGAATTTTCAGTAGAGCTGAAATAGGCATAATCTCCTGAAGCTGGTACTGTAAAGAAGCCGTCCCACTGCTCGGTATTGATTTCGGGCCCCAGGTTTACCGGTTCAGACCAGTTGAGCCAGGTATCATCGAGCCGTTTGGTCATGAAAATATCGCCATCCCCATAGCCGCTTTTACCGGTTGTGGTAAAGTATAAGGTCTTTCCGTCAGCGGCAATAAACGGAGAGCCTTCATAAGCGGCCGTATTAACAACCTTGCCTATATTCCTGGGTTCACTCCAGAAACCGTCTGCCTGCATGAAGCTGACGTAAAGGTCTTTATCTCCCTGAGTGTCAAGTCGCTGAACAGAAAGGATCAGCACTCTTTCATCCGGCGAAACGGCAAATTCCGTATAATTATTTTTATGGCGGTTATAATGATTGATTATTCTGGATTCTACAGGTTGCTGCCAGCCATCAGGTCCTTTTACAGATCTGGAAAGACCGTTTGACATGGTTCCGTCGGGATGATAGATGTTAATCAGAAAAAGTGTATTGCCTCCGGAGGAAATTCCTACCACTGCATTATCAAACCGGTTATTAACAGGTGCCTGGAGATTCTGAGCTTTATTCCACGTACCGTTACTGTTCATGGTAGAAAACCATACATCCTGCCGGGACGACGACCCTGTATTCTCCGGATGATTGCCACGTGTAAAATATAACGTTTTTCCATCAGGAGAGATGAAAGGTGCAACTTCCTGGCTGGCCGAATTGACTCTTTTCCCGAGGTTCTCTTTTTTATGATTTTCAGGTAATCCTGATGCAATATTGATTTTAGCTTCAATCGGGCGCGGACTGTCACTTATTCCTATAGCGTCTATCTGGTTCTGCCCGTTTACGCTGGATGGCAGCAACACAATTTTGATAGCATTAGCCTCAATATTCAGATTTTCGGTAATGAAAATATGAAACATATTGCCGGGTTCCTTCGACGGAGATCCGTCCTGTGTGTGAACCAGGTATTCCTTACCGTCTGTGTCATAAGCATACACACGTACGATAGCTCCTCCATTGAAATTTTCAGCAATGGCAATCTGTTTCAGTTTAATACTTTTATTATACCCCACTTTAATCCATTCTTCTCCTGAACCTGTTGGTTGTGCAGGCATCCATGCACAGGGGCTGTCACCATAATCCGGAAGCTTATTGGGAATGCCCAGAATCTGCGTGGCGCGGTATTCGGTTCCATAATTTGAGGGACGATGTTCGGAAGAGTACCCCAGAATCTTTGAGGCCCACAATACTTCCTGCGACCAGGAAAAAATGGAAAAGAACTGAAGAACGAAGAGGGTTGCTAAGAATTTGGATATAGTTGTCAAAATAATATTCCTGCACTTTTGGTTTTACGTTGTAAATATAATAAAAATAGAAAGAAGAGCCTTCCGGCATTAGAAAAACTAAAGAGTATATCCTGATTAAAACATACTTTAATTCGTTTTAGGGGTGATTTTCCGGTAGAGAACCTTATCTTTGAAAACTGTTTTACTTACATAAATTGTTACATATTACAATGAAAAAAACGAATGTATTCTGTTTACTGGCGTTATTTATGGTAACCCTGGTTAGTGCGTCTTCACCATTCTGGACAGGCAGTGATGAGGCTCTTGGGAAAAAAATCAAACTCTTTAACGGTAAAAACCTCAAAGGCTGGGTAGTTCACGGAACTGAAAAATGGTATGTTGAAAAAGGCGAACTGATTTGTGAAAGTGGCCCTGATAAAGGATACGGATATCTGAAAACGGAAAAGACATTCAAAGATTTTGATATGACTGCCGACTTCAGACAGGAAGCAAACGGCAACAGCGGTATTTTCTTCAGATCAACGGTAGAAGGTACTAAAGTTTCCGGCTGGCAGGTTGAAGTGGCTGCTCCTAATCATGATTCAGGCGGGATTTATGAATCTTACGGAAGAGGATGGCTTGTACAGATTCCGGACGAGAAAGAAGGTTTCCTGAAATACGGAGAATGGAATACCATGCGTATCCGTGCAGTAGGCGGCAGAGTGCAGACCTGGTTGAACGGCCATGAAATGGTTGATATTACGGATGATAAGATCGGTGCGGCAACAGGCTCCATCGCACTTCAGATTCATGATGGCGGAGGAATTAAAGTATACTGGAAAAATATTGTTCTGGAAGAACTTTAGACCTTTCAATATTTTTCGTTTGCAGCCGCAGGATATGGTTTTATTTCCTGCGGCTTTTTTTTTAACAGGTATCTGCTGACTTTTCCGATAGCCGTTATTCCGGTAATCGGGGTATATTATGTAAGTACTTAATGAAACTATCCGATTTAAAAATGAAGAAAAGAACCTTATCCTGGTATCCCCGGTTGAATACATTATTATTGGGAATATTTGCTTTTTTGCTGACAGATAATGTGTTGTATGCACAGGCCAACGACTCTCTTGCTTACTTACCCGGCTCTTTACCTGACCGCATTATTCTGAATGTAACCGAAGATACAAGAACTTCCATGGCTGTTAACTGGCGCACTGATGCCTCCGTGGAAGAGAGTTTTGCGGAAATAGCTGTAGCCAGTGCCGACCCGCGGTTTGTTAATCATGTAAAGAGAATCAAAGCTGTAACCGAAGTGGTTAAGTTTGATGCTACTGCTCCTGCCCATTATCATTCCGCTGTTTTTGATGAGCTTGCTCCTGACACCCGCTATGCTTACCGCGTCGGGCAGGGAAAAGACTGGAGTGAATGGATACATTTTTCTACTTCTGCACAGGCTGATGAAAAATTTTCTTTTCTGTATTATGGAGATGTACAGACTAACATCCGGACGCTGTGGTCAAGAGTGGCAAGGGAAGCCTTTGCAAAGGCACCCAATGCAAGACTGGCGATGTATGCAGGTGACCTGATCAACAGGGCTAACCGTGATGTGGAATGGGGCGACTGGTTTTATGCAGGTGGGTTTATTCACAGTATGATCCCCGGATTCCCTTCGCCAGGTAACCACGATCATTACGACAGCCCGAAAGGTGTGAACACGATTTCCACTTTCTGGAGGCCACAGTTTAATCTTCCGTTAAACGGTCCTGAAGGTTTAGAGGAAACATGTTATTATGCTGATATACAAGGTGTAAGGTTTATTTCGTTAAACACAGATCAGGCCGAAGAATCAGATGAATTTCTGGAAAAACAACGTGTCTGGCTTGAAAAAATTCTGGCAGGTAATCCTAACCGCTGGACCTGTGTGACTTTTCACCATCCTATTTATTCGCCAAAGGGTACCCGCGATAATAAAAGAACCCGTGAGGCTTTTAAACCACTTTTTGATAAGTATAAAGTTGATCTGGTACTTCAGGGACACGACCATACCTATGCACGTGGTATGGCGAAAATTCCGATGGATCAACCGGGTGCTGCTTCCGGTACGATGTATGTGGTTTCAGTAAGCGGTCCGAAAATGACGGATTCGCACGTAGAAGAGAAGTTCTGGATGGACCGCAGTGCCATTTATACGCAACTCTTTCATGTGGTCACGGTGGACCCCGACCGCCTTGAATTTAAATCCTATACGGCGACCGGTGAACTTTTTGATGAATTTCATCTTGTAAAGCAGGAAGGCAGGATCAATAAGCTGGAAGAGAAATTTCCATGATCGATCATCTGACGGCTGTTTCTGAAAAGGGACAGCCGTCAGATATTAAACCAGAAGGACATTTTGACACCAAACTTTGAAACATCCGGATGATCCCGGTACGATAAGCGGTGTATAAAATCAACTCTCCCGACTCTCAATATATTATTAATCCCGTAACCAACTTCTATATAAGGTTTTCTGCCCAATGCTGTAAAACCCGGAATTGTATTTCCCGAAGGATCAGTGGCCGGGGAAAGGGTAAGATTTCTGTTGCTGACCTGGCCATAATATACCCTTCCTGAGAACACCAGTCTGAGTTTCAGTTTCTTCACCATCGGAATCCGGTTGAAAATCATACCTTCATCGGAGTGTTCAAATCTTGCCGTTACATAGCGGTCGCTGATAAACTCAAAAAAGTTCATCAGATTGAAAGCATTGGGAACGTAAATCAGGGATTCATTACCAAGCGGACTATAGAGCAAAGGATAAGGGAGCGTTGAAGGAATGTATCCCAGTTGTATCTGGTAGAGTGAGCGCCCCCAGATACCAAGCCTGAAAGTCTGACTCAGATCCGTTTCCAGTTTGTGATAGGCAAAATCACTGCCGAACACATGCTTGAGCCCCAGTGTATAGCGTATGCCGAATACCGGTGCATTGCCATTGCCGATGCTGATCCGGTCGTTATCATTCTGAAGGAATGTTTCCTTACGGGCCAGCCGCGTTTCAAAGACCAGCTCGGTTGTTTCGTATTCTGATTTCAAGGGAGACTCATCCCCGGCAGCCGGGTTGGTTTTGTAGTAAAAAGGAAACTTAGGATCAAATTCACGGCGCCTTAACGTGATCTTATGTGTGAGACCTTTCGTTACTTCCCTTTTAATAAATGCGCTTATATCGTTCTGGAAATAAGGCCTTCTGAAGTTTCCGAATCTTGAAAATGCCCCGAAAATAGTACTGCTGCCTATATTCTCTTTTGTTATTCCCATGCGTTCAACATCATGAGAGTAGCTGATGCCTCCAACGGTCCAGGGTTTTCTGGAAAAAATATGCTGCATGGCAGCTCCGTATTTAAATTCACCGTCACCCGTGCCATAGGCGGCGTAACCACTGAATACCCACTTTCTGCTAAAGTCGGGATCGGTACGGAAGCCCAGCCGGATCCGGTGTCCTTCAAAAGTATTGAAAGCATAAGTATACAGATAGGGGCCAAGGTCAATATTCCAGCGCGGAAGATTTTTATAGCCGTACACAAACAGGTTGATGATCTCGATATAGGTCCTGAGTGCCGGAGTATTCTTCAGCGAATCAATGACCTGAAAACTCAGCTTTTCGGTTTCCGAAAGGTTTTCCGGTCGTTTTTTTTCCCAGTAATCCTTTTCATAGGTTTTAAAATCATCCTTAAGCTCTATAGCCGTATCGTAAAAAGAAGGCTCGAGAGGTTGCCCGGTTTTGAAATTGCTGTTGGATGAATAAAATTTGATAATCATTCCGGCTGTTCCGGGGGCAGCTTCTTCTACATCAATAATCACTCTGGTTTTGGCAGGCAGCCAGGTACTGTCGACCGAAGCATACTGTTGCTGGATACGGAGCTGCTCTACATAATTGATATTCCCTTTATTACTGACCGAAGCAACGATATCGGATACAGCGTAGGTGTCACCGGTGATCCACATGGTACCGGTAAAAGCCAGATCCAGCTGATTTTTTGGCCAGAACTCAATTTTATAATCGTAGTTGGTTCCGTTAAAAACACTGTCGTCCAGAAAATAATTATAATACACTTTCCAGTTGTCTGTAATGGGGGATGAAAAATCCTTCTCAAGAATCCTGAGCCAGTTATTATAGAAATTGTACTGCTGAAACGACGACCCGATGAGTTGCGATATCAGTCCGCCGTCTGTTACCGTAATACCGGAAAGCTTGGTTTTATGAACAATTTCCTTCTTTTTTTCGGGATTGCTTCTGAAATAATAATCAGAAACCGATTCAGAAATAAAAAGAGGAATAACCGTTTCACCGTCTTCGCCTTTTATCGCGTCATACTGTTCTATCAACCCCGTAATTTTCTGTACTGTTTTCTTCTTTCTGAATTTTTCAGAGAGTTTATCCATATCAATCTGAATGCGGTTGTAGCTTTCATACTGATAGGCAGGCTGCTTTTCAGGATTATTGAAGGATTTATTCGAAACGACTTTCCTGATGATAGCGAAAGCGGGGTTTTCTCCTGAACTGATGGTGAATTCTTTCAGTTGTACCGAGCCGGGAACAAGCTGGAAATTGATTTCCTGCTCCGGAGCTGTGGAATCTATGGCTTTGCTGCGGCTGATATAGCCAATACAGGATACCGTAAGTGAATCGGCGTTGCTGTCAAGCTGAATAGTATATCTGCCGTCAAAATCAGTGATAGCCCCGGTGGTGGTACCTTTTACTGCTACAGACGCATAAGGTACTGGCTCTTGTGTGGGTGCGTCAGTTACACGTCCGCTGATTATCCGGTCTGACTGCGCCAGGGCACTTTCCCAAGGAGCAACTATTATCAATAGTAAAAGAATTATCCTCAGGGTATGCATAAATTGTGGGATTAATCATTGTTTTCTGATTTCAATGTTGGTGATCAGATCGGGAGCGGGGCGGAGTACAAAAACATCGAGTACAGCCTTGGGACGCGCCAGATATTCCCTGAAAACAGTCTTGAGAGAATAGAGCGACGGTACATCCTGTGCAGAAAAAGCAACGGCTTCGATACCCTCGTGTTCAGCAATAAACAAGGCACGTGCGTTATGAAAGTTCTGGGATATAATCGTGAAACTCTCCTGGTTGAACACTTCCTTTCCCCTTAATACAGAGTCAAATGTACGGAAACCTGCAAAATCAAGTGTGAGTACCTCTTCAGGTATGCCACGGGCTATCAGTGCGGTTTTCATCTGAGAGGGTTCGTTGTAATATTCAGAATCGTTGTTGCCGCTCAGAATGATATACTTGATTTTCCCCTCCTTATAAAGTCGGGCAGCAGCTTCCATCCGGTAGTCAAAAAACAGATTGTTTGAACCCGACATAGTTTTGGGGCTTGTTCCCAGGACGAGTCCCACATCGTTCGATGGCAGGTCCTCCATGGAAAAATAATTATCTTTCCGCGTACTTTCCACCACCCAGTAATTACAAAGCAGTATAAATACCAGACTCAGAAAAATGAGTATAAAAGATATTTTAATAGTCCACTTCAGCATCTTCAGCAATAATTAACCAAATAAATCCAACTGATTGGTCTCCGGGCCTTTCCCTGATGGCTTTTCCCGTTGCGGTTTATTTTCTTCTATAGTATCATTATCAGCCTCTGTTTCATTTACATCATTTGATTCCGGAAGGCTCTCTGTTATGTCTTCTATATCTTCAGCAGTA
Source organism: Telluribacter sp. (assembly GCA_040391535.1). Classification (GTDB taxonomy): domain Bacteria; phylum Bacteroidota; class Bacteroidia; order Cytophagales; family Spirosomataceae; genus JBEBXQ01. The sequence goes on along the minus strand of JBEBXQ010000002.1, from coordinate 41,535 downwards.
ATAACGACTGCCGTATCGTTATCTTCTCCGGCAGCTTCTTCATGATTCTCATGCTGATGTACCGGCAGAGGGTCCAGCCATTTCATTTCTTTTATTTTGGCGTAATTCAGTTTATTACCAATGGCTTTCCAGCCTCTCACTTCTACCAGTTCTTCCGCAGGTTTTTCTTCTGTTTCCATCGGATCTTTAGTCCCGGACTGCCTTACCAGCTGCAGGTTGGGGCGTTCGTCCGTAGATGCCAGGGTAAGTTTACTTCCCTTTGCATCACTGATGAACAGAAATTTCTTGTCGGCCGTAGACGTTTCGATAATAAAACGTTTGATGTAATAGTTTTTCTGAACACCTTCCCAGTAAACGGCTGTTATAATTACCTCAGGACTGAACTTTTTAACCAACAGTGTGTCATTAGGTTCATAATGATTGGTCAGGTCAAAATTGGTCAGCTCATAGGTCCCGTCCTTATAAATAGCAAGAATCAGGTCATTGGCATCAAAATTACCAAGATAATGCCCTCTCTCATCGCGGTTCAGACGGCCCAGGGTCGGATTAAACCATAGATGCACACCTCCCAGGGTAGATTTTCCAGCCTGCTTGAGCGCGATTTTCCTGACAGTATATTTGGTCAGGATATTACCCATGGCACTTCTGTTTTTGATGGATAGCCTGGCAAAATCAAAATCGAACTGTTTGACTTTTGCTTTACTCTGAGCGGTAAGACTGACGGAGATAACCTCGGCTTCACCATTATCGTTGGCGGTCAGATAGCTTATTTTCGATCGGGATGTTCCCTGCGTGAGATCATATTCCCGGTCGCGGGTTACAGCGGTTACCTGGAAACGCTTAGCATACGAAATACCCGTTTTACCGTCAATATAGACAAGGTTATATACTTTCCTTTCGTCATTTTTTACAAAAACGGCGCAGTAAAGAATGTCTTTCCCGACGAAAACTTTATCCTGTATTTTAGTAACGACACATTTTCCATCCTTTCTGATTACGATTACATCGTCCAGGTCAGAGCAATCCATTACATATTCGTCTTTTTTCAGTCCATATCCTATGAAGCCATCTTCACGGTTAACATACAGTTTCTGGTTATTGGCAGCGACGATGGTAGCTGTAATCTGATTAAAAGTACGGATAATGGTTTTTCTTTCCCGGCCTTTTCCGTATTTCTTCAGCAGGTCCTGATACCAGCCGATGGTAAACCTGACAATATTAGCCAGGTTATCTTCAGTTTCATCCAGTTCTTCCTGCCATTTTTTCATCAGTTCATCGGCCTTGAAACCATCATATTTGGAAATACGTTTGATCCGGATTTCGGTCAGATTAACAATATCCTCGTCAGTGATTTCACGGTAAAACTGTGCTTTAAAGGGTTCCAGCCCTTTATCGATAGTTGCAATGACCGCTTCGAAGGTTTCGCATTCTTCAATATCGCGGTAAATCCGGTTTTCAATAAATATTTTTTCAAGGGAACCGTAAAGGATTTTCTCCAGTAAGGCCGCTTTTTTGATTTCAAGCTCTCTGGTCAGCAATTCGACCGTCTTCTGCGTATTATAACGGATAATATCCGATACACTCAGAAAATGAGGTTTATCATCAACAATTACACAGGCATTGGGTGAAATGGATACTTCACATTCCGTAAAGGCATACAAAGCATCCATGGTAATATCCGGCGAGACATTGGGCGCGATATGCACCTGTATTTCAACGTTTGCAGCTGTGTTGTCTATTACTTTCCTGACTTTGATCTTTCCGGCATCATTGGCCTTGATGATAGAGTCAATAATGGAAGTAGTGGTGGTACCAAACGGAATGTCCCGGATGACCAGCATTTTTTTGTCTTCTTCTTCAATCCGGGCTCTTACCCTTACTTTTCCTCCACGCTGACCGTCGTTATAATTGGTAATATCAATTTGTCCTCCTGTTTGAAAATCAGGGAAAATCTGGATGGATTTCCCTTTGAGAATATCAATGGATGCATTGATCAGCTCGCAGAAATTATGGGGCAATATTTTGGTAGAAAGTCCTACGGCAATTCCCTCTACTCCCAGGGCCAGCAACAAGGGGAATTTTACGGGAAGGGTTACAGGCTCTTTTTTACGGGCATCGTAAGACAATTGCCAGTCCGTCGTATTATCATTAAAAACAACTTCCTTCGCAAACCTGGATAAACGTACCTCAATATAACGCGGTGCAGCAGCACTGTCACCGGTGCGGATATCCCCCCAGTTGCCCTGCGTGTCCATCAGCAGATCTTTCTGGCCGATATTCACAATGGCATCATTAATAGAGGCATCTCCGTGCGGGTGGTATTGCATCGTTGAACCGATCACATTGGCTACTTTATTGAAGCGGCCGTCGTCCATTTCATTAAGGGCATGCATAATCCGCCGCTGAACAGGCTTGAAACCATCTTCAATAGCGGGTACAGCTCTTTCCAGAATAACATAAGAGGCGTAGTCCAGAAACCAGGTTTCATAAAGACCTGAAATCGCAATACGGTGATGTAGTTCGTTGTCTTCCTGATGTTGGTTATTACTATTTTCGTCCATATATGGGTGATGGCAGGGGGAGCACGTGTTTAAAAGCGATAAATCTTGTAATTAATCGGTCTCATCTGAGGCTAAAGGCTATAATGCCAGGTGGATACTGAAATACAGTACCGGAACGCAATATATTTCTGTTTTCCGGTTTTTGAAAGCTGACTGCATAGCAATTTATCCATGGCGGTGTTAACTTAGTAAAAATAGCAATTTTGTATCGAATTGTAGTCACGAAGGGGGCTAATTCATAATATTTGCAAAATTATTAATATAAAGCAAAACGGGCGGACTAATGGAATACTTCCTGAAGTTCACTGATCATCATGGCAGTAGCTCCCCAGACAAAATGATTTTGTATTTCATAATGCGGTGCACTGATTTTCCTGCCTGCCATTTCAAATTCATTGTTTTTCCGGTTGGTGCTGTCAAACAGTTCCTGAACATTGACTTCCAGTACGTCGGCCACTTCACGGGGGTCCGGATAAAAATCAGGTTTGTAGGGAATAGTGGCTACTACAGGCTGTACCAGAAAATTGCTGACCGGAATATATAATTCACTTAACGTACCCAGCACTTTGACATCGTTGAGCCGCAGCCCGATTTCTTCCTGTGCCTCCCGCAGGGCTGTACGAATCAGGTTCCTGTCGATATTTTCGAACCTTCCGCCAGGAAATGCGATCTGGCCTGCGTGCGCGCCATGGTATACTGTTCTTAATATAAGTGGCAGGTAAATCTGGTCCTGGTAAGGATAAAATAACATCAGGATAGCACTTCTGCGGGTAAATTTATTAGGGCTCTCCTGTGAAACGGCTCGGGAAGGTGCTGCCATTTTAAGCTGGGCCTTCCATCCCGGGAGTTCTTTTTGTAGATTATCTGTTAGCTGAATGGTAAATTGTTCAAATGTCAGGCCGGACATAGGGTTTTGTTCCTTTTTATATGTAATTAAACAATAATAGAGAATTTTCGCACCAACTGCAAATGAATCCGAAGCGTTGCTTTCTTTGGTTTTGTCATCTTATTTCTGATGAACCACTGGCCCCTGACTGACCTCTTTCCCGTTTTTCCATACGGCTTTTATTTTCCGGGTGTTTTTAATATTGATGGCAGGGTTACCGTCAAGCACGATGAAGTCTGCCTTGTTTCCGGCCGTGAGCGTGCCCGATTTATCTTTACGCAAAACAGACGCTCCGTTTTGTGTAGCAATTTTAATTACTTCCAGCGGCGGGATACCGGCTTCATTCATGAGCTGCAGTTCAAGATGTTCCGAAAATCCCTGCACTCTTACAGGGTTGGCACCTGAATCGGTCCCCATACCGATCGTGACACCCGCCTGATGCAACCTGAAGACATTCAACAGCGCAATTTTAAAACCCTTAATATTACGTTCAAGTGACGGACTATTCTGAATGGAGCTGCTGTACGCAGGGCTGGAAATCATTTCCAGAACGCCAGGTTCTGCGGCAGCACTGAAAACCGGATCTGTGAGCCATTCGGGTTTATCTTTATAGACAAACAGAAATTCATCGAGGGAAAGGGTAGGAATGTAGACGGTACCTTTCGCCTTCATCATGTTGATCAGCTGCTGATCTGCTTCCTGATCCCGGATACTGTGTCCGATGATATCCAGCCCGGAAGCTACCAGGTGGCGGGCATCTTCCAGATTGTACAGATGTGCCACTACTCTGATCTGATGGCGGTGTGCTTCGTCAATAATAGCCGAACAGATTTCGGGACTAAGTTTGGGGGAGGAGCCGTTGAAATCATCCACCCACATTTTGATAAAATCAGGTCGGTGAGGTGCCAGTTTCCGCACCATTGTGCGGGCTTCCTCAGGAGTGGACGGACGGTTAAGCTGGGGCATGTCACGCGCACCAGGACCACCCTGCGGGTGCGTAAAACCCGCACCGGCAGTAAAGAGCAATGCCGAATTCCAGGAGGCGCTCTGTGTTTTGTCGCGTACCGGAAAAACCGTCTCAAGATCGGTACCCATCGAAGTAACAGCACCTACTCCGAAAGAAAGGTATTTATGGAGTTGCCGCTCTATATTTTCCGGAGTGAAATGATCATTTCCGGCAGTGTTCCCCTTTAACATACCGATATGCTGATGCAGGCCCAGCAGGAGCGGCATCACTGTTTTGCCTTCAAGATTAATGGTTGCAGCGTTTTCCGCCTGCAGGTTTTCACCTATAGCAGCGATGGTATCAGCTCTGATGAGTATCTGAACGGGGTAGGCTACGGGCTTCGCTGTTCCGTCAATCAGCCTTACATTCCTGAGCAGGATGTCCTGCGATGTTGACAACTGAGGACAAAAAATAAGCAGGACAATGAAAATGTTGAGAAAGCTATGTTTTATCATGGTGCCGGAATAGAATGTGAATGTAACGGGTAAGGATGTTTTCAGTGATCAACAAGCCTTAAAATTAAGTAATACTGTTAACAAATATAACAGGCAGCTCATCAAATAGTTGTCTTTAAAACAAAAAAAACCGGCTGTTGCGCCGGTCCTTTGTTCTATAAATCCTGTTGTGTTGCAAGCAGGTCTTGCAGTGTTTCCCGCTTCCTGATTAACCGGGCTGATCCGTTATCGATCAATACTTCTGCCGGCCTGTAGCGGGCGTTATAGTTCGAGCTCATGCTGAATCCATAGGCACCGGCATTCAGAAAAACCAGTAAATCCCCCTGTGTAACCTCAGGCAGCATGCGTTTTTCAGCAAAGGTATCTGTTTCGCAGATGTATCCTACGATGTTATACTGCTGCGGGGTTCCGTCCGGATTGCTGGCATTCAGAATATGATGGTAAGAACCGTACATCATGGGTCTGATCAGGTGATTCAGTCCTGAATCAACATGCACAAATGTAAACGCGGGATCTTCTTTCACCACCGTAGTTTCAACCATCAGGTAGCCGCTTTCACTTACCAGGAATTTCCCCGGCTCAAACCATAATTGCAGCGGGCGGCCATATTGTTCACAAAACTTATTGAATCGTGCTGAGATTTCCTTTCCCAGAAACTCCATGTCTGTCACAGGATCATCCGGTTTATAGGAAACCTTGAATCCTCCTCCCAGATCAATAATCTGCAAGTCAGGAAACTGCAGAGCGGCTTCCAGTAAAATATCCGCTACTTCAATAAACGGAGCCGCGTCTTTAATATCTGAGCCTGTATGCTGGTGAAGGCCTGTTACCTTGATATCGTATTTTTTTACAGTCTTCAGGATCGAATCCAGTAATTGCACGGAAATACCGAATTTGGAACCCGGATGCGCTGTCATGATTTTAGTATTGCCGCCGGCTGCAACGTTAGGCTTGATACGGATCATACATGGCCTGCTGTTGCCATAGGTTTGCCCGAACCACTCCAGCAGCGGAATACTGTCGATATTAATCAGCGCGCCTGCTTCAATGGCTTCACGGGCTTCACTGAAAGAAACACCGCTTGGCGTAAAGGTCATCTGACTGACGTCATACCCCGATAAAAGCCCCAGCTGTATTTCCTGAAGAGACACCGTATCGATATCCACGTCCAGGCTGCGCATCAGTTTCAGGATACTCAGATTGGTATTGGCTTTACAGGCATATTTGATTTTCAGGTTGACACCACTGAAAGCTTCTTTCAGTTCCTGGACTTTTTTGCGGATAATGGCGCCATCGTATACATAAAGAGGGGTTCCGTACTGTGCACAGATATCGGCAACGGGTATATTCTGAATTTCGGTTAATCTGACGGGGAAAGACATATTTTTTTTAACTTCTTTATAATTAAACACTTAAAAATGTTTTCAGGTAAAGGCTCATTTCTTCCTGAATTTTCCGGGCTTCATTACGGGCATGAGCTGCAAAATCTTCCCCGTTACCGGCATAAATAATCCCTCTGGAAGAATTGACCAGCAGTCCGGCTTTTTTATTCAGACCGTACTTTGAAACTTCTTCAAGGCTTCCGCCCTGTGCGCCTACACCCGGTACCAGCAGAAAATGATCAGGGATAATCTGCCTGATTTCCTTAAGAAAATCAGCACGGGTGGCACCCACCACGTACATCATCCGGTCTGCACCCGCCCATTGTCCTGACGTTTCCAGTACTTTCTGATATAATGGTTTCCCTTCAACCGGCAATTGCTGAAAATCTGCACTGCCTTCATTGGAAGTCAGCGCCAGCAGGATAACCCATTTCTTTTCAAAGTCAAGGAACGGAGTTACCGAGTCTTTGCCCATATAGGGAGCTACAGTGACCGAATCAAAATCCAGGCCGGAAGACGTTTTATCAAAAAATGTACGGGCATATAATCCGGATGTATTCCCGATGTCACCGCGTTTGGCATCAGCAATCGTAAAATGGGTATCCGGTATATAATCCATTGTTTTTTTGAGGCTCAGCCAACCCTTATAGCCCAATGACTCATAGAAGGCGATATTAGGTTTATAGGCTACGCAATAATCGGCAGTAGCATCAATGATCTGTTTGTTAAAGGCAAATACAGGATCCTCTTCTTTGAGCAGATGAGCAGGGATTTTGCGGATATCTGTATCGAGGCCCACGCAGAGATAACTCCTTTTTTGGACTATTTGGTGATATAGTTCTTCGTAAGTCATTATTTTTCGGTAAAATTGCCCCAAAATTACAACCTCTGAGGATAGATTCATAAATTTACGGCGATAGTTGTGAATGTTTTTATATTAATACCATAAACGTTTGATTGTATGCAGATAAAGCAAACCTCCATTGAGGGCCTTGTAGAGATTTTTCCAAGAGTGTTTGAAGACGAACGCGGTTTCTTTTTTGAGTCTTATAATGAGGAGGCTTTCAGTAACGCTGGCTTACCTGTCAGTTTTGTGCAGGACAATCAGTCATTTTCTGTAAAAGGGGTTTTGCGGGGGCTGCATTTTCAGAAAGCTCCCTATGCACAGGGTAAGCTGGTAAGGGTTATTTCAGGAAGGGTGCTTGATGTAGCGGTAGACATTCGCCAGGATTCACCTACGTTCGGGAAATATGAAATTTTTGATCTTCAGGCTTCCCTTAACAACATGGTGTATGTCCCGGAAGGTTTCGCACATGGCTTTGTTGCGCTGGAGGACAGCATATTCAGTTATAAATGCACCAATCTTTACAATAAAGGGGCTGAATCGGGAATTATATGGAATGACACGGATCTGAATATTGACTGGGGGGTAAAACAACCCATTGTTTCTGAAAAGGACCTGGTATTACCCGCTTTCAGAAAAATATTTGCTGATTTCGTTTAACCATTTTCCTGTAAACCTTCCTCTTCTTCATCACTTCGCAGTTCGTGGGTGTCTTTTTCGTATTTCCCCGCGAGCTCATCAAGTACAGAATCTTCCCATAGTTTTGTGCCGATAAAATAGGAAGTCCGTCCGATCATGTGGGCCGAAATGGGAGCTGTAATCAGCAGGAAAAAGATAATAGCCAGCGCTTTGGAGCCCACTGAAACCTCGTTGAAATAAATAGCCGCACTGAGCAGAAGCAGCCCGTTGCCCAGGGTTGCTGCTTTTACCGTAACCGAAAGGCGCAGGTAGAAGTCAGGCATTCTGACAATCCCTATGGCGGCAACCATTATAGCAGCAAGACCTACGCTGCTCAACATTATAATCAGGTAATCACTCATCAGAATTATTCGTTTTTGTCTTTTTTCTCCAGATAAAATGAGAAAGCTACTGTTCCCAGAAAAGCGATCAGCGCCAGCAGCATTGCCGCATCCAGAAATGTGGACTGATCGGTATAAATACTGTATGCTGTAATGACGGCTATACCAATGGTTATCAGCAAATCAAGCGCCACTACGCGGTCAGCTACGGTCGGCCCTTTGTAAAAGCGGAAAAATATCAGCGCTATCGAAACAGACAGAACCGGCAAAACAATATAGGATATAAAATAGTCCAGATTCATCGCATAATTTCTAAAAGTTTCCTCTCCAGTCCGTTTTTAATATGATTGATAAAACGGTCTTTGTTCTTCATATACATCACATGAATGTATAATACTTTACGGTCATCACTCAGGTCCATGATCAATGTGCCGGGTGTAAGGGAAATAAGGTTCGACAGAATGGTGATTTCCATATCAGTAGACGCTGTCAGCGGGTATTTCACGATGCCGGGCTTCATGAAGAATTTTGGGGTGAGCACGTCATAGGCAACTTCAAAATTGGCTTTCAGCATTTCGAAAAGAAAATAAAAGAAGAAACCTATAATCTTGGGAACCTGGCCAAAGTACTTTTTGGTTGCCGAATCTCTGGTAATAAGCCATAGAATAAAAAAGCTGAGCAAAAAACCAAAGACGAAGTTACTCCAGACGAATTGTCCGGTTACAGCTACCCATATAAAGGTGAGCATGATGTTGATTAATAACTGCTTCATAGTGCTTTGTTTTTTATTGTTTTCCTAACACTGCCTGTATATATGGTGTTACATCGAGCATTTCCCCCACAATTCTTTCGGAAAGTGAGATAATATTAGCGGCCCCGAAACCAATGTACAGCGAAATGAAAGTCAGAAAAATAACAGGTGCTGTTAACAGAAACTGTTTGTAAATACTGATTTTATCAAATTGCATAACACGTCCCGGTCCGGTTTCCGGCTGATCTTTCCAGAATACTTCTCCCCACATACGTGCAATAACGAATAAAGTAATAAAACTTGCCAGAATAATAGCAGCTACCAGTACATAGCTTGAAATATCAAAGGCAGCATTGAACAGGTAAAGCTTGGGCCAGAAGCCTGATAAAGGCGGCACACCTACCAGGGAAAACAAGACCAGCGCCATGACCAGCGATAGCTTTGGGTATTCGTCATAAAGCCCGCCCAGCTTATCCAGATGGACCGTTCCCTTAATCTTGTATATAATTCCTGAAACCAGGAACATATTGGTTTTTACAATAATATCATGAAAAAGATAGAATACAGCACCTATCAGAGAGGCTTTGGTATACATACCCAATCCGGCAATCATAAAACCGATATGGCACACGATAAGGTAGGAGAACATCCGCCGGATATCATCCTTGATTAACGCCCCGAACGCTCCGGTGATCAGGGTAAGTACAGCTACAGTGATCAGCATGTTACGGGTAAACTCATCAGGAACGAAAATCAAAGTATAGACCCTTAACAGGGCATATACCCCCACTTTTGTCAGTAAGCCACCAAAACTTGCCGCAATGGCTGAGGGTGGGGTATGGTAAGAAGAAGGCAGCCAGAAATAAAGCGGAAATACGGCTGATTTGATACCGAAGCCGACAAAGAACAGAAAACTGGTAATATTGACCAGCCCGCGGTTTTGTACCAATGCTACTTTCAGGGAAAGATCGGCCATATTCAGGGTGCCGGTTAATCCGTATAAAATACCGATGGCCGTCAGGAAAATCACAGAAGCCAGCAGGTTGAGGGTAACATACTTGATGGCGCCTTCGAGCTGCGGTTTCCTTCCTCCCAGTGTTATAAGGACAAATGAGGAGATGATAATTACTTCAAACCATACATAAAGATTGAATATGTCACCTGTCAGAAAGGCTCCGTTGAGGCCCATCAGCAGGAAGTGAAATAAGGGGAAATACCCGTATTGGGTACGGGGCTTGCCAATACCTACCACCGAAAAAACTGCGATTGCAAGCCCTACAATGGAAGTCAGGAATACCATGGTGCTACTGAACACATCAGCCACAAGGGTAATACCAAAGGGAGCCTGCCAGTTACCTGCCTGCATGGTATGGATGCCATTATTCCAGACTTTCATAAAAAGCTGAGAGCTGGTATTCAGTACCATAAGGTTGCCCAGTACGCTTATAATACGCTGGGTTTTAACTTTTTTCCAGAAAAAGAGTAATAGAATTGCAGTAAACAGATGCTCAACTATAGGAGCAACAATGGTATTGTCCATCATATATCTTCAGGGGTATTCAGATCGTCCAGATCGTCAGAGTCAATTAATGCGTAAACACGTTTTAAAAGTACAATCGCAAATGCCTGTACCCCAAAACTGATTACAATGGCGGTCAGGATCAAAGCCTGTGGTACGGGGTCAGCATACATTTCTGTAAAAACGGAGGCCCCGTCAGGAATTACAGGTGGCTTGCCCTTGGTAATACGGCCCAGCAGGAAGATCAGTATATTGGCCCCGTTGCCCAGTAACATGATACCGATCAGTAACTTGACCATACTGCGCCGGAGCATCATATAAATGCCGGCACCATATAAGACTCCTATGATCAGTACAAGAATCAGTTCCATAGTTAATCAGTACTTTCAGAAATGGTAAATAACATGGTAAGTGTTGCACCTACTACAACGAGATATACACCGATGTCAAAAAATAAAGCAGAACCGATCATTCCGATGACAGGAATGGGGGTCTCAAACCACAGACCGGTCATGGCGGGCATGTCAAACAATATCAGCGGGGCAACACAGCTGCTGAGAGAGATAAGCAGGCCTATCGGAATGAATATGGCCGGGTGATATTTCATGAATTTAAGGGTGTCATCCATACCGTGTGCAAAGGCGTGAAGCACAAAAGCAATAGAGGCCATCAGTCCGCCTACAAAACCACCTCCGGGCAGATAATGTCCGCGCAGTAAAATAAAGATGGAGAAAAGCAGGAGTACGGGTAACAGGTAATCCGATGCTGTTTTTAGAATATCACTTTTCATTCTTTCTCGGTAATATCGATTTTAAGTCTTAACAAACTGAATACACCCAATGCGGCAATAGTCAGTACAACAATTTCGAACATGGTATCAAATCCTCTGAAATCCACCAGAATGACATTCACCACGTTTCGCCCTTTTGCCAGTACATAGGAATTCTCAGCATAGAAAATGCTTGTCTCTTCATTGACGGGTTCGTTCAGTACCTGCAGTGCGATCAGGGCAATCAGTCCGCCAAAGAACGCGGAGACGGTCATGTCTCTTATTTTGACGCCTTTCTTAATGAAATTAAGGTAGGGGGGAAGTTTGAATAATACCAGTACGAACAGAACGACAGTCAGCGTATCAATCGTAAACTGTGTCATGGCCAGGTCAGGCGCACTGTAAAATACATACAGTAAACAGATCCCGTAACCTAATACACCCAGTGCAGCTACAGCTGAAAGGCGGGAAGTGGTGGTTACGGTTCGGAGAACGGATAAAATAATAATAACCGCTACCGTAACTTCGTAAATGGATACATCGGATAGTACGGTAGGATTAATGTAAATGGGCACCCGCGTAAATAATTTATAACCAAGAATGGTGATAACGAATATCATGATGGTCAGTATATAATTGCGGAGATACCCGTTGTGCATGAATCCGGTATACCAGGTAGCCAGTTTTTCGGTCTGCCGGGCAAATTTTAATATGATCTGTTGCGGTGAAACAGCCGAATAACGCTCCAGGCGCTCAAGATGGCTGTGGCTGGGTTTGAGGATAAAATACAGCAGCGTTCCACCCACGATGGTGACAGCGCTTAATAATAACACGATATTGAACCCATGCCAGATCTTAAGCGTAATATCTAACGGGTAGCCCTGCATGGTGGAGGCTGTATAGCGCAGTAATCCCTGTCCCGGAATAGCGGGTAATAATCCGTAAAAAACACCCAGGACGCTTAGTATAAGCGGGGGAATCCACATGCTGGATTTGGGTAAATGGATATGTTCAAACTGTTTGGGCAGACTTCCCGTAAAGGGTTTGATGCCTGCCGTAAACCCGGCATAAACCAGAAAAATATTGGTAAGCACTGCCAGTGCGGTTAATGAAATGCCCAGGACCCCTTCCAGATGAAGGGTGGATTCATAAATCAGATCTTTACCTATAAATCCGAAGGTCAGCGGAATGCCGGCGCTGGAAAGTGCCGCCAGTAAACCGGCAATGCCTACAATGGGTAATTTTTCCTTTAATCCCGATAGCTGCGTAATATCTCTTGTCCCTGTTTCGTGGTCAATGATGCCTACGATAAGGAAAAGTGCCGCCTTATAAAGGGCGTGGACAAGGATAAAAACAGATGCTGCCATTAAGGCATGCTCACTCCCGATCCCGATCAGAAAAACGAGTATTCCCAATGCTGCAATAGTAGAGTAGGCCAGTACGCCTTTCAGGTCCGTTCTGTAAAGGGAATGGTACGCGCTGTAAATCATGGTAACTCCGCCTACAATCATCAGGGTGAGATTCCAGTAATCATGATTCCCCAAAACAGGGGTCATACGCGCAAGCAGATAAACACCGGCCTTGACCATCGTGGCTGAATGCAGGTAACCGGAAACCGGTGTAGGTGCTTTCATGGCACCGGGTAACCAGAAATGAAACGGGAACTGTGCAGATTTGGTAAAGGCCCCAGCAAATACAAACAGAAGCACTACCCAGTAGAGTTCATGATGCTTGATGTTATAATCAAACAGAGAAAGTTCATGAATGGAAAAACTATTGCCGATATGTCCCAGTAATACAAAGCCCGCCATCAGGAAAAACCCGCCCCCACCTGTAATGGCAAGAGCGATCATTGCACTGCGCCTTGATTCCTTCTTGTCATTATTGAATCCGATCAGAAAAAATGAGGTGATGCTGGTCAGCTCCCAGAAGATAAACAGCAGCAGCAGATTGTCAGCCAGAACCACTCCCAGCATCGCTGCCATAAACATACTCAGGTAACTGTAAAAACGGTCAATATACTGATGCCCCTTCAGGTAGGAAGAGGAGTAAAAAAAGATCAGTGTACCAATGCCTGTGATGAGTAAAGAGAACAGCAGGGAAAGGCCGTCGAGTTTCCAGCTTAATTCAAGGCCAAGTGAGGGAATCCACGGACTGGTAGTGCTGATTACCTCTCCGGAGTTAATAACGGGAAGCCTGCTAACGAAAAACAGAAACAGGGCAAACGGAAACAGCCCGTAGAATACAGACAGCTTTTCTTTTAACCGTTTGTTTATCAGCAAAAGTAATATTGGAAATAGAAATCCTAATAGTACTAAAATCAGCATTAATCGGTGGTTTATAAATGTGAAAGTGTTAAAAATACGATAAAAAAAGGAAAATCTGATAAATTTGTTCGATTTAACATAAAAAAACCGGCATTAAGCCGGTTTTTTTATGAGGTATTTTAAAACGGTTACGGTACGATCGTGAGGGTACCTTTCATCGTAAGATAATGACCCGGATACGTACATACATAGGTATATTTGCCAGGTTTGAGAGGTGCTATAAAATAGATCTCATCAGACGCGCCCGGCTGGATCAGCTTCGTGTGGTAAAGCACAGACGGCAGATCCGGAATATAGCCGAGTTCATTGCCTTTCAGTCCCAGGTTCAAAGCAGCCTGACCTACCTGCTCTGAGGTGCCGTCTTCCACAATCAGCAGATTGTGCGGCATATCATCATTGTTGTTCAGCGCTAATTTTACCCTGCTTCCTGCTTTAAGTGTTATTTCAGTCTGGTCAAATTTCAGTCCGGCTTTTGTACCCATGACAATCGTCTGGTCAGGTCCGTTGGTCCAGCTGGCAGGTTGTGTCGCGGTTCTCTTGGCCATGTTTTCGGTAGAAGCGGCTACAGGCGCAGCATGGTCATGGGTATGCGCTGCCTGTGGTTCTTTCGGTGTTACTTTCTTATGTCCTGAAATTTTAGCTCCGTCCGGAATGGCATTCAGCGTATAATAAGCGGTAGTGTGAAGCAGCACATCGTTCCTGTCATTGGTAAGTCCGGAAAGTTTGATTTCATGAATATATTTTTCACGCAATCCGCCTACAAGGATCCTTACTTTGGTGCGGTCTTCTGATACTTTTATACCTGAAACCGGACAGTTTTTGTCATCCACTACTGGACTGCCGTATACGGGGTGATACTTATAGGTAAAACCGGTGATATCATAAGAATTTACATCTTCTGCCTTGGTTTTGTCTACAGGCTGGGTGAACTCGATTTCGAATCCGTCCGGACGCGCACTGACTGTTTTGATTTCAAACGGCGTTTCGCCGGTGAATACCAGTTTCTGCAATCCATAATCATCCGGTCCGGTAGAACCCCATCCGCGGTTGGTCTGTCCTACAAAAAGTGATCCGTCATGCGCCCAGGCCATTCTCAGTACACCCGACTGAAAACCTTCTCTGAACAACACTGCGCCACCCTGATATTCTCCTTTGACTTTTTCAAGAAAAACCCGTGATATCTTGCTTTGTCCCTGATCTCCGACCAGCAGTTGCCCGCCGAAAGGACCGAAACGGGCATCTTTCGGAATGTTAATAATTTCCGAGTTTGAAATTCCCAGGATACCATGAGGCAGCCACACGGCAGGAACCGAAACACCCGGAACCTTTTCAGCCACTTCATAGAGTGCAGTACCACGTCCTTCCAGGTTTTCCGGTTTTACATAAGGGCCACCAGGAGGATTCAGCCGAGGATCGACTATTTTATAAAGATCTTCTTTTTTGACTTTAACAGGTGAATTGGCTTCACCAGCCCAGTCAAGACTGGCAGGATGGCCAAAGAAACTTCCTTTTTTTGCATGTGCTATAAAACCTGAGCCCATCCAGTCTCCCTGATTTTCCGCATAGAAAAACTCTCCGTCTACCTGTCCTATTCCGGCAGGGGAGCGCATGCCGGCCGCCCAGGGCTCCATTTTGCCGTCGGGCGTAATACGCATGGCCCAGCCTCTTCCCGGTACGCGGCTTTCACCAGCCCACCACTCCGCATCACCAAAGGCGACATTGCCGGTTACCATCATACTTCCGTCGGCCATCATAACCGGTCCGTACGAATATTCATGATAATGTGCTGAAAGCGGCCAGGCATAGATGGTCTCGTAGCTGTCTGCCTTCCCGTCTTTGTTTTTATCGGTAAGCCTGGTAAGCTCGCCGCGTTGTGCCATGATTAAAGCACCATCCTGATAGGCCAGTCCCAGGATTTCATGCAATCCGCTTGCGAATTTTTTATAATACGGGGCACGGTTACCTTCACCGGTAGGGTTTTCGATCATCCACACATCGCCCCGGCGGGTAGACACAGCCAGTGTTCCGTTTGGCAGGACCACCATTCCACCGATTTCCAGTACGATACCTTCCGGCACCGGCAGGGTTACCATCTGGTAATAATCGTTTTCGGTAGAAGGTAATCTGGAAGCTTGTTGTGCTGAAGCCGTCGTAGAAACAGCCACTGTGGAAACAGCCACTGCGGATACAGCCATAGCACCCAAAAGAAGCATCCGGCGTGTATGAATAGCCGAACGTTTGAATATATCTGTTCTGAATTTCATCTTAATTTTCTGATAATATAATTTAAACGGGATCCGGTTTACCAAATGATAGAATACGAAAGCTGATGGTTAGAGGCTGCTACCAATTGCACCACACCCTGTGGCTTACTGATTACGGAGCCTTTGCCACCTTCATTAATCCTGATATAGTATTGTCCGTCTACCAGATATAATCCGTCAGCCACTATCACAATCTCCTTTCCTTCGGCAAGGAATGCTTCAAACGGAACCGGTTCCAGTGTTTTAATGGTGCGGTTCAGGTATTTACTTTCGGCATCAGGTTGTATCTGATCTTCAAACAATCTGCCATTAAGCTCATACCGGAAAGCCGGACGGTTATCCTGATCCAGAACATACCCTTTAAAATGATAATTTTCTGCCACTTTTCCGCCTGTATTACGGATAGGAGAGAGGTTGGCAAGATCTACTGAGCTACCCAGCGGGAAGCTGATCCCATTGCCGCGACTGTTCCACATGGGGGTCACGTTCAGAAAATCGCCACGCCATACTCTGATCACCGCACCGGTTTCAAGATCCATTGAATAATGTACTCTTTGCGGGTCACCAACGGATGCTCCATGAGAAATGCGGGTTTTTCCATAGTCGATAAAACTTCTGTGGACTACCGTTTCATTGACTTCCGGCATTAAGATAGGGCTGGACGGATGACTCGGAGGCGTGATTGACTTCATATCGTGCAGGGCAGTCCGGCGAATACCCGGCCCTTCGATAAACAGCCCCAAAGAAGTAGTATTCCCGGATTCCGGCCTCGCATAAATCAATTCAAATGGAACCTCTCCGGCCGGCAGCGTTACTTCTCCGCCTTTTTCCCACCATGTCCACGGCAACACTGTGGTATTGTTCAGCAGCAACCGACCATATCCACCATTAAAAATACCGTTTAAGCGGTATTTCCCTTCCTGAGCCACCTTCAGTTTTCCTTCAAATTTCAGAAGATAACCGGTAGCGGCAGAACTATAGGTTTTACTGATCGTTGTTGCCTTACCCGTTTCATCCGCTTTCAGATTATTCAGATTTTCATCAGAACGGATATCCTGTTTCACAAATGAATATTTCAGATCTGTAAACACAGGTTTGGGAGCGTCATAATTCTTTACCTCAAAATTACGGAATGCTACCGGGCCGTGATCCCCCTGGATACGGATCGGTCCGCGTGCCGCTTCTTTTTCACTCATGGCACCGCGGGTAGGGCCGGTGAGCTCCACATTTTCATGGATAATCGCACCGTTCAGGATGATCTGCCTGATCCTCGCATTTTCTGTTTTATTTCCTTTGGCATCAAACCGTGGGGCCTGAAAAGAAATTTTCATGTTTTGCCAGAGTCCGGGTGCTTTGCTGGCATTGATACGGGGGGCATATCCCTGGTATCCTTTACTTCCGTCCGGTTTTTTGTTGTCCCAACGTTCATATATACCGCCGCAGTCACCGGCAGCCGGTACTTTTTTACCCCAGCTGTCAAGCAACTGAATTTCATAACGTCCCTGCAGGTAAACACCCGAGTTAGAGCCTGCCGCCATCATGAAGTCAAACTCGATATCGGCATCACCGAATTCTGCATTGGTATAGATATCTTTATTGACATCTGCTTTGCCATGAACAGGTAAATTAGCCAGAATACCCTTTCCTTCCGCAGCACTGAGATCAAGTTTCTGATGGATTGCGCCCTGTACATTGCCTACAATCTGCCAGTTTTCAGAAGGTTTTTTGAAAGCACTGAGATCGTCCAGAGAGAACTTTTGAGCGTGAAGCGGTGCCGAGAGAGCTCCCGCAAAGAGGA
This sequence comes from Telluribacter sp., assembly GCA_040391535.1. GTDB lineage: Bacteria > Bacteroidota > Bacteroidia > Cytophagales > Spirosomataceae > JBEBXQ01. The sequence continues at coordinate 23,954 of JBEBXQ010000002.1, read as the reverse complement.
TGGCGCTGGTGACCAGCGACCGGATTTTTTTTGATTGCATAAAAATAGAACAGAATGAATCTGAGATAAGAAACAACACATAAGTACTTGATCCTTAGGTCAGACATAGGTAATTTGTTAGTTATAATTTGTACAATTATGAATAAACGGCTTGCAAATTGATACTTTTTTTTGAAATATTGAAATTGTTTACCCGGAAGCAAAGGTATCTTTGACGACGAAACGGGCCTAGAACCCCGACAACCTTAATTTTTAATCAATACATTTAGGATTTTTTTTATCTGCTAAACCAACTTCATTTATATGAAAAAACTTACTTTGACAGGAGCATTCGTGCTGGGCTGTTTTGCTGTTCAGGCGCAGTTGCAACCTTCTAAAATGACTCCTGAATCCAGCGAACTCTGGGATCCGGTGCCCCGCGTTGTCAATACCACTGCGGCAGTACCATCTGATGCAATCGTGCTGTTTGACGGCAAAAACCTGGACAACTGGGTTTCAGGAAAAGATGGTAAATCCCCTGTAGACTGGACGCTGGCCGACAATGCCATGACTGTTAAAAAAGGCGCCGGTGAAATCCAGAGTAAACAGGAATTTGAAAATTTTCAGCTGCACATCGAATGGCGCTCACCTGCCGAAGTAAAAGGAAACGGGCAGGGGCGCGGTAACAGCGGGATTTTTCTGCAGGGTGTTTATGAGCTTCAGGTGCTGGACAGCTATAATAACCCAACGTATTCTAACGGACAGGCGGGCTCTATTTACAAGCAGACCATGCCGCTGGTCAATGCCAGTAAAGGGCCTGGTGAGTGGCAGGTTTATGATGTGATCTATACCGCGCCGCGCTTTAATAAAGACGGACAGCTGGCTACCCCGCCGTATATTACGGTTATTCATAATGGTGTAGTGATTCAGAATCATACGGCGATTCAGGGAACAACGCCTTACGTAGGACGCCCGACCTGGACTCCCCACGGAAAAGGCCCGTTGAAATTACAGGATCACGGGGATGCTGTAAGCTTCAGAAATATCTGGGTAAGAGAACTGTAAATCTGTCTCTTTCTTCTTATTGACCACAAAGACCGCTTCCTTATGAAAAGCGGTCTTTGTGATTTTCGGAGAAGCATATTCATGGCCGAGTGAGGTGTTTTATAATTTTTTCCGGATTAAGGCGAGGGGAACGGAAATTCCCACACCTGCGCCAATGAAAATATTGGTTCTGCCTGCCTGAAAAGAGGTTTTCTTTGACGGATGGAGTAGGTTGAGCTTATAAAGTTTGTAGAACTCATCATCAGTATCAAAATGATGAAAGAATATAGAGAGCAGACTATAAGATTGATTTATATGACCACGGTGATGAACTAATAATTATCTCTGAAATTGATCTATCATTTTTTCTATTCTGTAATTTAATTCACTAATCATTACTTTAAATCGTTTGTCATCACTGTATATTTTTAGAATTCCATTTTTTGAAAATTCATAAATTACTGTACTACAGGTAAAATCACTAGTTTGGGGGCCATTTTGATCCATCCGATTTAAAGTACGGAATACTACTTTCCATTTACCAACAACGCTACCGGAACTGCCCGAAATTGTTTTAAATCTACATTCACCCGGTTCAACGGTGTTCGTCCGGTACTCCCCTGCGAAAAGCATCAGTATTGGCGGGATTACTTGCAAAACCCCGCAAGGGGTGATATTTTTCATTTCCCCTAATCAAACAAATATATTGATAGTAAGCCCAGCAAAATAAATCGTGATAAGGTCAATTAGGGGAAGTTTCTCCTGAAACTGAGGATTAAGTTGATTAAAAGAAAAAAGAAATATTCATAGACTTGAGCGGCAGATAATTAATACCCAAGGTGTTGTGTCGAGCTTTGTTGAAGGTATTATTATGAGGTGGCCAGTTGTAGAGATAATAAAACTCCAGATTGGATTCTGCCGAGATGGCCAGTTGTTTCCATATAAAATACCTGACACCCAATACCGGCCCTAATCCAATTCTACCAAGTCTTCCGGGTCGATAGTCTTCGGTTATATGTTGATCATTATAATTGATACTTCCTTTAGACACTCTGTACGAAATGTTGGGGCCTGCATATAACTGTAATTTTTCTTTTGTTTTTCTGAATTCCACCCCAGCTTCAATACTGACAGTTGTAGATTTTTGTTCATAGATCCGGTCTTTTACATTTTGCGGATCAATTTCAAAGAGTTCTGAATGTGATAAATTGATATCACCAATTCCCAGTCTGTACGCAAATTTTTCGGGGTTGGGTGCATACCTGATTAAAACATTTGGAGTGCCTGATTTTAAAAGGTTATACGCATCAAGACTGATATCCCATTTGTGATCGATAGTAAAGGGGACATTGGTGTTTTTTTGAGCGAAAACATCCGATTTTGCAATTGTGCATAGTTGAGTAAGGGCTAAAATCGAGCCACTTAACCAAAGTTTAAGGTTGGTCATAAAAAAATGAATTAGTAAATAAACAATACCTCAATATCGTATTGAGATATTTATGAAAAGATTGTAGATAACCGGAGCCGATTTAGTCTTCATCTATTGACAATTACTCTTACGGGGTATAGTATTGCCTGATTTTATTTATAATGAATGTGTTTTATTATACAAATTCATTTGCGCCAAACTAAACAATATTACTTTAACTAAACAAATTATTATATTTATTTTTTTAATTGTTGTGTCCGATTTCACCATCAATTTTTGACTATGACTATTTTTATTGGGGTAATATTCATGACATGAATAAAAGTAGTATTGCAAAACCGGACAAAGGGCTGATATCGGACTATGGGTTGGTCAGTGATTCCTTTTGGGGAATACGGCTGCATTTTAATACTTCCGTTAGTCAATATTCTTTTTCAGGTTGCATTGCTTCCTGCCCGGCATTTTTAAATCATTTTCTACCTTAAAAGGATATCATTTTTTTCAGAAAATTGGACACCACTTGCCACAATTTATTTTTAAGGCCTTCTGTTAACAGATAAGTTTAATCAGAAGGATGGAAAAGTATCACCCCTTGCAGGGTTTTGTCAGGGAATGGTCATTTTTTCTATAATTATTTCAGCCTTTCGGGCTTTTATATATCCATTCGTTTGAAATAAACATTTCTGATCAAATCCCTCATACCAAAATATTTTCATCAATCTGTAATTGTTTAATAAACACTGTTCATTATATTTGTTATGTTTATTGATGAATAGTATAAAAGTTAACCAAATCATAAAAAATGGGGATTGCGGAAAGGAAAGAGCGGGAAAAGGAAGAAATGAGAGAATTGATTCTTCAGGCGGCCAGTCATGTGTTTCTGGCCAGAGGATTTGAAAAAACAAGCATAAGGAATATTGCCGACCGGATTGAATATAGCCCGGCTACTATTTATCTGTATTTCAAGGATAAGAACGAGATTATGTATGAGTTGCATAAAGGTGGTTTTGAAAAAATGCTGCAGGAATTTATTCCGCTCCGCAGTATTATGGATCCTTTTGCAAGGCTGGTGGAGATGGGGCATCACTATATAAAATTCGCTATTGAAAATAAAGAGCTCTATGATCTGATGTTCCTGATGGAAGCACCTATGGAAACACTCGCCTGTAAAGAAGGTGGATGGGATGAAGGGGAAAAGACGATCGATATGCTGATCCGGCTGGTGCAGGAATGCAGGGATGCCGGCTATTTTAAAAAAGAAACCGATCATCAGACTGCCGCACTTACCATATGGAGTTATGTGCACGGACTGGTGACCATCTATCTCAAAAACAGGATGCAGGTGTTTGAAGACGGGGACGACCTGGAGCGAATGCAGAAATCGTATGTCCTGTTTATTGAGATGATCAGGTCAGGAATCTGATTTTAATTAATGAATAGTAATTAATGAATTCATAATCATCTGTATAGCCATGAAAATAAATCTGAAACTCGAAGAATGGGCTCAGTTTGGCCTCTCTGTTTTTTTGTTCAGCCAGCTTGATTTTGCCTGGTGGTGGTTTCCGGTGCTGATCTTACTACCTGATATAGGTATGGTGGGCTACTTTTTCGGAACACGTGCAGGCGCGGTGGTGTATAACCTTTTTCATCATAAAGCGCTGGCAGTCATGATCGGAGTGCTGGGGTTTGTTCTCTCTGACCAGGTTATGCTGCTTGCAGGTATTATCCTGTACGGTCATGCTTCGATGGACCGGGCCTTTGGGTATGGATTGAAGTACAGTGATGACTTTAAGCATACGCATCTGGGTTGGATAGGTCATAAACCTTAAATTTTTTTGATCAATACTAAACACTGTTAATAATATGTTGTATGGTTATTAAATACGTTTTTATCAGTATTACGCTGTTCATTACACCGTTGACACTGGCTGCACAGTCATCGCAGGTGCTGGAACGGTACATTCAGGAGGGGTTACAGCATAACCTGATGCTGAAGCAGGAGCAGCTGGAAGTGAAAAAAGTAGCAGAAACCGTCAGGCAGGCCAAGGCTTTGTTTTATCCTCAGGTCAATCTTGCACCCACTTATTCGGTCGCGATGGGGGGGCGCCGTCTTGAATTTCCGGTGGGTGATATGGTGAATCCGATCAACACTACCCTTAATCTGCTGACCGGCACTAACAGCTTCCCGACGGATATTCCGAATGTGAATGAGCTGCTGGCTCCGCATAATTTTCATGATACCAAAATCACCTTTCAGCTTTCTCTCTATAATCCTGAGATCCGCTATAATTACCTGATTCAGCAAAGTCAGTATTCGGCGCGGGAAGCCACTTTAAAAGTAGCGGAACAGGAAATCCGGTTTGAAATTGAAAACGCGTATTATCAGTACCTGCAGGCGCTGGAAGCCGGAAGAATTCTGTCTGAAAACCGTCGGGTGCTGACGGAACTCGCCCGGTTGAACGGAAAACTGGTAGCCAATAACGTGCTGACCAAAGATGCTGTGTTTTCGGCAGAATATGAAGTAAGTAAAATGGATCAGCTCATTGCGGAAGCCGGGAAAAACATAAAAACAGCCCGCTCTTACTTTAATTTTCTTCTTAACCGGGAACTGGCGGATGAAATAGAGGCAGATACCGTTTCGGTACAGGCCATGCTCGTCGTGGATACCTCAACGGTGAATACCAGTCTGGCTTTGCAGAACCGGAAAGAGCTTGAACAGCTGAAATTTTATCAGCAATCCGGTCAGCTTGCCTTGCGGATGCATGAGTTGTCGGCCTGGCGGCCCTCTGTATTTCTGGGTGGTAATACGGGCTTTCAGGGATATGGTTATACGTTCCGTAATCAGGGGTATCTGGTCGGACAGGTGGGCTTGCAATGGACATTGTTTAAGGGATTTGAGAAAAAATACAGAATACAGGAATCCAGAATTCAGGCGGATATCATGACCGTGAAACTGAGTGAAACCGAGCAGAAAATCAGGCTTCAGGTTGACCAGGCTACCGGAGAATTATCGGCTGCCATTGAAGGGTATAAAGCCGCAGAAGCCGGTTTGAAAATGGCTGAAAATTACTTTAAAATGATCGACAGCCGCTACCGGAATCATCAGGTGTTGTTGCTGGAATACCTGAAAGCACAGCAGGATCTGCTCTCGGCATCTATACAGCTGACGATCAGGAAGCGTGAAATTCTTATCCGCCAGGCCAACCTGCGAAGGGTGACGGGCGAAAATAGTACCGATACATTATACTAAGACTTTAATACTGATCTATGAAAACGCATTTATCCATAGTTTGGCTGTCAGGACTGCTCCTGTTTCAGTCGTGCAGCAGTAAGGAAGAACAAAAGGAAGCAATTCCTGATGACGCCCAACCGGTAGCAGTTATACTGGCTATCCCTCAATATGTTTTTCAGCATCATGTGGTGCAGGTCGCAGGGGTTTTGGCATCAAGCGAAGAGGCGCGGTTAGGATTTAAAACCGGAGGCGTGATCCGTGAGATCAATGCCCGGGAAGGGCAGGCAGTCAGAAAGGGGCAGGTGCTGGCCACACTGGATCTTACAGAGATCAACGCGCAGCGCAGTCAGGCTCAGCTTGGTTTTCAAAAAGCCGAACGCGACTACAAAAGGGTTCAGAACCTGGTGAAGGATACAGCGGGCACTCTGGAGCAGCTTGAAAATGCCCGTACGGCGTATGAGCTGGCGCAACAACAGGCGAGTGTAGCGGAGTTCAACCAGGCATATTCTCGCATCATTTCTCCGTTGAACGGAACGGTCACCCGCAAATTTTTTAACGAAGGAGAGCTGGTAGGGCCCGGGAGTCCGGTTTTATGGATTTCGTCCAGCCAGTCGGATAGCTGGGTATTGCAGGCAGGTGTAACGGACCGCGACTGGGCAAGTCTTGCGGTTGGTGATCAGGCCGAGGTTTATCTGGATGCCTATCCGCGTAAAAAACTGAAAGGAAAGGTGAGTCAGCTTGCACAGGCGGCAGATCCTGTGACCCGGTTATATCAGGTGGAGGTGAGGGTAGTACCTGAAAAGGAAAAACTGGCTCCCGGGTTATTCGGAAGAGTGCATATTCAGACATCGGGCGCCTCCCGGTATCTGTCCATTCCGGTAGAAGCCTTGCTGGAAGGGCAGGGGAACGAGGGTTTTGTCTTTGTGGAAGAACAGGGGAAAGCCGTTAAGCGGAAAGTTTCCGTAGGTCCGCTTCAGGGAGAAACAGTGCTGATTGAAGGTGGTATTGATTCCCTGCACCGCGTGATTGTAGCCGGGGCAGCCTTTCTGAGAGAAGGAGCCACGCTTGATATTCAACCCGTTCATTAAACCGCCCGAAGTATGCATATTTCAGAATTTTCGGTAAAAAACTGGCAGTTTATGCTGGTGATGTTTGTGGGTGTGGTGGCTTTGGGGATCAATTCATTGCTGAATATGCCCCGTGGAGAGGACCCTGAATTTTACGCGCCCTTTTTTTCCATCGCTTTTGTCCATCCCGGTACCGATGCCCAGGATATGGAGGAGCTGATCGTCGATAAGGTGGAAGAAAGGCTTAGTGCGCTGGATAATGTTAAGAATATCCGGTCAAGCATGGACGACGGCCTGGCTGTGGTGGTGATTGAATTTGACTATAGTGAAGATCCTGACGAGAAGTACCAGGAGCTGATCAGGGAAATGGATGCCGTAAAAGGGGAATTGCCTGAAGGGATTTTCCGTACGGAGATTTATCGTTTTTCCCCGACGGATGTCAATATTGTGCAGATTGCCCTGGTGTCCGAAACTGCTTCCGATAAGGAAATAGGCGAGTATGCCGACCAGCTCAGAAAAGACCTTACCAAGGTAAAGGACCTTAAAAATGTAGAGGACTGGGGGTATCCGGAAGGGATGGTCAGGATATTGCTTGACGTAGAAAAAATGGCTCAGCAGCATGTGCCTGTGAACCAGGTGGTAGGTGCCCTGCAGGCAGAGAATTACACCATACCCGGAGGAAGCATTCAGGTAGGGACCAGGAAATTCAATATCAAGTCGAGCGGAGATTACGAATCATTGGATGAAATCCGGAATACCGTTGTTTCAACGGATGGTAAAAGTATTATCCGCCTGGGAGATATTGCGGAGGTCGCGTATGGTTATCAGGAAGAAACCCATATTACCCGGCTGAACGGGCATCGCTGCGTGCTGGTGACTGCGGCACAGAAAGAAGGGAAAAATATCACACAGGTAGGAGAGAAAATGAACCCGGTGATCGGAAAGTTCGAAAGCACGCTGCCGGCACATATTAAACTGGTGAAAAACTTTGATCAGTCAGAAAGTGTCAACCGGCGGCTGGGCAGATTCGCAACGGATTTCGGGATTGCCATTTTGCTGGTTTCACTTACGTTATTGCCGCTTGGCTTCCGGGCCGCACTCGTGGTCATGATTTCGATTCCGCTTTCACTGGCTATAGGACTGGCTGCAATAGACTACCTCGGTTTTAGTATGAATCAGCTCAGTATTGTAGGGATGATCGTTGCCCTGGGAATACTGGTAGATGACTCTATTGTAGTGGTAGAAAACATTGAAAGGTGGATGCGTGACGGCTTTCCGCCCAAAGAGGCTGCAATCAAAGCCACACGCCAGATTACCCTGGCGGTGATCGGATGTACGGTTACCCTTATTTTTGCTTTTCTGCCTTTGAATTTTATGCCCGAAGCGTCAGGGGATTTTATCAGGAGTCTGCCCATGTCGGTAACAATGACCATTCTGGCTTCATTGCTGGTTTCATTAACGATTGTTCCGTTTATCAGCAGCCGTTTACTGAAACCGGATCATCATCCTGAAGGAAATGTATTTCTGAGAGCACTGAAAAAACTGATCAGCGGGACTTACTCACGATTGCTTCACTGGGGATTGCTGCACCCGGTTCCAACTTTATTGCTGGCCGTATTGCTGTTTGGCGGATCATTGATGATTCCGGGAGTTATCGGATTCTCCCTGTTTCCCAAATCCGAAAAGCCCATGTTTATCGTGACCCTTGAAACGCCTGACGGGACGGCCCTGAGCGAAACACTGCGGTTTACAGGGAAGGTGGAAAAAGCATTGCTGGCAAAGGATGAAGTAGCATTTGTAACCACCAATGCCGGAATGGGCAATCCCAGGATTTATTATAATGTACTGCAAAGGTCCGAAGCGGCCAACTATGCCGAATTTTTTGTGCAGCTTCATCACGATATACGTCCCGAGCAGAAATCCGTACTGATAGATGAGCTGCGGAAAGAGCTGATGAGTGTCGCCGGCGCCAGGATAGAAGTGAAAGATTTTGAGCAGGGACCCAATACCGAGGCACCGGTTGCCATCCGTATTTTTGGGGAAGAGCTGAATAAACTGCGGGACATTGCCGGTGATGTGGAGCGGACCGTCCAGGAAACACCCGGCACGATTTATGTCAATAACCCGCTATCCAATCTGAAAACGGATTTACGCATAAAGATCAATAAGGAAAAAGCCGGTATGGCAGGTATGTCTGTAGCTGATATTAACAGAACAATCAGATTGGGTGTGGCGGGTCTTCAGATCGGTACGTTTACAGATCAGAGCGGCGATGATTATATTCTGCATGTTACCACGCCCAAAGGAAAGGTAGCGACATTGCAGAATCTTGAAAATCTGTATGTCAATACGCTGACAGGGCAGGCCATTCCGCTGAAACAAATTGCAGACATAGGCTTTGAAACGGGAGCCAACCAGATCAGGCATTATGAAAAAGACAGGTACGTAACCATTTCGGCCCATGTAAAAAGTGATTATCTGGTCGACAACGTATACAATGAAATCCTCGCTAAACTTGATGCCTATGATTTCCCGGAAGGATTTTATTACAAAGCTGCCGGTGAGCTCGAAGCACGGGAGCGGTCATTCGGAGGGATGGGGGTTATTCTGGTCATTACGGCTTTTGGCTTTCTGGGCGTGCTAATTCTTGAATTCGGTACATTCAAAAGTTCGCTGATTGTGCTTTCGGTTATTCCGTTAGGCATTATCGGTGCTTTTTCAGCGTTGTGGCTGGTAGGTTATCCCTTGTCTTTTGTAGCGGTGATAGGGTTGATAGCCCTGATCGGGATAGAGGTCAAGAATTCCATATTGCTGGTAGATTTTACCAATCAGCTCAGGGCTGAAGGTATGCCGTTACTCAAGGCAATTGAACACGCCGGGGAAATACGTTTCGTGCCGATTGTCCTGACATCGCTGACGGCTATCGGAGGATTAACCCCACTGGCACTGGAAGGAAACCCCTTGTATTCGCCCCTGGCCTGGGTACTGATCGGCGGACTGATCAGTTCAACGCTGCTTTCCCGGATCGTAACTCCCGTTTTGTACAAGCTGCTGCCACCGAAAATTGAAGTGAAGGGTTGACAATAATTTAAAATTCTCAGATCCGTAATTAATGATATATTTGGGTGTCCATCAAAATCATGAAACCCGTTTCTGAAAATGAAAAGATTTATTTGTACCGTTGTGATCGCCTCGGTTCTGGTTACATCGGCAGTTGCCCAAAACGGCAGGTATACAGTTGCTAATGCCCATTCCCATAATGATTATGAGCAGGAAAATCCGTTTTTTGAAGCTTATAATCATGGGTTTGGGTCTGTGGAGGCTGATGTCCATCTGGTTTCGGATACGCTTTATGTAGCCCATGACGCGCATGAAATAGCAAAATCGAGGACACTGGAAAGCCTCTATCTGAAACCATTGCTCGAAAAATTTGAGAAAAACGGCGGATCCGTTTATGCGGATAAATCCCGCAGGATGGTGCTGCTGATTGACCTGAAAACCGGATATGAACTGACAATGCCGGCATTGATCAGGACATTGGAACCCTATCGGAAGATGCTGCTGCCAGAAGGAAACGTGCAGGTGGTAATCAGTGGAAATACCCCACCACCGGCACAGTTTTCCATGTATCCGGCTTACCTCTTTTTTGATGGCCGTCCCGACATACCCTATACCCCGGAGCAGTTAAACAGGTTAGGCATGATAAGCCAGTCATTTACAAAATACAGCCGCTGGAAAGGAGACGGAGCCATCGCTCCCGGAGACAGCGTAAAACTGGAGGCTGTGATACAGCAGGTGCACCGGCAGGGAAAAAGAATCCGGTTCTGGGCAACACCCGACCATGAAACAGCCTGGCAGCTGATGATCCGCCTGAAGGTGGATTTTATCAATACAGATCACATTCAGCCGTTATCAGCCTTCATTCAGAAATTATAAACGGATCGCTTATCTGAAAAATGACAGATAGTATTTGGTTTTTTAAAACTTTTAAACTTAGTTTGTCTATCGGAATTATAGGATAATAGTTTATCGTTAGAACAAACAGTTGATATTAATAAAAGTATAGTGATTTGGTTGGTAAGCGTACCGGGCGCTCTGTGCCCGGCTACCTTTTTGAAGAGCATGATTTTCTGTTTATTAATGCAGCATATCGGTTATTTTGAAGACCGACAGTTTTAAGACTTAATCTATGGATTTGGGTATTTTATCGGTACTTTTTCTGTGTTGGACGTTTTGACAAAAAGAAAAGCATGATAATCTTCCGATTGTGTCTATTTTTATTCATTATTAAACTAATCAACCTCTCAATTATTTGCCTTTATGAAAAAGTACACGATAACCTTAATGATGGCAGTAATGGCCTTTACAGTATTGGCAGCCACTACATTTGAAGATCGTAAATTAAGTGTAAACAGCAGTGCGAGCACAGTAAAATGGCATGCTAAAAAAGTTACCGGTGAACACTATGGCAAAGTACCGCTGACTAACGGTGTACTGGTACTTGACGGGAACGTCCTGAAAGGAGGGAATTTTGAAATTGACGTCAATGCACTTACGGTAGAGGATGTTAAAGATGAAAAAGGAAACGCACGGCTGACAGCTCACCTTAAAAATAATGATTTCTTTGCCACTGACCAGTTCCCAAAAGCAAATCTGGCGATTACCAGTGTCAAAAAAACGACCGGCGATAATTACGAAATTCAGGGAAACCTGACCATCAAAGGCATTACCAATAAAGTGAATTTTCCTGCAGTTGTCAAAGCGGATAAAAATCTGATCAGGGCGAATGCTACGATTAAAGTTGACCGTACAAAGTATGATATCAAATTCCGTTCAGGAAACTTTTTTGAAAACCTGGGCGATAAAGCGATTGAAGATGAATTTACCTTAACGGTTGATCTGGTTGCAGACGGTGCTGTTGCACTGAATTAATTGCAGGTACGATAAATAACAGGATAACGCTGTAAGTGGTGATTGTTTCACCAGCTGCAGCGTTATTATTTTAACAGACTGTCAGGCAGTAAACCGTCATCGGGCAGTGATAGTGAATCATTCGTTACTCTTTCAATGGATTTTGTTTTATTCCACGGAGCGGTAGTGTGCCGTGCCATATCAAAAAGCAGGAACAGCACGGTGGCAAGAAAGAGGAAAAAAGCAATGATAAATATCTTTCTGTTCTTATTCGGTTTCATTTTTATTCGTCTGTCAGAAGTGTTTTAGGGGTGAAATATTTTTCAGATTTACCGGTTCTGCCGGAAATTTCTGCCCATTGCAGTCCGTCGAATGTAATGATCATAACGCTACATTTGCTCATTGAAATAAAATCATCATGGGTCAGATATTCTGCAAAGTAGGAAATATCAGGGTTGTGGCCCACCAGTGCTATGATTTCACAATCTTCCGGGACCGAGTTAACGGCTTTCAGATAAGCCTGGAGTCCACCGCCGTATAAATCCCGCGTACTGATGATCGAGTCTGTATCAGCCTTTAACCGCTCCATGATTACTTTTGCAGTGGTCAGTGTCCGGAAAGCTGAACTGGCAATCCACTTGTCAGGATGAATATTTTTCAGTGCCAGATAACCACCGGTTCTGGCAGAATCCATTATTCCTTTAGTGGTGAGCTCACGTTCGAAATCACTGGACATGGGAGCCGGATCTTCTGCCTCTGCGTGACGGATCAGAATTAAAGTTTTTTTCATTGGTAAGCAGAATCAGTCTTGTGAGTGTTAGATTGCTATCTGCAAATGTATTAATAATTCTAACTGCTGAAATATCCTCACTGAAATTTACCGTTAAAGGACTGAAATCTGCCATTAAGGTAAATATTGAGGAATGTTCTGTGTTTTAAATTTATTTTTGTTGTAAAATTACGCAAACGTAACAACTGAACGAGTTATAAAGAATATGTTGAATTTTCTGAAATATGTATTGGCGACGGTAGTAGGCCTGATGCTGTTCTTTTTTGTTTTTGTGTTTATGCTGGTAGGCATCGGGAGTGTCTTTTCTTCTGCCAGTGAAACGGTAACCGTGAAGGAAAACAGTATTCTCAGGCTTGATTTAACCCAGCGTATCAATGAAGTGGCTGAAGATAATCCTTTTGCTGATCTGGGAGGCCCGTTTGCCGGAAATAGTAATGTACTTGGGTTGAAAGATATAAAAGACGTTATCAGAAAAGCCGCCGCTGATGATAAGATAAAAGGGATTTATCTGCAGTCGGGTTCTTCTTCTGCCGGATGGGCGACGCTTGAGGAAATCAGAAATGAACTGATCAGCTTTAAAAACAGCGGAAAACAGATTTATGCTTACTCCGAATATTACACCGAAAAAGGGTATTACCTGGCGTCGGTAGCAGACCATATTTTTCTTAATCCGGCCGGAGAGTTTGAGTGGAACGGCTTTGTAAGTGAATACGAATTTTATAAAGGTACTTTCGATAAGCTGGATATCAAGCCGCTGGTATTTAAGGTAGGGGAGTTTAAAAGTGCTGTGGAGCCTTTTATCCGTACGAATATGAGTGAGGAAAGCAAGCTGCAGACTTCAGCGCTGATCAATGGGCTTTACACCCATTACCTGACGAATATCGCAGAAAGCCGTAAACTGCCGGTGGAAAAATTGCGGCATTATTCCGATTCTCTGCTGATTTATAATCCTCAAAGTGCCCTGAACAATCAACTGGTTTCTGAAGTAGGTTATGAAGATGATTTTGAAAATGAAATCAGAAAGGGCCTCGGGATGGATAGTGCCAAAAAGATCAATTATATTTCTTACGGTAAATACCTTGATGCTCCTCAGGTCAAAAAGACAGAAGGGGACGCCAATAAAAGGGTTGCAGTGCTGGTCGCCGAGGGTGAGATTATTTCAGGAAGCAACGAAAGTGGCTATATCACCTCCGAAAAATTTGTAAAAGATCTTCGCAAGCTGCGTGATGATGATAAAGTGAAAGCCATTGTGATCAGGATTAATTCGCCTGGTGGCAGTAGCCTGGCCTCTGATGTGATGTGGAATGACATCAAAAAGGCAGCCGGTAAAAAACCTGTGATCGCTTCCATGTCCGATGTCGCTGCGTCAGGTGGATATTACATGGCTATGGCTTGTGATACCATCGTTGCTCAGCCTAATACCATTACAGGTTCTATCGGGATCTTCGGGCTGATGTTTAACATTGAAGATTTTATGTCGAAAAAGATCGGCGTTACTTTTGATCGTGTAACGACTTCCGCGCATGCCGATTGGCCTACCATTACGCATGAAATGACGGACTTTGAAAAAAGCCGTATTCAGAAATATGTAGATGAAGGTTACGAGAATTTTACTGCCAAAGCAGCCGAAGGCAGAAAAATGCCGGTAGAAAAACTGAAAGAACTGGCGAAAGGAAGGGTGTGGTCCGGAAATGAAGCCAAAGAGAACGGACTGGTAGATATTCTGGGTGGACTTGATGACGCGGTGGAAGTGGCAGCAAATGCTGCTAATCTGGAAAAAGGTGATTACAGAGTCCGGTATTACCCTGCCAAAAAAGATATGCTGGAAGATATTATCAACAAACTGACCGGCAACATCGAAGAAAAAGCGTTGCAGAATAAACTGGGTGAATTAACCCAATATGCGTCCTTGTATCAGAAGCTGGTTAATATGAGAGGCTTACAAACCCGTCTGCCTTTTGAATTTAATATTCATTGACCCAGCTGTAAAGAGTATAGTAAAAAAGGTTCGTTTGAAATGTCAGATGGACCTTTTTTTATAATTTGCCGGAAAGTTTTTATTGGTTTTCAGCTGGTTTCCGGATAAAATATGCTGTCGGTCAGACCGTTTATCAGAAGTGCTGATTTCCGGATATGCTGAAACCGGAATTTCAAAGTGTTAATATAATCAATTCGGATATGGACAAAGCGACAATTACCAGAGAAGAAGTTGTTGAAGCTGAAAACAAACTGTTTTCGGCTCAGATTGTAAGTAATGTAGATGTGCTTGATGAACTGTTACATGATGACCTGATCGCAGTGGCACCAACAGGACAGATTGTAACAAAAGAAATGGACTTAAGCTCTCACAGGGCTAAAACCATGACAATTGAGGACGCTTCAATGCTGATTGATGAGGTCAGCATAAAGGGGGACACTGCCATTTCAATCGTAACGATGAAAGCGAAAGGAAAAATGATGGGGACTCCTTTAGAAGGGCAGTTCAGATACTTCAGAGTCTGGAAGCGTTTTGATGGGGTTCTGAAAATTGTAGGTGCAAGTTTTATGCAATTACCTTAAATTATACTGAACTACCCGGCGGTCCTGCGACATGCGGACCGCATCTTCACCTGCTGCAATATGCCGGGATATAAAATAGACAACGTGCATTTCCGATCGGATGAGTAATGATATTTTATACAGATTCGCCAAACCTGACATAGCTGTGGCTGACTTTGTTGCAGGATTCTGGTTTTTGCAAAACAATTCCGGAGAGGATAAGGACGTAATCATTTTGCCGGATGGCCGTATTGATCTGATATTTTCCAAAACCGATCCCTTAACCTATCATTCCGTACTCCTGGGCCTGGAAACACGTCCTGACCGCACAACCATCAAAGCACGTACGCAGATGTTCGCCATCAGTTTTAAACTGTTGGCTACAGAATACATTCTTCAGAATACTGTTTCAGGGTTATTGGACAGTGCTAAAACACTCCCACCTGATTTCTGGGGCTTCCACATCGGCGATTTGAATGATTTTGACTTTTTCTGTCAGAAAGCATCCCGGAAAATACAATCGTTATTACCAATAGCGCCGGACGGCAGAAAACAAAAGCTGTTCGATCTGGTGTATGCATCAAACGGTTCGGTGAGCGTCAGAGAACTTTCAGAAAAAGTATACTGGAGCAGCCGGCAGATCAACCGGTATTTCAACCGGCAATTTGGTTTGTCTTTGAAAAACTATTGCAGCATTCTTCGATTCAGAGCTTCGTTTCAGCATATAAAAGAAGGTAAGTTATTCCCGGAAAAAAATTTTACCGACCAGTCACATTTTATTAAAGAAGTGAAAAAACTCTCAGGAGCCTTACCTAAGGAACTGAGTAAAAATCAAAACGACCGATTTATACAATTTTCAACGCTTGAAGGAGAATAATTTTGTGCCGTAAATCAAACGCAATTACGGTATGTTATTACAAAATAAACAAGTAGCCATCATCGGCGGTGGCCCGGGCGGATTGACCCTGGCAAGACTCCTTCAGCTGAAAAATGTAAATGTAAAAGTTTATGAACGCGACCTGGACGCCACTGCCCGGCAACAGGGCGCTACACTTGATCTCCATGAAGAGTCAGGACTGGAAGCCCTTCGCAGGGCAGGCCTGATGGAAGAATTTTATAAAAATTACCGGCCTGATGCAGGTAATTTAAGAATTCTGGATGAGCAGGCTCACATCCATTGGGACGACCATGAAGATGAGCATGCTATTGCCGGGAACCGTCCTGAAATTGACAGAAGTCCGTTACGCACGATTTTACTGGACTCGTTAAAACCTGATACAGTGGCTTGGAACAGCAGGTTTGCTGCTCTGGAAAAACAAAGGGAAGGCTGGTTAGTACATTTCGGAAACGGAGCATCAGCTTATGCAGATTTAGTCATAGCGTGTGACGGAGCCAATTCCGGTATTCGTCCGTATATTACAGATATTAAACCGGTGTATTCAGGCATCACTATTGTGGAGGGCTGTATTTACAACGCGGAAAAGAATGCTCCGTTGCTTTGGAAACTGGTCAATGGAGCAAAAATATTTGCATTGGGAAGTGAACAGTCTATTATATTGAGTGCAAAAGGAGATGGAAGTCTGTCTTTTTATACAGGCTGTAAAGTGGCAGAAAACTGGGTAAATCAAAGCGGGATCAACTTCAATAATAAGCAGGCCGTTTTCGATTGGTTCAAATCGGCCTTTGCCGGATGGAACAACCTATGGGAGGAGTTATTCATTAGTGACGAAATGTGGATGGTTCCCCGTCCTCAGTACCATTTTCCATTAGATCAGCAATGGATCAGTTTGCCGGATCTGACCATGCTGGGAGACGCGGCACACCGGATGCCTCCTTATGCAGGCGAGGGTGCCAATATGGCTATGCAGGATGCTTTTGAGCTGGCCGGTTGCCTTACAGGTAATACATTCGACAATCTTCATGCCGCCATAGCCGCATATGAAAGTGATATGCAGAAACGCTCGTCTGCAATGACCCGGGTTACTTTGGAGAATATGGATCTGATGCATTCGCAGAATGGCCTTGATAAGCTCATAAACCTTTTCAGGCAATTCAGTGAACAGCCTGCAGGTTAGTAATGATTGTTTTCTATCTGCCTGTGTTGTCTGCACTGGTTTGCTGAAGGCAGCCGGCCGTATCAGGATGACAGGCTGGTAAATTAATACCGGTACACAAATTCGGCCGGAGTGGCGGACTAAGACCGGTTCAGGGAAAGGAATGTGCTTCTTTGAAATATTTGTATTAAATTCCGTATCAGAATGAATGTCCTGTTCCGGGTCGAAAGTCAGCCGTTAATCTGAACAGAGTATTCCGGACAACGACGTCATCTTTGATTATCAATACAAGCTCAACAATAAAAATCTGACAGATGGCCAGTAACGACGAACTGAAAGAAATTGCATCACAATTAAGACAGCCGGAAGGAACAAAAGGTATTGAAGTGGCTGATATGATGCATGAAACCAACATCAGAATGACACTGCATTCGATTGACCGGCTGAACATCCGGGAGCATGACAATATTCTGGAGCTTGGGCATGGTAACTGCGGGCATCTGGACTATTTGCTTAAACAAAACGAAATGCTGACCTATTCCGGCCTTGAAATGTCGGAACTGATGCATAGCGAAGCCCGGCGGATCAATCAGGTATTTACCGACAGAAAACAAGCATCTTTTTATCTGTATGACGGCCTCAATATGCCGTTTCCTGATAACATGTTCGATAAAGTTTTTACCGTGAATACCATTTATTTCTGGACTCAACCGGAATCCTTAATGTTGGAATTGTACCGGGTGATCAAACCCGGCGGTATGCTGAACATCACATTTGCGCAGAAGAGTTTTATGCAGCAGCTGCCCTTTGTTCAATATGGATTTGAACTTTATGATGAGAAAAAACTGGCTGCGCTGGCAGAGAAGTCACCGTTTAAAATCACCGCTTCCGATACGCAGACTGAAATGGTGAAAAGTAAAACAGGAGAATTGGTAAACAGGGCTTTTACGACAGTTACTTTAATGAAATGAGCAAGTAAACTTTGTTTCCTGGCATCACGGGAACAAAACTGTTGAGCCGTATATTTTTAATACACGGGACAAGTGAATAATGATATAAACCTGACGGTTTTGAATTTGTTATTTTTAATAAATTCCCGGTTACTTCCCGGATGACAATATAATTTGTCAGGAATAGTTCCGGTTAGTTCCTCAGGAGTGTTCAATTGTTTTATGTATCATTTTGGCTCTGAAATGTCAACTTGCTGTTTGTACAATCAACCAGCCTGAGTGGTATTCAATTCAGTGCGCTTCAACATACTTCTTGAAATTATTCAGGATAGCCTGCCATCCCTGATGCTGTAATTCGATGGAATGGGTAGACTCAGCATCGAAAGTTTCGGCAACAGTTACCTGTTCGTTGTGGCGGGAAAAACGGATTGAAACTTTCCGGCCGTCATCTAACGTGTACTCAATCAGGTTATGATGGATTATTTTATGGTAGGTAGCCGTAAAATCAAAGCCCGCACTACCGTCTTTTGCAGCCATTGTACAAATAAGCTTTCCTCCTTCTCTGAAATCAATTTCAGCATAAGGCGCATGCCAGTCGTCTGAGGCGGCATTCCATTGGGTAATATGAGCAGGTGAGTTAAACAGCGTCCATACCTTTTCGATGGGAGCATTGATGGTCACCTCAACAGTAATGGTGATTTTTCCGGTAGCAGCCATTTTCTGAGTGTTTGTGTTAAATATATAAACAACTCTTTTTAATGAACGTTACGATTAGGATTTTATGCAAAATTAACCTGAAAACTCCTTTACTGCTATGAGTAAACAGGACAAATGAAAGGAGAGCATGTGACAACAAAAAAGCGGCATACTGACTGCTCAGGTCAGTATGCCGCCCAAAAACAGAATTTCTTTATACCAGTCCCTGAGCGATCATTGCATCAGCCACTCTTACAAAGCCACCGATATTGGCACCCTGAACGTAGCTGAATTTACCGTCGGGACGGTAGCCATATAATTTACAGGTCTGGTGGATATTTTTCATAATTTCCTTCAGTCTTGCGTCAACTTCCTCACGCGACCAGGAAAGACGGAGTGAGTTTTGAGACATCTCCAGACCGGAAACTGCAACACCGCCTGCGTTTGCCGCTTTGGCAGGAGCAAACAGTATATCATGTGCTTCAAATAATTCGATAGCTTCTGCCGTACAGGGCATATTGGCACCTTCAGCCACACAAATACAATTATTGTCTATTAACATTTGGGCATCCTCGCCACTAAGCTCATTCTGTGTAGCACAAGGCAAGGCTATATCGCAGGGGACTTCCCAGGGGCTGCCGCCTTCAATAAATTCACAACCAAACTTCTCAGCATAGGATTTGATTCTGCCACGCTCTTCATTCTTTAACTTGAAAAGATAATTCAGCTTTTCAGAATCTATACCGTTTTCGTCAAGGATATAGCCCGATGAATCAGAGAGCGTCACCACTTTAGCACCCAGCTGAATACATTTTTCCAATGCGTATTGAGCTACATTTCCGGAACCGGAAATAACCACTTTTTTGTCACGGAAGTTTTCATTGCATTTTTCAAGCATTTCTTCCACGAAATATACCAGTCCGTAACCGGTGGCTTCAGGTCTGATCAGACTGCCGCCCCAACTGGCTCCTTTGCCGGTTAATACTCCGGTAAATTCATTTTTAAGGCGCTTATATTGTCCGAACATATAACCGATCTCCCGTCCGCCTACACCGATGTCACCCGCCGGAACGTCAACATTATCATCAATATGGCGACTCAGTTCGGTCATAAAACTCTGGCAAAAACGCATGATTTCCCGGTCTGATTTTCCTTTGGGGTCAAAATCAGAACCTCCTTTTCCGGAACCCATCGGCAGACGGGTCAGGCTGTTTTTGAAAGTTTGCTCAAAAGCCAGAAATTTGAGTGTCCCCAGATTGACAGAGGGATGAAAACGAAGGCCTCCTTTGTATGGGCCCAAAGCACTGCTCATCTGCACCCTGAAGCCACGGTTGATCTGAATTTCTCCGCTGTCGTCCATCCATGGAACCCTGAAAATAACCACTCGTTCAGGTTCAATGATGCGGTCAATAATTTTCTCTTTTTCGTAAATGGATTTTCCTTCGATATAGGGGATTACGCTTTCCATTACCTCTCTGACAGCCTGATGAAATTCGGGTTCGCCGGGGTTCCGTGCAATAACCCGATTCATGAAATCGGATAGAAGTTTCAATGCAGTAAATATTTTATTTGTGACAATTCGGAATATTGATAATTGCGAAGATAATTATTTTCCCATTATAATTTTAACGACATTTTAAGGAATTGTTAGTTTTTGATTAATTGAGGGGATGTTTTATAAAAAATATTAAAAATGTTTTACTGTTTCGCGTCTTTTCGAAATATTCTATTTTACGGTTTAAGGAACACGGAACAAGAATATGGCTGGTTTTTGATATTATCATAATTAATTATTGTAAAAATCAAAGATATCAGGTGCCCTTATTTTTGGCTTTTTGTTACCGGAAAATATTTTCTGTGACAAAAACTGCTTGATGTAATTCTGTAATTGAGTTTTCAATCCGATAGTATCCGGGGCAGTCCGTTACTTATCCACGCGTTATCAGAACCTCACTTCACTACCTTTTACTACTCCATGCGACTGGAAAGCGATCCAGGCCAGGAAAAGAATAATGGCTATAGCGATAAGGTACCTTATTGCTATTTTCTGACAGGAAGATGGAATGGATACGAAGGGTGAATCTGTATTTTTTCGGATATAAATGAATAATACAATGAAGTTGACCAGATACAGATACTGTTCAATTCGGTAGGTAGAGAAAAACGCCCCCGTAATAAGCAGTGAGATCAGAATATACCAACCGAGATAAAAGCTGTAATAAGAGAAAACAGCTTTACGGTCCGGAATTTGTAGCGCTGTTTCTTTGTCCGTAAGCCATTTTTTATACCAGTAAAAAGAGGCGGCAGGAATGAGTAAAAAGGCGGTTGCCTGAATAGCTGCTACCCAGTCCTGGTGACCGATTTCAGTATATATCCGGGTAAGCCGTTCTGTTCTGAAACTTTGGTCCCATACAATAAACGGGATGATCAGTGTAAAGAATATAATCCCTGATTTTTGCAGGCGGACGGGTATTGGAGACTGATTTTGCGGCCAGACTGTCGTGAAGACACCGTATGCCATTCCGATACCTCCCCAGAACCCGATAGAATATTCCATCACATTCCAGAAGTTGAAGTTCCACTCCATCGACCGTCCGATCACTTGCAGGAAATTACCTGAACCAAAGCCAAAACCGGCTCCTAATGCCGCCCACAGTGCCACTTTGATCACATTGGGATGGCCTTTTCGCTGAATGTGCCATGACAGCATAAGGGCTGCACCAACACAGGCTGCCCAGGTTTCATCGCGGGGAGGAGTCATCAGCCAGCCAAACTGCTCAATCAGAAAGAAATAACCAAGAATAGCACCTGCAAGCATTTCTACAATCAGACGCGGCCAGTCGACTTTATTGTCTTCATTTTCAGAAAGTGCCAGTCCCAGTAAACCACCTCCCAGATAGCCGTGAAGACCGCCTACTACAAACAACATCAGCAGGCCATAGCTCGCGTTAAGATAATCGGTAGCATGTCCGTATCCCACGATTAAGCCATAACTCATCACTCCACCCAATCCCCAGCCTATTCCACCTGCGAGCAGTAATCTGAATGCACGGGCAAACCAATCTTTACGGTTGGCTATTACCAGAAGAGCAAGGACACCGATGGCACCTGCCCAGGTTGCGCCGTGCTCATGCCCGAACTGGCCGCGAATGGCCCAGGCAGTACCTAATGACATACCCGTCAGCAAACAGGCTTTTAACAGAGAAGAATTTTTCATTTTAGAGTTTAGGAATGAAATTTACCGGTATCTGAATGATGATAATGATGCAGCATCACCTTTCGAAGATGCCGGAGTTAATTACAGATCAGATCAAATGAAATACCCCCGAAGACGAAAATAGTCCTACTCAGTCAAACTGAATTACATCCTTGACATCATAGGTGACCAACACATGCTGACCCTTTTTCAGGTCATCACGCAGCCGGAAAAAAGTAATGGCAATCCCTTTTTCATCCTTTCCTAGATACTCATAATAAGGGCCGGAGAACCATCTTTCAAGGATTTTCAGCTGATGGCGGGCACGTTCAGCTTTACGGGTGATTTTTACAAATTCAGGACGGATCAGAGCGGTCTTTTTTTTATTCAGCCAATTGACTTTCCCGGTTAAAAGAGCTGTATAGGCGCTGGAAGGGTAGCGGTAAATTTTTTCCGGTGTCCCTTGCTGGATAATTTCTCCGTTACGTATCACCATTATCCTGTCGGCCCAGGCCAGTGCTTCCGCCGGGTCATGGGTAACGAATATACAGGCCAGTTTCTCTTTTTGCCTGAGACTGGCAATCACCTGTATCATGGTTTGCTTGTTGACCGCGTCAAGATGTGCGAAAGGTTCATCCAGAATAAGTACATCCGGAAATGCTGCCAGGGCCGCGGCAATGGCTACCCGCTGCTTTTCCCCTCCGGAAAGACGTTTTGCTTTCTGATTTCTGACAGTATTTAACTGGCTCATGTCGAGTAATTCTTCCAGCCGTTGGGTACGGTAATCAGGATCCAGGAACCGCATACTATAGGCAATGTTCTCGGCTGCAGTCTGTTCGGGAAACAGCTGATAGTCCTGCGCGATCATCCTGATTTTAGGATGGCCTGTAATTAACTGGGAAGCTACCAGGGGAAGCTGCTCATTACGGAACAAAACGTCTCCCTCATCTGAATCCATCAGACGGGCGATAATTTTCAGTACGGTACTTTTGCCTGAACCGCTTTCACCCAGAATACCGAACCATTCGCCGGCATTGATCGCAAGTGAAAAATCACGGAGTACAATCCGCTCATCGTAGCTATGAGTAAGACCGGTAGCACTGAGTAGAGACATAAGGGCAAACTGGATTTTTATTGGAGAAGGGGTAAAGCGGCTTCTACACTGGTAACAGGGAGCTGACAGGTTTTGTCATAGCAGACGTAAACGGCGGTTTTCCCTGAAATTGTAGTCCGGTTTTTCAGCAAAGGTAAATCAGATGCATGAACGCTACCCGCAGTTATTTTATTCGGGACAAAGAACCGGTCGAAGTCTTTTCTTAACAAGTCACATTCGGGTCCGACAAAAGCAATCTCAGCGACAGGCGATACTTTCTGCGCATACAATGCTGCCCAGTTGGTTACCCATTGCACATCGGTTTTCAGAATTCCGCTCATTTTCCCAAGCATTTGTTCTGATAGATTCAGGTAATCGCCCCGGTCAAGTAAAAGGCCGAGCTCGTGCAGATTATGTGCCATGATTGAATTGGAAGCCGGAATCACATTGTCAAACAATTCTTTCTTTCGTGTAATCAGATGTTTTGCTTCGGGGCTGTCGCTGGTGGTGAAATAGAAAAAACCTTCATGTGGGTCATAAAATCCCGCCAGAGCAGATGCTGTCAGCTGATTGGCTTTTTCAAGCCACTGCTCTTCGAAGGTTATCTGGTATAAGCCGATGAAACCCTGAATAACAGCTGCATAATCTTCAAGAAAACCTGAGATTGTCGCTTTCCCGGCCTTATAGGATCGGAATAGCTGATGACCAGCCATGACTTTCTCAGAAAGGAAATTGCCGGTAGCTATGGCCGTTTCACGGATTTCCTCATCACCTAACGCACGGTAAGCATCCGTAAGACCTTTCATAAGTAACCCATTCCAGCCGGTAAGGATTTTATCATCCAGTCCGGGCCTCACCCGTTCACTGCGTACCGCTTTTAGTTTCAGCAGGGCCTTTTCATATTTTTCAGTAAGTGCAGGATTACTCCATAAACCGTGGTCCTGCTCCAGGTGCAGATGATTTACCTCTTCCCAG
>JBEBXQ010000001.1:0-123936 GCA_040391535.1 Telluribacter sp. | reverse complement strand
ATTTCTGAGCAGTTGTGATCTGTTCAGAAATAATTTGGATCCTATGCCTCCCTCCATAGGTGGTGTAGATGCCAACCTGAACGGTGAAAAGCTGACCAGCTTGTTTCCGCCTGACCGACAGGTGGCAAGAGCAGCCTATAGTGGGATTTTCGAACAGACAACAGATCCGGTCTCCATCTATTTTGGATTTCTTGATTCTCAGAATGCGATCAGAGCCAGTTTGTCCTGGAAAAAGTTATCTGTTGATACCGGAAGATTTACCATAGGTGAAGCCAATAATTCCGGTAATGACCATCCGGAAGTGACAGCAAGTTTTCACACGATAGTCGGAGGAGACGTATCGGGGAAGTCCTACAAGGTGCTTCCCTCCGCCGATAATTACTTCACCCTGGATTCTTATGATGAAAATACAAAGGAAATGAAGGGTACTTTCAATGTAACCTTTGTGGTGAATTCTTATGGAGATGAGAGGGATTTTCCGGATACGTTACGTTTGACCGAAGGCAGGTTTCAGACCCGTCTGCTCCCTAGAAAGGAATGGGGTATGAATTGGAGAAGGTTGTGATGACATTTTCTGATAAACAGAAATCATAAAACAGACTACCCGTTATGATGACAGGAACAATCATAACGGGTAGTCTGTTGAAAAACGATAGGCTCCCCCACTAACGGTCGTGAAAAGGGTACTCCGTTGTTAAATCCGTTCAGCGATCCTCAGGCCTTGCGTTTTCTGCAATGATGGTGGTTTCCATTCTGCTGATGGCCGACGCGCCAAAGTAACCCAGGGCTTTCTGTCCTGATGGGTTCTGATTAACTACATTCGAGCGGACGTTGGTCATCGGGATCGCAAAAAGTCCTCCGTTCAGCGACTGTTCCCTTACCTGTTTCAGAAATTCAAAGGTTTCATTGGTAATACTGTGCAGTTCTACGCCGGCGGTTTCACCTTCCAGAAACAGCGAATCGGTTGTAATGGCCTGCCGGAGCGGTAAGATGAAAATCAGGCCGTCAACTTCACCTCCCGCATTGTACGATGCATCCCAGGCCAGGGTAATATTGGTTGGTTTGGCCACGGTTGGTTTCCCTTTAATGATGGGCTTGATCCAGTAGGTATCCCCTGTTCCCTGGAAATCTCTTGCATAAAACTCCGCTATATAGCCTTCCTGTCTGCCGTTATCGGGCTTGAATGGCAGTTTTTCCTTTGTATATACAATCGAATCCACAGTGGGTACCCTCTTTATTTCACTCTCCGCTTTGTAGACTTCGTCTTCAGTTTTGATTTCCAGAAAATACTTGCGGCCGGTTTTTCCCATAATGGAGTCATTCCAGGTATAGTGGCCGTTTTCTTCCTTATCTTCAAAACGATACACGTTACCCAGGTCGTCAGTAACGGTTACTTCAGCATTTAAAACCGGTTGTGTAGCGTTATTGGTAAAATAAGGGGCCGATAGGCTGAGCCTTATGGTTTGCGGCTCTTCCTGGTCATTAATCCAGCCGTCTACCACCAGTAACGGCGGACTGTCGGTTGTATTCAGGTCAATGACATCTTCACAGGCGGTCAGTCCGAAGGCGATCAGGCTCACGGCTGCTATCTTTTGAAATGTATGGATGCTTTTCATGAAATGTAACATCAGAATTTAAAATTATAAGTAACCGAAGGGATCATGCTTCCGATGACCGCATAGCGGACCGCTTCCGTTTTTAAAGGATTATCCTCGTTGATCCGGGTAAATACCGAAAACGGATTCCGCCGGTTATAAACATTGTAAACCGAGAACACCCATTCACCCTGACCTGAGCCAAACAACTTCCTTTTGGATTTCATGGTTGCGGCAAGGTCAAGCCTGTGATAGGCGGGGATCCGGCTTCCGTTCCGTTCATTGCTGTAGATATCGCCCAATGCCCATCCGTTGTAATCATACCGGGCGGTGGGGAAAGTAGCGGGTGTTCCGGAAGTGATTGTAAAGTTGGCCGAAAGCGACCACCGGTTGTTCAGTTCATAAATCCCGACAGAGGTAAAGTTGTGGGGCTTATCAAACCTGGCAGGAAACCAGTTGCTGTTGCTGATATGTTCCACCTGCCTTTCGGTACGGGATAAGGTGTAGCTGAGCCATCCGGTGAGTTTCCCTTTATTCTTTTTGAAATAGACTTCCAGTCCGTAAGCGCGCCCTTTCCCGAACAGCAGATCGCCTTCCACAAACTGATTCAGGAGCAATTCAGAACCAGGAACGTAATCAATCTGGTTTTTAAGCTTTTTATAATAGACCTCAGCCGAAGCTTCGTAGGTATTGCTGCTGAAATTCCGGAACCATCCTAACGCAACCTGATCCGCGATTTCCGGTTGAATGATCGGTGTGCTCAGCGTCCATACATCCAGAGGCGAGCTGGCCGCTGTATTGGATAACAAGTGGAGGTACTGGGCCATCCGGTTATAACTTGCCTTGATGGAGTTTTCACTATTCAGGCCAAAATTCACTGAAAAACGGGGCTCCCAGTTCCCGTAGGTATTAATCACTTCTCCTTTTTTGTATTCTTTACCAGGATAAACCGGCATTTTCCGCTCCCCCGGATTGATTTCCTCATATTCATATACCGTAGCCGCTCCCAGATTCCGGAACCATGAATAGCGGATGCCGTATTGCAGCGATATTTTATCAGTAAGTTTCTGATCATTACCGACATACAGCGCCATTTCATCAGCAAAACGGGGATCCTGACTGATATTGGTTTCTTCTCCTTCTGATTTTGCCGTTACTTTACCTGGCTTGGAATGGTAGTAAATATATTGTCCGCCAAAGCTTAGCTGATTGTCGGGTGTCAGATAATAGGTGAAATCAGGTTTCAGGCTATAGCTGATAATGTTGGATTTCCAGTCAAAATAATCCTTTTCTTCTGCCGGATCAGATTTTTGTCCGAGAGAGTAATCGTAGTTACTGTAATACCCCGTCAGGTTCATGAAAAGTTTTTTCGAAAACAAATGGCTCCACCGGGCGGTTGCTGTTGCATTTCCCCATCCGAAGCCAAAATCCTGCGCACCGAAAACATCCTTGCCAAAATACCCGGAAGCATAAAATGTATCCTTTTCGCCAAGGCGATAATTTACTTTTGTCGTCAGATCATAGAAATAGAACTTGCTGTCGCGCAGATCCTTATTCAGAAACGGCTTGGCCAGCACATCAATATAAGACCTTCGTCCGGCTACAATAAATGATCCTTTGCCTCCATCAAAAGGCTGTTCGTAGGTAAGTCTTGAGAAAATAGATCCGATACCTCCGTTAATTTCCCTTTTTTTGGTGTTTCCTTCTTTCATACGTACATCCAGTATGGATGAAATCCGGCCACCGTACTGCGCCGGAATACCACCTTTGATCAGCTTGACATCCTTTACGGCATCCGGGTTAAATACCGAGAAGAAACCAAACAAATGGGATGAATTATACACAGGGGCTTCGTCCAGCAGTACAAGATTCTGCGAAACATCGCCGCCCCGGACATTAAAGCCGGACGCGCCTTCTCCCACTGTGGTAACACCCGGTAAGAGCTGAATACTCCGGATCAGGTCGACTTCGCCTAATAAAGCGGGCATTTTCCGGATGGTTTTCATTTCTACCTTATTGACCGACATTTCAATGCTACGGACGTTTTCGTCTTCTTTCCGGGTTGTAATGACCACCTCTTTCAGGCTCTGACTTTCGTCATTCATTTCGATATCCTGCGTAAGGTCTTTAGTCAGTTCCAGTACTTTCTCGGTTCTTTCATAACCCATATAAGAGTAAATGAAAGTGTAGGTTCCGACGGGTAAAGTAATGGAGTAAAACCCGTAAGGATTGGTGGTAACACCGTTTTCAAGCTCCCGGATATATACCGAAACACCGATCAGCCCTTCGCCGTTGCTGGCGTCTCTGATGTAACCGCTGACCGTTTTCTTTTCCTGAGCATGCGTGATGAGCGCAACAGACTGACATAGGAGCAGTCCGGCGAAGGCAATTAAATAATTTATTTTCATGGTTAGTTGAATGGTGCTGTACCTGAACGGTATAGTGCCGGATATTGAATTAATTAGTGATGCGAATTTAACAGAATTGCCTCTGACATCGGGAATAAAAATGACCAAGCGGCATAAATAGTAGATAAATGGATGCTTAGATCTGTTAAATATTTCCGTTAAGACTGATTTATTTGATTTTCCTTTTACAAAGATGAAACATTCTATAAGTTGCAATGTTTTTCTTATGAAATAATTCATTTTGACTTTCTTCAATGACATTTATAAAAGTTGCCGCCGGTGTGGTTAATCAGACGCCCATGGATTGGGAGTCGAACCGCCAACATATCATCGCAGCTATAGAACAGGCAAAGCAGGAGAACACGGGGATTTTATGCCTTCCAGAGTTGTGTATTTCAGGGTATGGTTGTGAAGATTACTTTTTTGCTGAGGATCTGCCGGTACAGGCCATGAACAGTCTTCTTGAAATACTTCCTCACTGTGACGGAATAATGGTTTCGGTAGGGCTGCCTGTAAAATTCAATAACCGTCTTTATAATGCGGCCTGCCTGATTGTCAACCAACAGATTGCTGGTTTCTACTGTAAACAGTTTCTGGCTAATAACGGGATTCACTATGAGGCCCGCTGGTTTCATGCCTGGCCTGCCAGCCTGGTTGAGAAGATTGAAATTAATAAAAAGAGCTATCCTATCGGAGATGTACTCTTTGATATTTCGGGAAATAAAGATGACAGTTCAGGGGGTATAAAGGTCGCATTTGAAATCTGTGAAGACGCCTGGGTAGCCGACCGTCCGGGCCGCCGTCATTATGAAAGGGGAGCGGACATTATACTGAATCCGAGTGCCAGTCATTTTGCCTTCCATAAATTTCAGACCCGTGAACGGCTGGTGGTTGATGCTTCACGGGCGTTTGGGTGTAGTTATGTTTATACTAATCTGCTGGGTAATGAGGCCGGACAGGCCATTTATGACGGAGACGCTATGATTGCCTCTAACGGAAATCTGCTTGTTTCCGGCCCGCGCTTCAGTTATGCTGACTATTTTATTTTCACGGCAGTTATTGATATTTCAGAAGCAAGACTGAGCCAGGTTCAGAACCGGAGCAGGATTGTTCCGGACGGGAACTGGAAGGTGCCGGTTTATTTTCCGATCTCTGAAGCAGCACCCGTGCCTTTTCAGACAGCCGCTATGGAACCTTTTGAGAAAGGAGGATATCTGAAAGAGGAAGAGTTTGCCCGTGCAGTGGCGCTCGGGTTATTTGATTATCTGAGAAAAAGCCGTTCAAAGGGTTTTACGATTTCGCTGTCGGGTGGGGCAGATTCCTGTGCCTGTACAGCATTGGCCAGTTTAATGATCCGGCTGGCCGATGAAAGCATAGGACTGGACAACTTTAAAAAGAAACTGAATTATATCACTGATATACAGGAGTTGAAGAGTGAGGAAGAAATCGCCGCTGTATTGATTCATACGATTTATCAGGGTACTCAGAACAGCTCATCAGATACATTAGCATCCGCCAGGGATCTTGCCGGGTCCGTTCACGCGGCATTCTATCAGATTGATATCAATGGGCTGGTAGAAACTTATACAGGATTGATTGAAGGCGTGATAGAGCGGGAACTGACCTGGGAAAAAGATGATATCGCACTACAGAACATACAGGCGCGTGTAAGAGCCCCGGGAGTATGGCTGCTGACCAATCTGGCAGGGCATTTGCTGCTGGCCACTTCCAATCGCTCAGAAGTGGCAGTAGGCTATGCTACCATGGACGGCGATACTGCCGGAAGTATCAGTCCCATTGCCGGTATTGATAAAAACTGGCTGAGACAATGGCTGGTGTGGCTTGAACAAACAGGTTGTGAAGTAAAAGGAAGGCATATAAGAGTGGAAGGGCTGCAAAAAATGAACAGTCTGCAACCCACTGCCGAATTACGACCGCAGGAACGCAGACAAACCGATGAAGAAGACCTGATGCCCTATGATTTTCTGGACTCACTGGAACGCTGGGCCATTAAGGATAAAAAAAGTCCGGTTGACTGCTTCCGGTATCTGGTGGTGCATTATGCCGGGAAGTACACCCAGGAACAGACAGCGCAATGGGTGGATCGGTTCTTCAGACTATGGAGCCGGAATCAGTGGAAACGGGAGCGTTATGCCCCTTCATTCCATCTGGATGATTATAATCTCAATCCGCGGACATGGTGCCGCTTCCCGATTTTATCCGGAGGGTTTGAAAAAGAGCTGGATGAACTAAAGCATTTTGCAGGTACCAACAGGAGAGAATCCACCAGAAAAAGAATCGGATTCTGAGAATGGTCGATGTCGGGTATAAAGTATAATTTCATTCTGACAGGTAAGTATAGGATCTGAGAAATAATATTGATCAGGCCATAAAAACTATATGGAAAAGTGCCCCGGATTTTATATATTGGGGCATAGTTTTTTTGTGCTTAACCAAATTATGAAATATTATATCCGTATCATTTTTTTTATTAGCTTATCCATTCTGTCTGCATGCCGTCAGAACAGTTCTCAGGTAGACCTGATTGTCCACAACGCCAAAGTTTATACTGTTGATTCACTATTTTCCGTGCAGGAAGCTTTTGCCATCAGAAATGGTAAATTCATAGCTATTGGTTCTTCAAGTGAAATACTGTCGGCTTATCAGTCCGATTCCGTATGGGATGCCGGAGGACAGGCGATATATCCCGGTTTGATTGATGCCCACAGCCATTTCTTCGGATTGGGGCAGCTATTTAACGAAGCCGATCTTACGGGATCAGGCTCCATGGGCGAAGTCGTTGATCGCTTAAAGGATTTCAGAGAAGAGAATCAGGATAAAAAATGGCTTATCGGCCGTGGATGGGATCAGAATGACTGGGATGATAAGGCATTTCCGGACAAGTTGCTGCTTGATGAGATATTTCCTGATATTCCGGTATACATCACCCGGATCGACGGGCACGCCGCACTGGCAAATTCCAAAGCGCTTGAGATAGCTGGTATCACCGGACAGTTACGGGTTGACGGAGGGTTAATTGAAATGAAGGACGGACAGCCCTCCGGACTGCTTATTGATAATGCTATGGCGCTTGTATCTGCGCATTTGCCGGTGCTTTCAGTAAACGAAAAAAAAGAAATGTTAAAAACCGCTGAAAAAGCCTGTTTTGCCGTTGGGCTTACATCTGTTTCAGATGCGGGTATTGATCGAAGCGATATTGAATTACTGGACCGGATGCATAAAGACGGTACTCTGAAGATCAGAGATTATGCCATGATCAGTGCAACATCCGATAACCTTGATTATTATCTGGCCAAAGGCGTCTGGCGTACAGACCGGCTTTCGGTGAACTCCTTCAAGTTATTTGCCGATGGTGCTTTAGGGTCAAGGGGGGCTATGCTGCTGGAACCCTATACTGACGATCCTTCTCATCACGGATTGGCACTTACGTCGAATGAAAACCTGGAAAAAACCATAGCCCGGATTGCTAACAGCAGATTTCAGGTTAATACGCACTGTATCGGAGATTCGGCTAACCGGACCGTATTGCGGCTCTACGGAAAGTATCTGAAAGGTAAAAACAACCGGAGGTGGAGAATTGAGCATGCACAGGTAGTAAAAAAAGAGGATCAGTCCTTGTTCAGAGAATACAGTATCATCCCTTCTGTACAGCCGGTGCACGCCACTTCGGATATGTACTGGGCTGAAGAACGCCTTGGTAACGAACGGCTTCCGGCGGCCTATGCCTATAGAGACCTGATGGGACAAAATGGAATGATAGCACTTGGAAGTGATTTTCCCGTCGAAAGCCATAATCCGTTGCTGGGTTTTTTTGCGGCAATTGCACGTATAGATGATAAAGGTTTTCCCCCTGGAGGCTTTCAGGTGAAAAATGCGCTCAGCAGACAGGAAGCCTTGATGGGGATGACCATCTGGGCGGCTTATGCTAACTTTGAAGAAAAAATAAAAGGGAGTATAGAAGTGGGTAAATGGGCCGACTTTGTGGTGCTGGATCAGGATATTATGGAGGTTGAAGAGCGCGAAATACCTTACGTAAAGGTAGTAAGAACCGTCATCTCAGGGGACACTGTATACCTTGACAATCAGTAACCTTCTTTTTATATGTGCCAGATAAGTTGTTTCATTATCCGATAAATGCTTTTATTTGCCATTAAATCAGCATACAGCTTCCGGTCAGGAGTTGCAGAATATAGATTGACAGGCTGTAAAATGCGTACTTTTCAGAGTACTTAAGAACTACAGATCAGTTTTTGAGACGGGAAGTCAGGTACAAAGATTTTGTTTGTAAAAAATGAATTAAATAATGGCCATTATTGACGTATTCTACTTAAAACTTATCATTTGCTTTTTTCTTTCCATAGGTGTCTTTCTCCTTTTCAGGAAGAAAGACCTGTTTGTTCAGTGGCAGAAAGGACGTGATGGCCTGTATTTTCTTGGGGGTTTTGTTATTTTCAGGGTTATCCCCTGGATTGTAGTCTTTCTGATAGTTAATGAAGAACCCCGCGGTGATATCCCGTTCTTTTTCGGAAAGGCAGTTCATGCCAAAGTAGGTGAAATGGTGTACAAAGATTTCTGGTCATACCATGCGCCCTTATTTCCCTACATTATCAGTTTACCGCTGTTTATATGGCATAGTGCCAAATCGATTGTCGTTTTCATGATTCTGGCCGAAACGGCCATTCTATGGTTTTGTTACAAAATATACAAACCAATGAAAGACAATGCATTGCAGTTGGTTGCCTTGTATTGGTTATTACCTGCCACTTTTGCATATATGCTTATCGGAGGACAGGAAGATATCTGGTTTTCAGGAGTGGTACTGGTAATGTTATTTTATATCCGGAAGAATCCAAGAGATTATGAGTTTTCGCTTGGGCTTATTTTTGCAATAGCCATGATCACCATCAAGGCTTCTTTCATTGTCTTTCTTATTCCCTTGCTGATACTGGTCAGAAATTATGTAAAAGTACTGGCCGTGATGGCTGTTATCGGAGGGGTGTCGGTCGGAATCCTCTATTATTATGTCGGGGACCTTTTCCTGATGCCCATACAGCATACTTCCCAGCTGATGAGCCCCAACCTGTTTTCCATCAGCCGCCCTTTTATAGAATTGTTTTATCAGATAGACGAGCGGAACTCAACCCTCATTAACTGGGCAGGGCTGTTTTTTTCAATACTGACCCCTTCTTTAATCGCCTGGAAGGTCCGGAAATTACCCATTGAAAATACGATAATCCCTGTTTTTATAGCTTGTTTCGCCTCTCTTGTTATATTTCAGCCCAGTTCACCGGGAGCGTATGTAATTGCATTTCTGATATTACTTGTTTTTGAATTAACAGACACTGCCAACCCCAGACACATGCTGATGCTGATGATTCTGAACTGGATGACTGTTGTACAACCCTTTTTATTTGTCTATCTGGGGCAGGTACAATATACAAGCTTCAGCTACTTTCGTGACCCCCTATATCTGCTTGAAGGCCTGTTGCAGGTTATTAATGTGATTTGTCTTATATGGGTAATTATGCTGGCTTATCAAAAAAGCCTGGGTACTGATAGAAAAACGGAAATTCCGATAACCAGCTAATCAATAAACAATTGTGTTATTACTCACTACCCTCCTGCCTGTTCCTGTTTTACTGATAAAGCTGTTAATAGCATTGGCGTTGCTGATCGTATCGGGGTTGCTCTGGCTGAAAAAACCAGTGGTTTTGGAGGTACTGAAAAAGATGAATACAAAACAAATATTTGTCTTCGGATGGCTCATTTTCAGGTTAGCACCATTTCTGATCATTTATTTGTCGTTTAATATTTATCCAACATCAGATGTTATCTTTTACTGGGATGAAGTAAGTAAAGCCGCATACGGTGAAATCATCTACCGTGATTTTTTCTCACCTTATTCACCGTTTTTTGTCTACTTTCTGGCCATATGGCTGAAAATCTGGTATCATCCCAAAATGATCATTCTGGTAATGGCCATGATGGACGGTCTCGCGTTGTTGCTTGCCAACCGTTTTTATCAGAAAGTCCTCAGTAAGGAAGAGCGGATGTGGCGTATACTGATGTACTTTGTGCTGCCGGGTGCATTGATGTTTTGTATTATCGGAGGACAGGAGGATGTCTGGATATGGTTGTTTGCATTACTCGCGTGTATAGCCGGCAAACAGAAGAATAATGTGGTGATGTTCAGCCTGCTTCTGGCTTTTGGGATATTAATGACAAAAGCCATCTTTATATTGGTGATCATTCCGTTCTTTCTTGTGGAGAAGAAAAAACTGCTATTTGCCCTGCCCATTGCCATTGTGGGTGTTGTATCTTTCGGAGTGTTATATTCAATGGTCGGGTGGGAGTTCTTGCAACCTTTGGATGAAGCAAAGATATTAAGGGCTCCCAATGTGCTTTCTGTAGTCAATCCGGTTCTATTCAACAGTATCGGCGTTGGTGCTGATTTCTGGAACTGGCTGGCACTTCTGTTAACGGTAGCAATGGGTGTTGTTACGCTTCATAAATTCAGGAATGAGGATTTTCAAACCACCTTCTCCAGGTTTTGGGTAGTCCTGTTCGGTACCATGATGACAGCCCAGCAGAGTGCTTATAGCGGCTATCTTTATTTGTTTCTTATGCCCCTTGTTTTTTATGTTATTGACTGGGAAAATAAACGTCAGGTACTCTGCCTCTTTCTGTTTAATCTTCTGTGCGTGCTCCATCCTACTTTATGGTGGCGTTCAGGCTTACCGAAATATACCCGTCCGGCTGAAATTTTTACGGATGGGTTATCGCTCCTTGACTACGCTATGCAGGTGACGATTGTGATATTGACAATTTACTTTATCCGGCTGGGTTTCTGCATAAATTCTGAAAAAAAGGTAACGATTTTATCAGATAATACCGAAACGCTGAAAGTGTAAAAAAAGATAAAGCCGTAAAAGTCAATTCAGTTTTAAAATACTTAACTTGCATTTTTTATTTGGGTAATAGCTGTATTAACAATTTTAGCATCATGGCTGCCGATACATTACATATTGAGATAGAGCAGGTGAAACAATCCCGCTTACAGGAAGTTGATTTCGAAAACCTGGTTTTTGGCCGGAATATCTCTGACCATATGTTTATTGCTGACTATAAAAACGGACAGTGGCAGGACCTCCGTATTGTGCCTTACGGAGATCTTACGTTAAGTCCGGCTACAGCAGCACTTCATTACGGCCAGGCCATTTTTGAAGGTATGAAAGCCTATAAAAATGAGGCTGGTGAAGTATTATTATTCAGGGCTATCGATAACTGGGCGCGGTTTAACAAATCTGCCGAGAGAATTTGTATGCCGTATATCCCTGAAGAAGTATTTATGGGAGGTTTGCTTGAACTGATTAAGCTGGATAGCGGATGGGTGCCTGAGCAGGACGGATGTTCATTGTACATCAGGCCGTTTATGTTTTCTACAGACCCTTATATAGGTGTAAAGCCTTCTGATTCTTACAGCTTTATTATTTTTACGTCTCCGGTAGGTACCTATTATTCCAAACCTCCGAGAGTGAAGGTAGAGACAGAATTTATCAGATCAGCCGAAGGAGGAACCGGAGCTACTAAATGTGCCGGTAACTATGGCGGCTCATTATATCCGGCCAAACTGGCCCAGGAACAGGGGTTTGATCAGCTGATCTGGACTGATGCACGCGAGCACGCTTATATTGAAGAGTCGGGGACTATGAATATCCTTTTTGAGATTGATGACAAACTGATTGCACCAGCTGTATCAAGTACAATTCTTGATGGAGTTACGCGCAGAAGTATTCTGGCGGTTGCCCGTCATTGGGGAGTTGAAGTTGAAGAAAGAAGGGTGAGTGTAAAAGAAATGATCGATGCATTGAAAGAGGGAAGAATGAAGGCGGCTTTTGGCGCCGGAACGGCTGTGGTGGTATCTCCGTTTTCTTCTATTTCCTATGAAGGAACAGAATATCCGCTGCCGACTCTGGATGAGAACTCATTTGTTAATAAAGTAAAAGCATATCTTACTGAAATTCGTACAGGTAAAGCAGAAGATGTATTCGGGTGGACACTGAAGGTTTAAATGCAGTATCTCCCATACTTCCAAATTGGATTAATTCCTGAAAATTTTTATTGACGACTTTTTGTATCATGAAATAACAAACAAAGAGCGGCAACTTGCTATAGAGTAAGATTGCCGCTCTTTGTTTGTTAAGCTGAAAGGCAATACTATAATCTGGAAGCGGGTACGGATTAGCTGCTGCCAGACAGGAGTGCTTGTATAGCGCAATGTAATGAAGGAAAGGATTCCTGGCGGATAAGGACAATGAGTACGTATACTGTTTCGTTTACTATTTTCACACTGCCTGAATGCTTAGATTATTCAATTGGATTATTTATGCATTAAAATAATTTGGGGTTTATGCAGTTACTTGAGTTTATTTGCATAATACGGTTCTTCAAGGTGATAACACAGGCTTACTGAACATCCCTGATTTAGCGTTAACCTGAAAAGTATGAGTATTATTTACATAAAATTATTAATTAGTGTTGCCCTGATAACGGCTGCGGCAGTGTTTTGGATTAAAAGGGATTTTTTAAAGGGAATATTTGAAAATCAAAGTGAATGGAGGGTATTGAGTGCTGGATGGGTGCTGTTTCGTCTGGTGCCTTTTGTGCTTGTTTATATCCTGTTGAATATCGATCCGCAATCTGATGTAGAGGGCTTCTGGGAGGAAGCCAGCCTGGCATTTCAAGGGAAAATTGTCTATAGAGATTTCTGGTCTCCTTATTCTCCTCTTTACCCTTATTTTCTGGCTTTGGGACTGTATATCTGGTATAGTTCTAAAATGATAGTGCTGATTATGGCCGTGATGGACGGACTGGCACTCTGGCTCAGTAACCGTTTTTATCACAACGTTATCCCTAGAGGAGAACGTTTGTGGAAATCACTGCTATACCTGACACTTCCCGGTTCGCTGATGCTATGTGTTTTGGGAGGACAGGAAGACGTATGGATGTGGCTATTTGTCTTGCTGGCTTATTTTTCAGGAAAAGTAAGAGGCAATATCCGGCTGTACAGTCTGATTCTGGCCTTAGGCTTATTGATAACCAAGGCGATTTTTGTGCTGGTGCTGATTCCGCTTTTCTGGATAGAAAAGAAAAAACTTCAGTTTGCCATCCCTATGGCACTCGTTGGCTTAATAACAGTCGGTGTTTTATTTCCTTTGGTGGGGTGGGAGTTTATGCAACCGTTGGATGAGGCAAAAGTATTGAGGGCACCCAACTTATTGTCTGTGATTAACCCGCTGGTATCAGATTCTATCGGAGTTGGTAAAAAATTCTGGAACTGGGCAGCACTTGTTTTTACGCTGGGGCTGGGCATTATAACCTTTCTCAAACTGAACAGGCAAGGGTTTCAGGCTATGTTGTCCGGATTTTGGGTGGTAGTATTCGCCACCATGATGATCGTGCAGCAAAGTGCCTACAGCAATTATATTTTCCTGTTTCTGATACCACTGGTTTTTTATATAATTAACTGGGAGAGCCGGCAACAGGTAATCTGTCTGTTTCTTTTCAATATACTGTGTGTTATTCATCCGTCATGGTGGTGGAGACTGGGGATGCCGGTCTATACCAATATACAGATGATTTTTTCCAGATGG
This sequence comes from Telluribacter sp., assembly GCA_040391535.1. GTDB lineage: Bacteria > Bacteroidota > Bacteroidia > Cytophagales > Spirosomataceae > JBEBXQ01. Next base: position 110,259 of record JBEBXQ010000001.1, on the reverse strand, counting down.
GAATATGCAGTGGATTATGTTATGCAGGTAGTCATTGTGGTACTGGCGGTGTACCTGATCAGGTTAGCATATCCTGCCGGAATAAGGAATGCATCTTCCGGCAGGTAAAGCAATGTTATTTTCAGGGTCAGATCACGTTCAGCGTCTGCTCCTTTATTTTTTCAAGTTCATCTTTCATTTCTACTACCAGACGTTGAATGACAGCATCATTCGCTTTAGATCCGATGGTGTTGATCTCACGCCCGATTTCCTGCGAAATAAAATTAAGTTTTTTACCGTTGCTTTCCGGAGATGAAAGCGTTTCGGTAAAATATTCCAGATGGTTCGCCAGCCTTGTTTTTTCTTCCGAAATATCGAATTTTTCAATAAAATAGATCAGCTCCTGTTCAAACCGGTTCTGGTCAAAACTTTCCTTTCCTCTTAATTCTTTCACATTGCGTTCCAGCCGCTCTCTTACCATTGGCATCCTGATAATATCCTGTTCCTCAACAGCAGCCAGCTTTTGCCCGATAATGGATATATACTCACGGAATTTATCTTCTACCTGTTTACCTTCACGGTTTCTGAATATATTACACTTATTCAGGGCTTCTTCCACTGCTTTTCTGATCAGTATCCAGTCCTGTTCCTTTTTACTTTCAGAGGGTGTTTCAACAGTATAGGCATTTGGCATTTGAAGCGCAAGGCGGAGAAGGTCGTCAGGCACCGGCTCAAAACCGAGTTCCTGAGCTGTTTTTTTTAAATCACTGAAATAAGCCTTTACCAGTGGCTTGTTGACAGCAGAGAGGTCATCCAGATTGGCAGTTTGCTGAATCGTTAATGTAAATTCGGCTTTGCCACGTTCCAGTACCTGAGTCAGCAGATTCCTGATTTCCAGTTCTTTTTCGCTGTAATTTTTTGGAATGCGGCAGTAAATATCCAGAAACTTTGAATTAAGCGTTTTAAGCTCTACTGTAACATTGATACTTTCGGTTTCGACTGTGGCGATACCATAGCCGGTCATGGATTTTAACATAATCAGTTAAGTTTACCCTTTAATGGTTTTGAAATGGGATGCTGTGCTTCCGATGGCTGTGCCTTGCTGATAAGTGCATTTTGATCAATTATCTGTTTTTCTGCCCTGTACCGGTAAATATCAGCAGCCTGGTAGATTGCCTGTAACAACGACTGCGGGTCAGCCTCGTTTTTTCCTGCAATGGCATAGGCTGTACCGTGGTCGGGGGAGGTTCTGACAACGGGCAGTCCGGCAGTAAAATTAACGCCTTCATTAAAGGCAATGGTTTTGAACGGAATGAGCCCCTGATCGTGGTACATAGCCAGCACAGCATCATATTGTGTGTGTGTAGCAGAGCCGAAAAATCCGTCAGAAGGAAACGGACCGAATACAAGCTGTCCGTTTTTACGGAACTTCTGAATGACGGGTTCAATCACTTCTTTTTCTTCATTGCCCAGTAAACCATTTTCCCCGGCATGAGGATTCAGTCCTAACACCGCAATTTTAGGTTTACTGATGCCAAAATCATTCACCAGAGAGTTATATATCTGATTGATTTTAAAGGTGAGCTTATCTGTAGTGATGGTCTCACGGACCTTTCCAAGCGGAATGTGTCCTGTAAGCACACCCACTCTGAAGCTACCTGCTACCAGAAACATCAGTGCTTCCTGTGTTTCAAATTCGCTGGCCAGGTACTCGGTATGTCCAGGGAACTTAAACTCTTCACTCTGAATGTTGTCTTTATTGATGGGAGCCGTAACCAGCGCATGGATTTTTCCTGTTTTCAGGTCTTCCACACCTCTTTTAAGGCATGCAAGAGCAGCTTTACCTGCTTCAGGAGTAATCGTGCCGGGTTTGACATCCAGTTGCTGGTCTGGCCAGCAGGTAATGACATTGGCCACTTTCGGGTTGGCCTGTTCGGCCCTCTGTATGCCCTGCATCTGCCATTCTTTGAGTTTCAGTACCTGACGGTAGCGGTTCAGGACTTTCATAGAGCCATATACAATAACTGTATAATGTCCGGAAAGCTGATTGCTGTCCAGTGCTTTTAATATAATTTCTGGGCCTATGCCGTTGTAGTCGCCAAGGGTAATTCCAATAATTGTTTTTTGTCTTTGAGAATCGGACATAATTTTTGTCGCGTGTTTGAATCTTTTAGAGATCTGTTAAATCTTCGCCGTACTTTTGTGCTTTCACAGAATGGTTTTTACCCTTCTTTTTTCAAAAGTTTTTGCAATTTACGAAATTCTGCAACGTCCCATGAAAATTCTGATAGCAGATGAAATGCATCCTTCCATAAATGAAATGATCCGGTCGGAAGGATGGGAGTATAATTATGAGCCTAAGGCCAGCCGGGAGGATATTCTGGCACTTATCAATGCTTATGACGGACTGATCATCCGCTCTAAAACCAATGTGGATAAAGAGCTGCTGGATTGTGCATCTCAACTGAAATTTATAGCCCGGGCCGGAGCAGGCCTGGACCTGATAGATCTGGAAGAGGTGAAGAAACGGAATATCCTGTTGTTTCACGCCGGTGAAGCTAATCGTGACGCCGTTGCGGAGCATGTTCTGGGAATGATTCTTGCATTGTTTAATAATCTGATCAGAGCTGACGCGGAAGTGCGCAAGGGAATATGGCTGCGTGAACAAAACCGGGGAGTGGAGCTGATGAGTCAGACCGTTGGTTTGATTGGTTATGGAAATAATGGCGGTGCAACAGCGAAAAGACTCAGGAGTTTTGGGTGTAAGGTATTGGCTTATGATAAGTACCGGGTAAATTATGGGGACGAATTTGCTCAGGAGGCTTCATTGGATCAGATTAGGGACGAAGCTACGCTGATCAGCATGCACATTCCGCTCACTGCAATATCCCGGGGAATGATTAACAGCGATTTTGTTGAAAAAATGGCGCATCCGTTTTATTTTGTCAATGCAGCCAGAGGAGAGGTAGCGCAACTCGATGCCGTAGTAAACGGACTCAAAAGCGGAAAAATAGCAGGAGCCTGCCTGGATGTTCTTGAAAATGAAAAGCTGAACAAACTAACTCCCGTGCAACAGGAAAATTTTGACTATCTGATTAAGAGTGATAAGGTGATTCTGTCGCCTCACATTGCCGGCTGGTCAAAAGAGAGCTATGTCAGGATCAACGAAGTGCTGAAGCGACAGATCAAAGAAGCTTTTCAGCCATAAATTTCCATCAGTATGCCGGCCAGGTGAATCCCTCCCTCAAGAAGGCATTGCTGGACTGTTCCGAAATTCCTGTAAGCATAATCATATCCAAGCTTTTTATTCTCAGGTAATTCGTAGGCCTTTGCATGATAAGCCTGGATGTGTTTTACCCAGGTATTTAAAGAACGGCTTTGCCATTCTTTTTTAGTTTTCTTATCGGGCAGGTTAAGGAAAGAGGCGAGCTCGGTATAACTGAGCCTTTTGTCATCGATCATATCACTGTCCCATACACGGTGCAGGTTTGACGGACGGCCAAACCATTCTACTTTTACCTGGTTCCCTCCCTGATCATCGAATGCACCTACATGCATAGGCTGGTGAAGGTCTCCAACCAGATGCACCAGAAAAGTAAGGTATTCTCTTTCCTGCTCAACCTTGAGATTACCGCTTTTCAGCATCCTGGTTATTTCTTCTATTTTGAGAATCAGATCGCCGTTAGGGTTTTTGGTGGTCTGCTCATATTCCTGACCGCCCGGAATAGTGACCCAGTGCCAGTCGTGCGTATGGTCATAAGCCCTGTCTGACTTGATATCATCCATGTGGTTACTGATTTCTGCCAGAGAGTTACAGTTGAGTATTCTGCTTATTTTTCGCTTGGCCCTGGCATTGAGCTGGTTCTGGGCCAGATGTCCTACCACCCGATGCCCGGTAAGTCCCCAGGCAAGAAGATCGCTGACAGGAAGGAATGAAAACAGAGAAAACAGAATGATCGTTACTTTTTTCATATTGAAGTTCATTTGTAAGAGCCTGACTCGTTATGATAAAACTCTTTGAATTCCGCAAAAGTACTTATTCCAGCAGAGAAAGAATATCATTTCGTGTTAAGGATTTCAGGAAACCTTCTTCATGTGTGATCAGCTCACCGGCCAGCTGGCGTTTATGCTGCTGCATCTGAAGAATTTTTTCTTCTACAGTATGCTGGGAAATGAATTTATAAATGAAAACATTCTGTTTTTGGCCGATGCGGTGGGCACGGTCTACAGCCTGAGCTTCTACGGCAGGGTTCCACCAGGGATCCAGAATAAATACATATTCGGCAGCTGTCAGGTTAAGTCCCTGTCCGCCTGCTTTTATAGAAATCAGAAAAACCTGAGTGTCAGGGTCTTCCTGGAACAGTTCTACCTGGTGCTGACGGTCACGGGTGGAACCGTCGAGATAAGCATAGGCGATATTTTTTTTGCTGAGATAATTTCTGAAAAGCTGCAAATGTCGTATATACTGACTGAAAATCAGTATTTTATGATTTTCGCTGAGTACGGTTTCGATCTTATGGATAACATCGTTAAATTTTCCGGAATCACCTTCATATTCAGGATCAGTCAGGATCGGATGGTTAGCAATCTGCCTTAACCTGGTCAACCCCTCAAGTACCTGCATGTTGAACTGCGGAATACTTTCCTGATTCATCTGTTCCAGCAGGATGTTACGGTAATATGACTTGGTCGCTTCATAGGTTTTAGCCTGTTCAGGTGTCATTTCGCAATATTCCACGCTTTCGGTTTTTTCCGGAAGATCAGTTGCTACCTGCGATTTATTCCTTCGGAGAATGAATGGTTTGATAAGGCTGTTGAGCTTTCTGATTTTCTCTTCATCGTTTTTTTTCTCTATCGGATATTGGAAATTTTCTCTGAAAAACCGCTCATTACCCAGTAATCCGGGATTGATGAAAGTCATTTGTGTCCATAAGTCCATGGTATTGTTTTCAACGGGTGTGCCGGTAAGTATCAGCCGGTGATCAGCATATAGCATTCTTACCGCTTTGGAAATATTGGACGAAGGGTTTTTTATGGCCTGAGACTCATCAAGAATGACATAATTGAATGCATATTTCTTTAGCAGATCAATATCCATTCTGACGATCCCGTAGGAAGTCAGGATCAGATCGTAATTATCAAACTGGGACGTGTCTTTGATTCTTGATGTACCGGTGTAAGACATCACACTCAGGTCCGGGGTGAACCTGGAGGCTTCAAGTTTCCAGTTATAAAGCAAGGAGGTAGGCATCACCAGTAACGATGGTTTACGATTGCCCGATTCCTTGCAAGATTGCAGTAACGTCAGGGTCTGTAAGGTTTTGCCTAGTCCCATATCATCGGCCAGGCACCCTCCCAGCTTATATTCATTCAGAAATCTGAGCCAGCGGTAACCCTCTGTCTGGTAGGGCCGTAGTGTGGCCGAGAGACGCTCGGGAAGTGGATATGGCTTTATTTCTTCAAAACTACGGAGGTTTTCCAGTCGTCTTCCCATGACAGTTACGGCAAGACTTTGATTGGAGAGGTCCTTCACCAGATTGAGATGATATAATTCCAGTCTTCCTTCCGACGAGTGATCGGTGATTCTTGTAAAAGCGAATAATTCAGAATAATCACTGAACCAGACCTCAGGAATGATGGCGATTTCACCATTTGGAAGTTTAAATTCCCGGATGTGGTTGAGAATGTAATGGCGTAATCTGAAAAACGGAATCTCTGTATCACCGAATCTGACTTTGGTTTTTACATCAAACCAGTCATTTTTTTCCTCAATTGAAATATTAACAGAAGCCTGACCGAGAAAATAACGCCTGGTATCGGTATTGTTCTGCCGGATATTGATAAGCTCATTTTCCAGTTTTTCACGGTTTTCGTGTAACCATGAGAATATTTCCGGAACACTTTTTAAAGCGGATCCGTGCCGGAGGTCCAGATGCAGTTTTTTCAGAAAATCGACCATCTGCTTTTCAAACCGGAGGTCACGCTGAATACGGGTAAACAGATAGTTGTCCTCTGTCGTTTCCATTTTTACATTAGCAGGGTCAGCGAAACTATCGAATCTGAACAAATGATTTTCATATTCAAAACACAATTCCACTTTTACAGACTGCTGTGTATCTGCATTTTCCTGACGCGTTTTTAATTCACCTATACTCAGCTGATTTTCTGTATGAGGGACACCAATAATCAGGAAAGCTTTTGGCTGAGACCTTATATGCCTGATCTCGAACCCTCTGGAAACCACACGACTGGAAGCAATCATGGATTTAACAAAACCCTGGTAATATTTCTCCTCCACAGCTTTAGAGATCTCGATGAATTTCTTGTTCAGAAAAGGTCTTATTTTTTTACCGTCAGCACTTTCTTCGAGCTGAAAAAGCCGGTCATTCACCAGAAGCCAGGCCGGGTTATCGCAGATCAGCAATGCGTTTTTGTACTGGAAGTCCAGTTTCTGGCCGTTATGTTTGAGTGTAATGAAATAATGGGTGTTATTTTCATTCCGGGCAAAATGAAACAGCACGGTAGCTTTTTCCGGTTCGATAGATACCTCCTTCCAGGTAGGGGTTCCATCACTTCCCATAATAAACAGATTCTTGTTTTTCAGCTTTTCAAGGATGGCGGCCCGTTTTTTTTCGAGGTATTCAGTAACCGTTTCCTGAACAGGACCTTCAATTTTATCTTTGTTAAAGTTTTTGAGGAAGAAGTCGGTTAGTGAGAGTTTCTTTTTATTGTATTTGTTGAAAATATAATCTGGCTGAATCTGATCAATCAGTCGGATGAGTTCGAGGTCTGCGGCATTGAGTCCGTGTTCAAAATCGCTGGTGTTCTGTAAAGCGATTTTTTGAGACAAAAGAGATAATTCGCCTTTGTTATTCTCCTGAACGACAAAAGCTTCGAAAAGGTTGCCCAGATATTCATGATTAAGCAGTGTGTATATACAACGGAACGGCAGACCGGGAGATACCTTCATCGTAATTATAGGATACTATTAAGTGGTATTCAGGTTTAAAAAATTCAACGCAGTTTCAAACCTACGCAAAATTGAATTTGTTTTCCATTGATCAGTATAAAAATATTGAGATCAGATGATAAAACGCTAACAATTGAGTTATTTCGTAAGGACCTGAAATGATTAACCCTACTGAAAATGGAAAAAAGAAGAGATCTGGACTGGTATCTGGCAAATGTGTTCACCATGTTTGAGCCGGCGCTGAAGGAAAAACTGAAGAAGGAAGCAATTCTCCGGTCATTTCAGGCAGGGGATGTGATGATGCGGACCGGACAGTATATCAATTTTACCACCATGATTGCTGAGGGGAGAGTGAAGCTTTACCGGCAGGGAGCAGACGGAGAGGAGGTCTTTATGTATTATCTGGAACCAGGCAATGCCTGCGCGATGTCAATGGTATGTGCAGCCCGGCAGGAGACAAGTCAGGTCATGGCTAAAGCGGTAGATGAAACAGTGGCTGTGATGTTGCCCATTCAGCTGATGGCCGAACTGATGCGGGATTATCCGTCATGGTACATGTTTGTGATTGAAAATTACAGGGCAAGATTTGAGGAATTGCTGCTGGTAGTAGATAACGTAGTATTTAAAGGAATGGATGAGCGGCTGGAATTTTATCTGAAAAATCAGTCAGATAAACTTGGAAAGCAGGAGCTTTGGCTTACCCATCAGGAAATTGCGAATGACCTTAATACGGCAAGAGAAGTAATATCAAGATTACTGAAAAAACTTGAGCAGTCAGGAAAAGTAAAACTTCACCGCAATTATATAGAATGGTTTAATTGAAAATGAAGCGCAATGTGATCCAGGTCACAGGATAAGAGTCCGGAGCTTTGGAAATTTGCTGCCGTATTTAAATTTAATCAAGTGGAAATTTTAGGTTATGGCGCTGCCGTATGTATTGGTATTTCTCTTGGGCTGATCGGTGGCGGAGGTTCTATTCTTACGGTTCCGGTGCTGGTCTATTTGTTTCATCTTGAACCTGTACTGGCTTCAGCTTATTCACTCTTTATCGTCGGGATTACAAGTCTGATCGGGGCACTGCGCAAATACCGCCAGGGATATGTAGAATTGGGGACGAGCCTTGTTTTCGGAATTCCTTCGGTGGCAGCCGTTTTTCTGACCAGGAAATACCTTCTTCCGGCACTTCCCGATCACTTTCTGACCATTCACCAATGGCATCTAAGCAAATCGCTGTTTGTGATGTTGCTGTTTTCTGTTCTGATGATACTGGTATCCATATCCATCATCAGGGGAAAGGAAGAAGAAGAATGTGTGGATTGTGAACCGGAAGAACTGACTTTTTACCGGTATTTTCTGATTGTACTGGCCGGAGTCTCGGAAGGGCTTATATCCGGTCTGGTAGGAGCAGGAGGAGGTTTCTTAATCATTCCGGCTTTGGTACTGCTGGCACGTTTGCCCATGAGAACAGCCATCGGAACTTCGCTGTTACTGGTAGGTGTTAAATCGCTGATCGGCTTTACAGGTGATCTTTCTCATACCGAAATGAACTGGCCATTTATCCGTTTTATTTCACTGATGGCTCTTTCGGGGTTTTATCTGGGGAATTATTTATCCGGTAAAGTATCCGGTACAGGGCTTAAAAAAGCATTTGGTTACTTTGTCATGATGATGGGAACCGGTATTCTGCTAAAAGAACTTTTTATGTAGTTTCCGGGAGTTGGAGTAACCCTGTTTCTGGCTGGTGATAAATATCACTGTAAAGCATTCTCCGAATCACGAATTTTGTAACCATAGTCATGTGTCAGGTTATACTTCATTCCTGAATTTAAAAATTGAAAGAATAATGATTATGCTTCATCAGCAAACTTTTAACATATTATCAACAACCTCAATCTTAACTATTGGTAAGTAATGAAACTGGAACAAATCTACACAGGATGTCTGGCGCAAGGTGCATATTATATTGAAAGCGACGGAGAAGCTGTCGTTATAGATCCGCTTCGTGAAGTAGCACCCTATTTGCAGAGAGCCGCTTTGGACGGAGCCAGAATCAAATATGTATTTGAAACGCATTTTCATGCTGATTTCGTTTCGGGTCATGTAGATCTTGCGGAGAAATCAGGTGCAGTTATTGTATATGGACCTACTGCGAAACCCGGATTTGATGCTTATATAGCCAGCGACGGAGAGGAGTTTAAGGTCGGGAATGTCACTTTTACGGTTTTGCATACACCCGGACATACGATGGAAAGCAGCTGTTTTCTGCTGACAGATGAGGATGGAAAACAAAAAGCACTTTTTACGGGGGATACTTTGTTTATCGGTGATGTCGGCCGCCCGGACCTTGCGCAGAAACTGTCATCGGATCTTACTCAGGAAAAACTTGCCGGAGCCCTGTTTGAGTCACTCAGGAATAAAATTATGCCGTTAGCGGATGATCTGATCATCTATCCGGCACATGGAGCCGGAAGTGCCTGCGGAAAGAATATGAGCAAAGAAACCAGTGATACACTGGGAAATCAGAAACGCTTTAATTACGCTTTACGTGCTGATATGACCCGGGAAGAGTTTATCCGTAAAGTACTGGACGGCTTAACTCCCCCTCCGGGCTATTTCCCTGAAAATGTATTGATGAATATTAAAGGGTATGACAGTATTGATGAAGTGCTGGAAAGGGGAAGGCGTGCACTGCATCCGGACGAATTCGAAGAACTTGCCAATGAAACCCATGCTGTTGTACTTGATACCAGACCTCCGGAGGTGTTTGCGCAGGGATTTATTCCCAATTCAATCAATATCGGGATTGATGGCGGGTTTGCACCATGGGTCGGAGCATTAATTCCGGACATCCGGCAAACCATCCTGTTGGTGACTGAAGAAGGAAGAGAAGAAGAGGTGGTTACGCGTCTGGCCCGTGTGGGTTATGATCAGACGATAGGGTATCTGAAAGATAGTTTCAGTGCATGGGAAGCGGCCGGTAAAGAAACAGACATTATTGAATCCATTACACCGGAAGAAATGGCTGAAAGACAAAACGGAAATACCATGATTCTTGATGTCAGAAAAGCATCAGAATATGCTTCCGAACATATCGAAGGAGCCCTGAATATTCCACTTGATTATATCAACAACCTTATTCACGAGATTGATAAGGAAAAAATCTGTTTTGTTCACTGTGCAGGAGGTTACCGTTCCATGATTTTTAGTTCCATTCTCCGGGCCAGAGGGTATCGCAATCTTATTGATATTAAGGGCGGCTTTAAAGCAATCAAGGAAAGTGGACAGGTGGCTGTCACCGACTTTGTCTGCCCCACAACTTTATAATATAACCTGTAAATCTAAGCTGATTTATGATTGAAATATTGAGTAAACCCTGGCCATGGTATGTGGCAGGGCCACTGATAGGGCTGACGGTACCCGCGCTGTTGATTCTGGGGAATAAATCGTTCGGCATTTCGTCATCGCTGAAGCATATGTGTGCCATGTGTATTCCTGCCGGAATTCCTTTCTTTAATTATGACTGGAGGAAAGAGATCTGGAACCTTGTATTTGTAGCGGGTATATTTCTCGGAGCCGTTCTGGCCGCGACCATTATCCCTGACCAGCATCCTATCGTTATTCATCCCGACCTGAAGGCCGATCTGTTGAAAGCGGGAGTGACGGATCTCTCTTCAATAGTACCCGCTGATCTGTTTACATGGCAAAACCTGTTGACGCTAAAAGGCATCATCATGATAGCAGGTGGAGGGTTTCTGGTGGGGTTCGGTACCCGGTACGCCGGCGGATGCACCAGCGGACATTCTATAATGGGGTTGTCTAACCTGCAGTGGCCCTCTCTGGTGGCAACCGTTTTTTTTATGATCGGGGGATTCGTCATGTCTAATCTTATTTTACCATATATTTTATCTCTGTGACGCAGAAATGAATATAATAATGAACAGCTAACAGCTTATGAGTACGATCAAAGAAGCATCAGAAAGAACCACTGTGATACGGCAGCAGGACTCAGAAGGCGCGAACGGAAGCAATCAGCGTCATCCCTGGTATTTTAATCTTAAATATCTGTTTACCGGCATTTTATTCGGGATTATTTTTGTAAAGGCAGAGGTAATCAGTTGGTTCAGAATACAGGAAATGTTCAGACTTGAATCATTCCATATGTATGGAATCATCGGAAGCGCAGTAGTAGTTGGTATCATATCGGTACAGCTTATCAGGCGATTTGATATCCGTACCATTCACGGAGAGAAAATCGTCTTGACTCCCAAAACATTTAATAAAGGGCAGATTTACGGTGGACTTATCTTCGGGTTGGGATGGGGAATCACCGGAGCGTGTCCCGGCCCGCTGTTTGCACAAATCGGGATAGGTGCTACCGTTATTATCATCACCTTGCTGAGTGCTGTTGCAGGAACCTGGGTATACGGGAAATTCCGCACCTTTCTGCCGCATTAATGACAGGTACTGGCGCTCTTACCGGGTGTCAATATCAGTCACGGAACAAATTAATGAGACTCCGAAAATTCCAGCGGAATGGGGCGCGTGATTCTTTCTTCCAGTGAAATGAAAGTCTCCGTTCGCTGAATACCGGCCACTCTTTGTATTTTATCATGAAGAACTTCCCTTAAATGGGTAGTATCTCTGCAGATTATCTTTGCAAAGATGCTATAAATACCTGTGGTATAATGAATGTTAACTACCTCAGGGATTTTCTCAAGCTGTTCGGCGACCGATTCGTACAGAGAGCTTGTTTCAAGATAAATACCGAGAAATGCATTGATATCCCACCCGAGTTTATTGGGGTCAATAATAAGCATGGAACCTTTTACAATTCCCATCTGCTCCATTTTCTTCATCCTGACGTGAACAGTGCCACCTGATACAAAAACTCTTTTACCGATCTCTGTATAAGGCAGGTCCGCATTTTCCATCAGGAGCGAGAGAATTTTGAGGTCGGTTTTGTCGATTTCCAAAATTTTATTCATTTTAAGTGATAAATTTATATTTCATTCAACAAAATAGCACTATTATTGATAATAATTCAAATTTTTAAAAATAATGATGAAAATATTTTATGGTTTGCTTTAGTTTGCTGTATATTTGCAGTGTTGATAAGGATACGGGGCCTGGAAACGCTGAAAGGAAAACCCGATAAGAAAACAACAATCATAATGTAGGATGATGAAACTGGCAGCCATGCCCTCCTGTCTCGGGGGTGGTGATTCAGGGACAAACACGATATAATGCCGGACTCATGTCGACTGGGGTTGACCACCAAGCTTTTGTATCGCGGCTAACCTCACCGTGGGTGGTTCGAATCCCCCTCCTACAGCAAAAACTTGACAATATTAAAATTTCGTTGTAATTTTATTTGGTTTTTAGTTTGTTGATGAAGTGTAACTTGACACGCGGGTTCATATTGAAACCTGCGTGTTTTCTTTTATTCTTTCGCAAGACCTCCGCACTGTTGTTTTTTTAATTTGTTTCATGGTTTTATCGGATTTCAGAGAGAACAGAATCTGATGAAGAACATTTTATATTTAAGTCATATTCTTATCATTTATTAAGAAAATATGTGGATTGTAAAGGTATTTTTTTGAATATTGCACCTTTTACAGAATACAATCGTCTTTCATTCTATACATTATTGTCATGATGGTAAGAGATGGTATTTGTCTAATTACTATTTTGATTTTTTAATGATATTGTCATTTTATTCATCAGCAAATCTTATTTTACAACCTCTAACTTTTAATTAAGTACCAATATTTATGTCAAAGATAGCCGAGTTAACTATTGAGGGTAAAAAATACGAATTTCCTATTATAGAAGGAAGTGAAAGTGAAAAAGCAATTGATATTGGAAAGTTGCGGGATCAGACTTCATATATTACAATTGACAGCGGATATAAGAATACAGGCGCAACAAAAAGCGCTATTACGTTTCTCGATGGAGAAGAAGGCGTATTGAGATATCGTGGATATTCCATAGAGGAGCTTGCCGAAAAATCAGATTTTCTTGAAGTGGCTTACCTGCTGATTTACGGAGAACTGCCTACTAAAGAGCAATATGATAGTTTTGAATATGAAATCAGAACGCATACGCTGGTCAATGAGGACATGCGGAAAATCTTTGAAGGCTTTCCGGTAAATGCACACCCGATGGGTGTTCTGTCTTCTCTGGTAAGTGCCATGAGTGCCTTTTATCCGGATGTGATCGATAATGAAAAGGCTTCTGAAGAACTTACAAATCTTCATATTATTCGTTTGCTGGCCAAATTGCCGACTATTGCCACCTGGTCCTATAAAAAGTCGCAGGGGCATCCGGTAAATTATCCGAATAATAAGCTGGATTACTGTTCAAATTTTCTGCACATGATGTTTGCATTGCCTGTAGAAAAATTTGAAGTGGATCCTGTCGTTTCCACTGCTCTGAACAAATTATTGATCCTGCATGCAGATCATGAGCAAAATTGCTCTACTTCTACAGTGCGCCTGGTGGGATCGTCTCACGCCAATATTTATTCCTCCATTTCGTCCGGAATCAGTGCTCTCTGGGGGCCGTTACATGGTGGTGCCAACCAGGAGGTTATCGAAATGCTGGAGGCTATAAAGGCAGATGGTGGTGATACCCAGAAATACATTGATATGGCCAAAGACAAAAACAGCGGCTTCCGATTGTTTGGATTCGGCCACAGGGTTTACAAGAATTTTGACCCGCGTGCAAAAATCATCAAAAAAGCTGCTGATGAAGTGTTAGGAAAGCTGGGTGTCAATGATCCTGTTCTGAAGATCGCACAGGAGCTGGAAGCAGCGGCTTTGAAAGATGAGTATTTTGTAAAAAGAAGGCTTTACCCGAATGTAGATTTCTATTCGGGAATTATTTACCGTGCACTGGGTATCCCTACCAATATGTTTACGGTAATGTTTGCAATCGGTCGTTTGCCGGGCTGGATTGCCCAATGGCAGGAGATGCGTAAGAATAAAGAACCGATTGGTCGTCCGCGTCAGATTTATACCGGCGAGGTACTTCGCGAATTTGTTCCGATTGACAAAAGATAAATAACGGGCAATACTATAAAGGAGGCCGTCTCAGCGTAAAGTTGGGACGGCCTTTGTTTTTGAGGTCAGTATGGATGGGAGCTCAGACTTAAAGCCCCGGATGTTTTTTGAGGGATCATAAATGCAAGTCAGTTCGTGTTTAGTATCCTGATACCGCTTCGCAGTTAAATGAACGGATATTTCCTCTTTTTCTACAACCCTGTCCTTTCTTCGGACTTAAAATAACCACGACGTGGTGGAATGATTATAAAAACAGCAAGAAGATAACGCTTATAAACTCTGAAAGGTTGATATTCTCAGATGGGAAGTTTATTCAGAACTGACATTAAATGCAAAGAACAGAATGAAATAAGCTCAGAAACCAAGCAGTTGTTTGGCCTGCATTTCAAGTAGTTCTCTGTATAAATCATTACTGAACTCATTGTCTGAAAAATTCGACCTGATTTGCGACAGTTTAACGCGAAGAGCCAGCGTATGCATTCCCAGATAGCTGAAAACATCGTTGAGGTGGCTTAAAGCTGCAGAGGCACCATGCATATTAGATGATAGGCCAACAAGGGCTGCTTTCTTGTTTGCCAGACTATTGGGATAAGGCAGGCCGTCGATAAATGCCTTCAGCACACCAGGGTAAGAGCCATTATATTCCGGGACGATAAAAACAAACTTATCGGTTGTTTTTATCTGCTCGTTAAATTTATTGAAATCCTGATTTTTGCCTGTATTGGCATAAAGCGCACTTACTGTGAAATCGTGCGGCAACTCAGAAAGATTCATGACAATGCTGGGTGCACCAAGGCTGGAAAGTAACTTCTGGTAATACAAGGCAATACTGCCGGAGATCGAATCAGGGCGGTTAGTGCCCACTACAATTACTATTGGTTTGGTATTGGTTATATCGGTTTGAATCTGCATAAAATATAAAAAGTCTTTAAAGACGGGATGTTTCAATTCAGAGGACTATATGATTTTCTAAACAATTCAATTATAAATTGGTTCAACAGTATAGAGCGTAAAAGCAGTGTTAAATACTCATATGTCGTATATTACGATTATGCAAAATGCACCTAATACAATTTAGATTAGTATATTTGCTGTCCAAACTTTATTTAATACTATGTCTTGGTTTGTCAGGAAAGAAAAAGGAATCAGTACACCTACCGAAATGAAACGCGAAGCCCCCGACGGGCTGTGGCATCAATGTCCGAAGTGTAAAAAAGTAACCCAATCGAAAGAACACAGGCTAAATGCCTATACCTGTCCTCATTGTAATTACCATGATAAGATAGGTTCGGCAGGGTATTTTGAGATTCTGTTTGATGGAAATGAATTTACCGAGCTCGATGCTGATATGGTTTCAGCTGACCCGCTTAAGTTTGTAGATACCAAACGTTATCCTGACAGGATTGTGGCTACCATTGCCAAAACCGGATTGAAAGACGCCGTAAGGGTGGGGCATGGGAAAATGAATGATTCCGATCTTGTGATTGCGTGCATGGACTTTAATTTTATCGGCGGATCTATGGGATCGGTAGTCGGAGAAAAAATTGCCAGAGGAATTGACTATTCAATCAAACACAGAATTCCCTTTCTGATGATATCCCGTTCAGGTGGTGCGCGCATGATGGAAGCCGGGCTGTCGCTGATGCAGATGGCAAAAACTTCAGCCAAACTGGCATTGCTTTCAGAAGCCGGAATCCCCTATATATCTTTATTAACAGATCCTACAACAGGCGGTGTGACGGCATCTTACGCGATGCTGGGGGATTTCAATATCTCTGAACCTGAAGCACTGATTGGCTTTGCCGGTCCGCGGGTGATCCGCGAAACCATCGGCAAGGACCTGCCAAAGGGATTCCAGAGTGCAGAATTTGTGCTTGAGCACGGCTTCCTTGATTTCATAGTAGACAGGAAAGACCTGAAAGACAAGCTGACAAGCCTGCTGAATATGCTTGCCTGAGTATGCGCCTGGTTTCTCATCCTATATTGTGTAATTATTATGTCACTTACCGTTGCAATGCGGCATGTGGTTTTTGCGATATATGGGAAAGGCCGTCACCTTATGTGACGGTTGAGAATGTAAGGGAAAATCTTAAGGCGATGAAAAGACTGGGTGTCAAGGTAGTGGACTTTACCGGGGGAGAGCCTTTATTGCATCGTCAGTTACCGTTGTTGCTTGAAGAAACGAAAAAACTGGGCATGATTACGACGGTGACCACTAACGGACTGCTTTATCCTAAACAGGCCCGGGATTTGAAAGGGCTGATTGATATGCTGCATTTTTCGCTCGATTCGCCGGATGAGGAAGAACATAATCAGTCAAGAGGAGTAAAATGCTTTGACAAAGTACTGGAGTCCATTGCTGTGGCACGGTCTCTCGGTGAGCGACCCGATATATTATTTACAGTTCAGGAAAATAATATTGATAAGATAGGCAGGGTGCGTGACGAAATCTGTGCACCTGATAATCTGGTTTTGTTACTCAATCCTATTTTCGAGTATAATGCTGTCGGAGATTCCCTTTCGATGGAGTCACTGAAGGTATTGAAGCATTGGGGAAAGCAAAAAAATGTATATCTGAACGAAGCGTTTGTTCAGCTGCGAATCGACGGAGGTAACCACGTAGCTGATCCGGTATGCAAAGCTGCCAGTACCACTATTGTGATTTCGCCTGAAAATAAACTTGTATTGCCCTGTTACCATTTGGGGGCCAAGGAACATGAAATAAAAGGAGATCTGTACAATCTGTACCAGTCAGAGGAAGTACAGCAGCTGGTGGCACTGGAAGGGAAATTGCCAGGCTGTGAAGGTTGTGCCATTAATTGTTATATGCAACCATCGTTTGCAGTAGAGGTGAATAAATACTGGTGGAAAGCATTACCCAGTACTCTGAAATATAACCGGATGAAAGGAACCTGGAAACAAATGGTCAGGTTTTGATCTGAACTTCATCATAAGGATGTTTTACAGGATTTTAACATAAAAACCTGTTTGAAATATGAAAGATACCATAGCCAAGAAAGTCAATATAGATAACAGACGGGCATCATTTGAATATTTTTTTCTTGAAAAACTAACCGCTGGCGTCAGTTTGACCGGCACAGAGATAAAGTCAATCCGGCAGCGAAACGTCAATCTGCAGGATGCCTACTGCTTTTTTCAGGACGGTGAGTTATACGTCCGGAATATGCATATTTCAATTTATTCTGAAGGTACACACTATAACCATGACCCGCTGAGAGACCGAAAGCTGCTGTTAACCAAAAGAGAACTGAAGAAATGGGATGAAAAGCTCAAAGATCAGGGGTTAACGATTGTGCCGGTAAGGCTCTTTACGAATGAAAAGGGACTGGCCAAAATAGAAATAGCACTTGCCAAAGGAAAAAAACTATACGACAAACGTGAGACCATTAAGGAAAGAGATGTGAAGCGGGATCTTGAACGCTATTGATTCTGTAGTGTTTTTTTTAGTCTTAATTGTTTTTATTGGGCGGAATAAGTAAATTAACCGCCAGATTAACAGAGACTTCAAAAGATGAACGGAAAAGTTTTAGTACTGAATCAGGACTATAGTGCGATCAGCATTTGTTCAGTATCGAAGGCATTTCTGTTAGTTTATCTGGAAAAGGCTGAGATGCTGGAAAGTACACCGTTTTTGTCTTTACGCACCGTAGATACAGTTTATCCGTTTCCGGTTGTCATCCGGCTTTATAAATATATTCATCTGCCCTATCGTGGTGTTATTCTGTCCAGGCAGAATGTTTTCAAGCGGGATGGTTTCCGTTGTCAGTATTGCGGAGACCGTGATGACCTTACACTGGATCATGTGATGCCTAAGTCCAGAGGAGGACGAACAAACTGGGATAATCTGATCACTGCCTGTAAAAAGTGTAATTCCAAAAAAGGAGATTTTACTCCTGAGGAGGCTGATATGCCTTTATTGAGTATGCCTTTCAAACCTACATTTGTCATGTTTATCCGTGATTTTTCCGGAGCTACAGAAAAATCGTGGCTGCCATTTCTAGGCGCAAAAGAAGCTATCTATTAAAGGATTAACAACCTGTTGCCTTTTTCTGGTGTTTTGCGCGGGTCACTTTCTTGATTTTTTAAAGAAGGCATATATTGACTTTAAGAACTTTTTAAGGTATCTTTGCACTTCATTTTTGAACAGGTTTAATTATTCACCATTTTCAATCCTTTAGCTCGTGGATTGATGTATCAAAGAGCTTCAAAGATTTTTATATGGCAAAAAATTCAAAAAGCCAGGAATTACCCGATTTTGATTGGGAAGCTGCAGACGACAAAGGTTTCGGAAGTGCTTACAGTAAAGAAGAGCGTGCCCGTCTGGAAGAATTATACGAAAACACACTTTCTACTGTACAGGAGAAAGAGGTGGTTAAAGGAATTGTAGTAGGGATAACTGATCGTGAAGTGATTCTGAACATCGGATTTAAGTCTGATGGTCTGGTTTCTTATAACGAATTCAGAGATTTTCCTGATTTGAAAATTGGCGATGAGGTAGAGGTTTACGTAGAGAACCAGGAAGATGCTCAGGGGCAGCTTGTTCTTTCCAGAAAGAAAGCCAAAGTAATTACTGCATGGGATAACATTCAGAAATCCTTCGATGCAGATGTGGTTATTGATGCCAATGTAAAAAGAAGAACCAAAGGTGGTCTTATTGTGGACATCTTCGGTATCGAAGCTTTCTTGCCAGGTTCGCAAATCGATGTGAAGCCAATCCGCGATTTCGATATCTTTGTAGGTAAGCGTATGGAAGTGAAAGTTGTTAAGATCAATTATGCTAATGACAACGTAGTAGTTTCTCATAAAATACTGATTGAAAAAGATCTTGAAGCACAGCGTCAGCAGATTCTTACCAACCTTGAAAAAGGCCAGGTGCTGGAAGGTGTTATCAAAAATATGACCAACTTCGGTGTGTTCATCGATTTGGGTGGTGTAGACGGTCTGTTGCATATTACGGATATTTCATGGGGTAGAATCAGTCACCCGTCTGAAGTATTAAATCTCGATCAGAAACTGAACGTAGTAGTACTGGATTTCGACGAAGAGAAAAAACGTATATCTCTTGGCTTGAAGCAACTTCAGTCTCATCCTTGGGATTCACTTGCAGAAGATATTCAGGTTGGATCAAAAGTAAAAGGCCGTATCGTAAATGTGGCTGATTATGGTTCATTCCTTGAAATTCTTCCAGGTGTTGAAGGCCTTATTCACGTATCTGAAATGTCCTGGTCTCAGCATCTGAGAAATCCGCAGGAATTCATGAAAGTAAGTGATGAAATTGAAGCTGTAGTATTGACTCTTGATCGTGATGAGCGTAAAATGTCGCTGGGTATCAAGCAATTGACTGCAGATCCATGGACTCAGCCTGAATTGAAAGAAAAATATGCTGTAGGCAGCAAACATAAGGGAGTTGTACGTAACCTGACCAACTTTGGTCTGTTTATCGAGCTTGAAGAAGGTATCGATGGACTGGTGCACGTATCGGATCTTTCCTGGACTAAGAAGATCAAACATCCTTCTGATTTCATCAAAGTAGGTGAAGAACTGGAAGTAGTTGTACTTGAGCTGGATTCTGAAAACCGTCGACTGGCTTTGGGCCACAAGCAGTTAGAAGAAAATCCATGGAATACTTTTGAAAGTATTTTTGAAATCGGAAGTGTACATCGTTGCACAATTATTTCAAAAGGTGATAAATTTGCAGCACTTGAATTACCTTACGGTATCGAAGGCGTTGCCGCTCTTAAAAGTATAGTGAAGGAAGACGGTACTTCAGCAGAAGCTGGTGAAAGCCTGGATTTTGTAGTTCTTGAATTCTCAAAAGACGATAAGAAAATCGTTCTTTCTCACACCAAAACCTGGGAAGCCGGTGGTGTAACGGAAGAGAAAAAAGAGGAAAAAGCGAAGAAACCGGCAAAAGTAGAAACCAGTGCTAAAGAATCTGAAAAGTCAACTTTCGGTGATATTGATGCTCTTTCAGCATTGAAAGAACAAATGGAAGAATCCGCGAAAAAGAAGTAATTTCTTAACGCAGATTTATAAAGGAAATTCCGTCTGATAATGGAATTTTTATCAGACGGAAAATTTGAAAAGGTTCCGTGGCCGAGTGGCTAGGCAGAGGTCTGCAAAACCTTGTACAGCGGTTCGAATCCGCTCGGAACCTCTAAAATTTTTCCTTTAGAGTTTACAGAAATTGAAAATAAATTAGCCATCTGTCAACGCTCAATATATGCTGACAGGTGGTTTTTTTTATCAGTTACCATTAAAGATGAGGGGGGTAGGTATCTCATATTTAAAGATGATTATCGTCATTTAAATTAGAAAAGTTATAAATAGCCACCCTTGTCAAAATATAGATAAAATACTTTTGTCGATAACGAATCGTGCAGTAGATTTGTACTGCGAAGTGTAATGTATGGCTCATTATGTATATACCATTAACTAATTTTTCCTTCTCAAATTGTACAATATTTAGAAGGGTTTCTTTCTCAATTGTTTTATTATTTTTTACCGTTCTCGCACAATCTGTTTATGCGCAGGATGATGCAGCTGCTACTGCTGATGTTGCAGCTGGTGAAAAGTTATTCAAAGAAAACTGTCTTCAGTGTCACTCTACCGGCGCCAACCGAGTTGTCGGCCCCGGATTGAAAGGCATTAATGAAAAACATGAATTTGGATGGCTGGCAAAGTGGATTCGTAACTCACAGGCGATGATTGCTGCTGGTGATGAAGAAGCCGTAAAGATTGCCAAGGAGTACAATAATTTGCAGATGACAGCTTTCCCGACCTTATCTGATGATCAGATAAAAGGGATTCTTGCCTATGTAGATCATGCTAATGAAGCTGCTGCCGCTGTTGCTCCTGCCGCTGGCGGTGGTGTTGCAGGAGGCGGTGCTGCTGACAGTGGCCCTTCAGATTTGTTTGTGGTTGTGCTGATTGCCTTGCTCGTTGTAATGGTGCTGGTACTGGCTGTTCTCCTGGTGCTGATTTCGATTGTTTCCAAATCAATAGCCGGAGATAAAGCGACGTCTGAAACTTCAGGACAGGGTTTCGGAGCTATTCTTAAGAATGTAGCCAATAATTCAGCGATCAGATCTGCTACTGTATTTGTATTTATACTTTTAGTGGCAAAAACCCTTATAGATGGCGCCTATAGTGTAGGGGTTCAGCAAGGGTATGCTCCCAAACAACCCATTGCTTTCTCTCACAAACTACATGCCGGCGAATATGGTATCGATTGTAACTACTGCCACACAGGGGTGAATAAAAGCCGGGCAGCTACAATACCATCAGCCAATATCTGTATGAACTGCCACAGTTCAATCAAGAAAGAATCACCTGAAATTCAGAAAATTTACAAATCAATTGAAAATAACGAGCCGATTGAATGGGTACGTGTGCATAACCTGCCGGATCTTGCCTATTTTAATCACTCACAGCACGTAAACGTAGCCGGTCTGGATTGCGAAAACTGCCACGGTGATGTCAAGAAAATGGAAGTGGTTGAGCAGCGCTCTACCCTGACTATGGGATGGTGTATTGATTGCCACCGTCAGACGGATGTAAACACCAAAGGCAATGCCTACTATGACAAACTTGTTCAGGTTCATGAGCAGGAGGGTAAGGGTACGTTGAAAGTGGAAGACATAGGTGGACTTGAGTGTTCTAAGTGTCATTATTGATAAATTGATAATTCTGAAATACGATAAAGAGTTGTATTGAATAGTTATATGGAAAATACCAATAAAAGATTTTGGCGGGGAATTGAAGAACTTCGTAACGACGAGAGTTTTGTAAAAAACGCCAATCTTGAATTTGCTGAAAATGGACCCGATGGTTCGGACTATGAATCTATCGTTGATGGAACAGGTTCTGATCGTCGTGATTTTCTGAAGGTTTTAGGGTTTGGTATGGCTGCTGTTTCTCTGGCGGCTTGCGAAACTCCGGTTAAGAAGGCTATACCTTATGTTAACAAACCTGAAGGAGAGTATCCTACTATTGCCAACTGGTACGCTTCTTCTTTTTCTGAAGGTGGTGATTATGCCAGTATCCTCGTTAAAACAAGAGAAGGCAGGCCCATTAAAATTGAGCCTAATACAATGTCATCTGCATCTGCGGGTGTAAGCGCAAAAGTGAATGCGTCACTCCTCAATCTTTATGATATTGAAAAACTGAAAGGCCCTTCAAAAGGAGGAGACACTAAAGTAGACTGGGATTCGGTTGATAAAGAGATTATTTCAAAACTGGAGGCTGTTGCTGCAAAGGGACAGGTGATTCAGATTATATCTACTACGATACTCAGCCCTTCTACGAAAGCAGTAATAGCAGCTTTTACCTCAAAATATCCGACAACATCCTGGGTGTCTTATGATGCTAATTCTTCTTATGCTATAGTGAAGGCAAACGAAGAATCAATAGGAAAGGCAATTATACCTTCTTATGATTTCAGCAAAGCCAATGTTATTGTTGGTATTGATGCTGATTTCCTGGGAACGTGGTTGCTGCCTGATACTTTTGCTAAGCAATACAGCGAAACCAGAAAAGTGAGCAGCGGAAAAGATGGGAAAAAGGAAATGTCCCGTCACTATCAGTTTGAAACCATTTTGTCGCTGACGGGTTCAAATGCTGATTACCGTACACCTGTAAAATCATCGCAGATTGGTCTGGTTGCTACAGCACTTTATAACAAGGTTGCTGCGAAACTGGGTGCAGCTACGGTTTCTGCTCCATCACTTGATATTCCTAATCTTGATGCGGCAGCATCTGATCTTATTGCAGCAAAAGGCAAAGCTCTTGTCGTAAGCGGGTCAAATGATACAGCCGTACAGGTAGTAGTAAACGCTCTGAATAATTTGCTGGGTAGCTACGGTGCCACAATTGATACAGGTTCTCCGCTTCAGGTAAGACAAGGTAATGACAATGCTTTTAATGAAGTAGTCAATAATATTATCAAAGGATCTGTTGGTGCAGCTATCTTCCTGAACGCCAACCCGGTTTATGATCACCCAAGAGGTGCAGAACTGGCGGAAGCGCTTCCTAAACTGGGACTTAGTATTTCATTTGCGGACAGAGCTGACGAGACCGGTTCACTGGTTCAGTACATTACACCTGCCCCGCATTATCTTGAATCATGGAATGATGCAGAACCTAAAGCAGGTTATTACAGCCTGGTTCAGCCTACCATCAGTAATATATACAATACCCGTCAGGCTCAGTCAAGTTTATTGAAATGGGCAGGTGAAGATGCAGATTACCACGAGTTTATCCGTTCCTACTGGAGAGCTAATCTTTACAGGGCAACAGCCGGTGGATTTGAACAATTCTGGATGAAAGCCCTTCATGATGGTGTTTTTGAGCCGAATAAAGGAAGTGATTTTGCAGGTGCTGAGTTTACAGGTGATGTAAGTGCTGCGGCGTCTGCAATTGCTAAGAATTATAAAACAGATGCTTCGGGTATTGAGCTGGCGCTTTATGAAAATGTAGCCGTTGGTACCGGGGCCCTGGCCAATAACCCATGGCTGCAGGAATTGCCTGATCCGGTTACGAAAGCATGTTGGGATAACTACGCAAGTATTTCTCAGAAAACTGCCGGAGAACTTGGTCTTGTACAAGGCGATGTCGTCAAGATTGATTCGAACGGAAAATCTGTTGAGCTGCCTGTTCTTATTCAGCCAGGTCTGGCAAATGATACAGTAGCGGTTGCAATTGGATATGGTCGTGAAAAGGCTGGAAAATCTGCAAACGGAGTGGGTAAGAATGTTTATCCGCTGGCATTGATCAACGGTGGTGTAGTATCCTTCTCGCCCGGGGCTGTAACGGTTAGCAAAACCGGAAATTTCCGTGAAATTGCGCAGACACAGACGCATGATACTGTAATGAACCGGAAATCGGTTCTGCAGGAAACCATTCTTTCTGAATACCAGAAGGATCCTATGGCAGGAAGATTTATCACCAAAATCCATACCTCTGACGGACCGGTTGATGCTACTGACCTGACACTCTGGAATGGTCATGAATATAAGAACCACTCATGGGGAATGGTTGTTGACCTGAACCTTTGTTATGGTTGTGGTTCTTGTGTGGTAAGCTGTAATGCTGAAAACAATATTCCGGTTGTAGGCCGTCAGGAAGTGATTAACCGTCGTGAGATGCACTGGTTACGTATCGACCGTTATTACAGTTCGGATGCCGATGCAGGAGATATCAAAGGACTGGAGATCGCTTCAGAAAATCCTGAAGTTACCTTCCAGCCATTGATGTGCCAGCACTGTAACAATGCACCTTGTGAGACGGTTTGCCCTGTACTGGCAACTACGCATAGCTCAGAAGGACTTAACCAGATGGCATATAACCGTTGTTTCGGTACACGCTACTGTGCCAATAACTGTCCATATAAAGTACGTCGTTTCAACTGGTTTAAATACTTTGATAACGATAACTATGACTACAACTTCAATAATGAGTTGGGCAAAATGGTTATCAATCCTGAAGTTACGGTACGTTCACGCGGGGTCATTGAAAAATGCTCTATGTGTGTACATAAAATTCAGGAAGGCAAGCTGAATGCTAAACTTGAACGCAGAAGAGTAAAAGACGGTGATATCAACACTGCCTGTGCTTCGGCATGTTCTACCGGTGCAATCATTTTTGGAGACATGAATGATCCTGAAAGCCGTATCTCACAGGTGCTGGCTGAAGAAGCAAAAGGAAGAGCATATCATATGCTGGAAGAGATTAACGTGAGACCACAGATTTCTTATCTGACCAAAATCAGAAACAAGAAACCTGTAGAAGCCTAGGATCATTAGCAAAAGAATTTTAGTTTCGTTTTATATAGTATCACTATAATTTAATAGAGTATAATATGCATGTTACTTCACCCGTAAGGCCGCCTCTGGTCACCGGTGGAAAAACCTACGCCGATGTGACAGAAGATATTTGTCGCCAGGTGGAAGGGAAACCTACCAAGCCTTGGAAAATTGCTTTCACGGCAGCCGTTTTGGTTTTGTTGTATGGTACCTACTGTCTTGCCTGGACCTGGTGGGAAGGACTTGGAGTATGGGGACTTAACAAAACCGTAGGCTGGGCCTGGGATATTACCAACTTTGTATGGTGGGTAGGTATCGGTCACGCCGGAACACTGATTTCTGCAATCTTATTACTTTTCCGCCAGAAGTGGAGAACATCTATCAACCGTGCAGCAGAGGCGATGACCATTTTTGCCGTTCTTTGCGCAGCATCTTTCATTCTGATGCACATGGGACGTCCATGGATGGCTCACTGGGCATTACCACTTCCCAATGCATTCGGATCACTGTGGGTGAATTTTAACTCCCCGCTGGTATGGGACGTTTTTGCGATTTCGACATACTTCTCTGTATCACTTGTATTCTGGTATATCGGTCTGATTCCTGACCTTGCTACCATTCGCGACAGGGCACAGAATAAAGTCTCAAAATTCATCTATGGCGCTTTGTCGCTCGGATGGACAGGCGGTGCCAAAACCTGGGCGCGCTATGAATATGTAAGTTTGATTCTGGCAGGTCTTTCAACTCCGCTCGTTCTTTCTGTACACACGATTGTAAGTATGGACTTTGCTACCTCGGTAATCCCGGGCTGGCATACCACCATCTTCCCTCCGTATTTCGTGGCAGGGGCAATTTTCTCGGGCTTTGCAATGGTGCAGAACCTGATGCTGATTACACGCGTAGTATATCGTCTTGAAGACTATATCACCATTGAGCACATTGAGTCAATGAATAAAATCATTACACTGACCGGTTCAATTGTGGGTATCGCTTATATCACTGAGTTTTTCATAGCCTGGTATTCCGGAGTGGAGTATGAGCAATATGCATTCCTTAACAGAATGGCTGGTCCTTACTGGTGGGCTTACTGGGCAATGATGACCTGTAACGTAATTTCTCCTCAGTTATTCTGGTCCAGAAAAATCAGAAGAAGTGTAAAATGGACTTTCGTCCTTTCTGTGGTGGTGAATATTGGTATGTGGTTTGAACGTTTTGTAATCATTGTGACTTCATTGCACCGTGACTATATTCCTTCCAGCTGGGCAATGTTTACACCAACCATGTACGATATCGGGGATTATATTTTCTCGTTTGGTTTGTTTGGTACTTTGTTCCTGTTATTCTCTAAATATTTGCCTGTTATCAATATGGCAGAGGTGAAGGCCGTTCTTCGCAGTTCTTCTGAAAAGTTGCCTGCAAAAGTAGCCGGAACAGCAAAAAGAGATAATAATTTAAACCAATCAGTATAAGACCTTATTAATAATAGTTGAATTTTCGAATCAATTGAACTATGGCTGAGTTAAGCGGAAAATATTTGGTGGGAGTGTTCGATGACGACGATGTGTTGTTGCACGCAGTACCCCAGATCAGAAAAGAAGGAGTGAAAATTATGGAGGTATATTCTCCGTTCCCGATTCATGGACTTGATGTGGCTTTGGGCCATCCACGTACAAAGATTGGTATTGCTGCCTTCCTTTATGGATTAACAGGATGTGCCTGTGCATTGACATTGATGATATGGACAATGGGTTATGACTGGCCAATGATCATTGGGGGGAAGGATCCGATTTCAATCCCGAACTATATACCCATTACTTTTGAGTTAACCGTACTTTTTACGGCGTTCGGTATGGTGACTACGTTTTTGATTACTAACGGACTGGGGCCAAACAGAAATAACAAATTTGATTTAAGGTCAACAGATAACAAATTTGTGATGGCTATTGATCTTAATAAGAATTCGATGACTCAGGAAGACATTTCTGACATTCTGAAGAAAAACGGTGCTGAAGAAGTCAATGTCAAACAATTCTGATATAGTGTAACATTATGAAATTTAGAAATACATATATTAAGATTTTTGTTCTGGGATTAGTTGCTATTTCTTTTACAAATTGCAGCAAAGATCCTAATGACCCTGGTAAGGAATACGCGCCAAACATGTATTTGTCAGTAGGGTATGAACCGTTTCGCCAGACAGAGAAGCATCCGATAAACCCTATGGGACTGAACATGCGCCTTCCTGTTGAAGGAACTGTAGCACGTCGTAATTTCCATACTACTTTTAGTGACGGAGATAGCTCAAAAGCAGATCTGATGCTATATAACATTCCAAAGGACAGTCTTGCAGTTGCGGCCAAAGTGCTGAAAAATCCGATCCCGTTAACTGATCAGTCTCTGGCAGAAGGAAAGGTTTTATATGACAGATACTGTACGCATTGTCACGGTGGATCCGGAAAAGGTGACGGAAAGGTCGGTACCGTATTCCTGGGTGTGCCTAACTATAGCAGCGAAGCATATAAAAATCTGCCTGAAGGACATCTTTATCATGTAATTACAAACGGTAAAGGACGTATGTGGCCCCATGCTTCTCAGGTAAATCCTGAAGAGCGCTGGAAAATTGTACATTATGTTCAGAAGTTACAAAAGGGGTCTTAACAGTTTTAAGCATAATTGAGTAAATAATTTACAAATGGCATCAGTACACTCTATTCCTTCAATAGAAGAGCAGTTTGACTTCACTTCAAAAGCAAAGCGGAATTTGCTGATCGGAGGTGTCTTAGGAATCGTTTTGATTCTGTTAGGTATATTTCTGGCATCGAGTGGGGGAGGACACGAAGCTGCTCATGCAGCAGGGGAAGCAGCACACGGCGCCGCTGAAGGTCATGGTGAGAGCCATGGTGGAAGCTGGATGACCCGTGTTTGGGCTAATCTTTGGTTAAATGGCGTTTATTTCAGCGGACTTGCTGTTATCGGGATGTTCTTTTTATCCTATAACTATCTTGCAGAATCAGGATGGCAGGTTGTATTTAAGCGCATACCTGAGGCAATGCCGGCATTTTTACCGATTGCAGGTGTTGTTTTGGTTGCAACATTTTTATTAGGCGGTCATGATCTGTTTCACTGGACACATTCAGACCTGTATGATCCGAACTCAGAACATTTTGATCCGATTATCAACGGGAAAAAGGGATATCTGAATACACCTTTCTTTTTGATTCGTCTGGTTCTGTATTTTGTTCTCTGGTATTTCTTATGGACAGTTGTAAGAAAAGCCTCTCTTGAGGAAGACAGAATCGGCGGTCTGGATAACTACCATCGTTCTTTCAAATTTGCAGTAATTTTCCTTGTGGTTTTTGGTGTTACTTCATCCACTTCAGCCTGGGATTTCGTGATGTCCATAGATACACACTGGTTTTCTACCATGTTTGGCTGGTATACACTGGCAAGCTGGCATGTAACAGGTCTGGCGTTCATTACGTTGGCCGTTGTCACATTGCGTGAATGGGGATACCTGAAAGCAGTCAATGAAAGTCATCTGCATGATCTCGGGAAATTTATATTTGCATTCAGTATTTTCTGGACTTATGTGTGGTTTGCACAGTTTTTGCTGATTTATTATGCAAACATGCCAGAGGAGACTATTTATTTTATTGAAAGATTCAGCGGACATGGAGGAATATTCAAAGCCCCGTTCTGGATCAATCTGATATTAAACTTTGTAGTGCCCTTCCTGGTTTTAATGCCACGTGACTCCAAAAGAACAGGAGGTATCCTGAAAATTGCCTGTGTATCTGTACTTTTAGGACACTATATTGATTTCTATAATAATATTATGCCTGGTACCGTAGGTGCAAATGCAGGTTTTGGTCCTATGGAAATAGGTTGTTTTGTATTGTTCTTCTGTGCGTTCCTTTGGGTTTTCGCAACACAGCTTACAAAAGCAAACCTGGTTCCGAAGAACCATCCGATGTTGGAAGAATCTTTACATCACGATATAGCATAAATTGTTTTACCTGTTTTAGTTATGACTTTTTTAGTTGGTATAGTCTTAGTTGTTTTTCTGGTTTTGGTTATTCTGGTTATTTCCAGAGTCCAATCGGTGGTGAATCTTGTGAAATCAAAACAAGCCGATGCTTCAAATCCACATCCGGGAAATAATCTGAATGCTAATATTTTCCTGGTAGTATTAGTACTTGGATTTATCGGTATTCTATGGTCTTATTTACATGCCTCCAATTATTTCCTTCCGGAAGCATCCTCTGTACATGGGAGAAGAACTGATGATTTATTCTGGTTTTCTATGGGGCTGCTGACCATTGCGTTTGTGATTGTCAATTTCCTTATCTTTTTCTTTTCCTGGAGATATCGTTTCAAAAAAGGAAATGTAGCTACTTTCTATCCTGATAACCATAAACTTGAAATGGTGTGGACCATTATCCCTGCGATAGTGATGGCTACGCTGGTATTCACAGGTTGGAGAGCATGGGCTGATATTACTTCTGATGCTCCGCAGGATGCAGAAGTAATAGAAATAGTAGGAAAGCAGTTTGGCTGGATTGCCCGTTACGGAGGTGTTCATAACAATCAGTTAGGTGACTATAACTATAAATTTATAGATGCCCAGAATGAACTGGGGATGGATTTGTCTGATGAGAACTCATTTGATGATTTTACAAATCCGTCTGTAATGCACATTCCTGCCAATAAGCCTGTATTGTTAAAAATTCGTGCGCGGGATGTATTGCACTCTGTATTTATTCCTCACATGAGGGTGAAAATGGATGCGGTGCCAGGTATGCCTACGAAGTTCTGGTTTGTTGCTGATAAAACGACCGAGGAAATGCGTGCTGAAACCGGAAACCCGGATTTTAACTACGAAATCACCTGTACTGAAGTATGTGGCTCGGGTCACTTTGGTATGAAGATGCAGTTGGTAGTGGAAGATGAGGCAACTTATAGAAAGTGGTGCGCAGAACAGAAAACGTTCTTGCAGACTTATCCTGAATATGTGGATAAAGTTCCGGCTAATCTGAGAGCCAAAGCCATCAGATTGATTCCGGATTATCAGGAGGAAGAGCAGGTGGCGGTAGCGGATACTACTTCATTGTAATGCTACGGGTGCTGTAATCCTCTGAATTTTATTTACGTAATTTTAGAATTTTTTTAAACTAATAGAAAATGTCAGCTATTCATTCAGAAGATGTAATCCATGAGTCCGATCATGGCCATCATGAAGAATTACCGTTCTGGAGAAAGTATATTTTTGCGGAAGATCACAAGATGATTGCCAAACAATACCTGATCACAGGTATTTTCTGGGCAGTTATTGGTATTTCGATGTCAGTAATTTTCCGTATTCAAATTGGCTTTCCCGGAGCAGATTTCACATGGTTAAAGCCGGTTTTGGGAGAGTGGGTTGACAATACAGGTAAATTGAATCCGGAATTTTTCCTTGCCCTGGTAACCATGCATGGTACTATAATGGTATTCTTTGTATTGACAGCAGGTTTGAGTGGTACATTCAGTAATTTTTTAATACCTCTGCAGATTGGTGCACGGGATATGGCCTCTGGTTTTATGAACATGTTATCTTACTGGTTTTTCCTTCTGGCCAGTGTGATTATGTTTGTCTCGTTATTTATTCAGACAGGCCCGGCTTCAGGTGGATGGGTTATTTACCCTCCTTTAAGTGCATTACCTCAGGCAGCTCCGGGATCTGGTGACGGAATGACACTATGGCTGATCAGTATTGCTTTCTTTATTGTGTCTCAGCTTTTAGGTGGGATCAACTATATAACAACAATCATTAACCTGCGTACGCGAGGTATGTCGTTTACGCGTTTGCCGTTAACTATCTGGTCGTTCCTTTTCACAGCTATCCTGGGTCTGATTTCATTCCCGGTACTACTTTCAGCTGCATTGTTACTTATTATGGACCGGTCTTTCGGAACGAGCTTCTATCTTTCTGAAATTTACATTAACGGTGAAGCGCTTCCCAATGTGGGTGGTAGCCCGATTCTGTTCCAGCATTTGTTCTGGTTCCTGGGTCACCCTGAGGTTTATATCGTTATCATGCCTGCTTTAGGTATTACATCTGAAATCATCGCTACCAATTCCCGTAAACCGATTTTCGGTTACCGCGCCATGATTGTTTCGATGCTTGGTATTGCTGTTCTTGCCTTTATTGTGTGGGCGCACCATATGTTTGTAACAGGTATGAATCCTTTCCTTGGATCGGTATTTATGTTCCTGACCCTGATTATTGCAGTGCCTTCCGCGGTGAAAGGATTTAACTATATTACGACACTCTGGAGAGGAAATATCGTATTTACACCAGGAATGCTGTTTGCTATCGGAATGGTATCTTTGTTCGTAACGGGAGGTCTTACAGGTATTATCCTTGGAAACAGTGCCCTGGATATTCAGTTGCATGATACCTATTTTGTAGTAGCTCACTTCCACGTTGTAATGGGAGCTGCAGCAGCCTTTGGGTTATTCTCCGGCGTTTACCACTGGTTCCCGAAAATGTACGGCAGAATGATGAATAACTCTCTTGGGCAACTTCATTTCTGGCTTACTTTCATAGGGGTCTATCTGATTTTTATTCCTATGCACTATGTAGGTATTGCTGGGTTCCCTCGTCGGTACTATCAGTTTACATCCAATGATTTTACAAACGTTCTTTCGGATATGAACGCTTTTATAACTGTGGCAGCCATTTTTACTTTCACCGCGCAGTTTATTTTCCTCTTTAATTTCTTCTATAGCATATTTAAAGGTAAGAAGGCAAGTCAGAATCCATGGCGCTCAAACGCTTTGGAATGGACTACTCCTCTTGTTCCGGGACATGGTAACTGGGAAGGAAAAATTCCGGCAGTGTACCGCTGGCCATATGACTATAGTAAGCCAGGTGCAAAGGAAGATTTTATACCGCAAACTGTACCGTACTCAGAAACACCTGAGTCTAATTTGCCTCACGAAAACGAGGAAATTAAATTGGAGAAAGTGATAGAGGCGCAAAATTTCAATGACCAGTTTGATCAACATCATTAAGCAGGGTGCTAACCGTCGTTTCAGACGGTTAGCACTTGCTACTGTTATCATCGTTTATTTACTGATTATTGTAGGTGGCGTTGTAAGAAGTACCGGTGCTGGTATGGGATGTCCTGATTGGCCGACGTGCTTCGGATCATGGATACCTCCAACGGATATTTCACAGCTGCCGGCTGATTATCAGCAAATTTATGGTGCTAAACTGAAAGGTGAGGTTGTATTCAATCCTGTTAAAACCTGGACGGAATATGTCAACAGATTGTTTGGTGTTTTTACAGGCCTGATGATCATTTTTACAGTTGTTGCCGCCTTCCGTTTTTATAAGACTTCAGAAAGACCGATTTTTAACTGGAGTTTTATTGCATTGTTACTCGTTATTTTTCAGGGATGGCTTGGAGCGAAAGTAGTCTCTACTGAATTGCACCCCGGAATGGTAACACTGCATATGTTACTGGCAATCGTAATCGTATTTATATTACTTTATGTATATGCCCGTTCTTATGCAATCGAGAAGCATTTGAATATCAGCGCAGACGCGATGTTTTTAAATCCGGTCCTTATTGGCGCACTTTTACTTTCATTATTCCAGATTTTACTGGGTACGCAGGTAAGAGAAGATATGGATCTGGTTATTGCGCAGCTGGGCTATGATATGAGAACTGAATGGATCAGTAGCCTGGGAGTAGATTTTTATATCCATCGTTCTTTTTCTTTTCTTGTCGCTGCTGTTAATATCTGGTTATTTATTAAAATCAGGCGCATTGAAGGAAATTTCAGGGTTCATATCCAATTAATGTCTTACGTGCTGCTGGTAATAGGTCTTACGGTATTGACGGGAGTTGTTATGGCCTATATGGGAGTACCTCCCTATGCACAACCGCTGCACCTGACACTGGCAATAGCCATGATAGGTATTCAGTTTGTACTTTTGATGTTCATAAATAGTGAACGCTTTTTTGGAAATAGGAATTATCTGGCCGTTAACGCGGGGTAATTGATTTTAATAAGAGGGAATGAGATGCTGACTTCATCAGAGGAAATATCGATAAAAGAAAGGATAACTGATAAACTTTCGGTTTTATTTCAGTTGCTGAAATTCCGGTTATCGGCATTAATTATGTTTTCAGGTGCCTTTGGTTATGCTTTAGGCACACATGAAATGAATTACAGTAAACTGGGCTTGTTTTGTCTTGCATCATTGTTGATTACAGGTGCGGCCAATATCATTAACCAGATTCTTGAAAAGGATATTGATAAGCTGATGAAGCGTACTAAGGTGCGGCCTTTGCCAACCGGGCGCATTTCAGTGCATGAAGCATGGTTCTGGTGTGTGTTGACAGGTAGCATCGCGTTAGTCATCTTTGTGACTGCTTTTAATGTCAGAACAGCGCTTATTTCCCTTCTTTCCCTTATTTTGTACGGATTTGTTTACACTCCTCTGAAAAAGAAAGGCCCGATTGCCGTATTGGTAGGGGCATTTCCAGGAGCATTTCCCCCATTGATCGGTTGGGTAGCCGCCACAAACTCACTGGGACTTGAACCCGGCATTTTATTTGCCATTCAGTTTTTCTGGCAGTTTCCTCACTTTTGGGCAATTGCCTGGGTAGCTCATGAAGAGTACAAAAAAGCAGGTTACAATTTACTGCCTTCTAAAGGAGGGAAAGATTATAGTACTACACTGCAGATTATGATAAACGCCCTGATCCTGATACCGGTCGGCTGGCTACCCTATGTATTAGGTATGACAGGCTTTAATTCAGCAATTGTAGCTACTGTTTTTGGTTTGTTATTTTTAGGCCAGACATTGCATCTGATGCGTAAGTGTACAGATAAGACTGCACTTCAGCTTATGTTCGGATCTTTTATATATTTGCCGATTGTTCAGATCGCATTTTTGCTGGATAAGGTATGAGCAATTTTTTTAAACAATTAAAGAAGGGATTATGGAAGTAGCTGACGGGATAAGAGAACCAAGGGAGACCCTGTCAATGAACCCTAAGAAATTTATTCTATGGCTGTTCATTGTTAGTATCATAATGGTGTTTGCTTCACAGACCAGTGCCTATCTGGTACGGCGTGCCGAAGGCAACTGGCTTGAGTTTCAGATACCCACTGTTTTTATTTACAGTACTATTGTATTGATTGCAAGCAGCATTTCCATGCATTGGGCATACCTGTGCGCAAAAAAAGATAATTTTGGATCGCTGAAGACTGCAATTTCTATTACATTTGTATTGGGTAGCCTGTTTCTGGGTATGCAGTTTATAGGCTGGGGAGAACTGGTAAAGGAAAATGTATACCTTGTCGGCAATCCTTCCGGATCGTTTTTTTATGTATTTACCGGCTTGCACGGTTTTCACATCATCAGTGGGTTGCTCGTTTTACTGTACTGCCTTGTGGGAGTGTTCAGGTCTAAAATCCACTCTAAAAGACTAACCGGAATTGAAATTGCTTCAACATACTGGCATTTTCTCGATATACTCTGGATTTATTTGTATCTGTTTCTTTTGATATTTCATTAATAATTAATTAAGTTAACCTAATGGCTGCGACAGCATCTTCTACTGGTACCGTTGAACCTAAATATTGGTTAGGTGGAATTGAACCCCTAAAGGCGAGTTATGGAAAGCTAATGATGTGGTTCTTCCTGATTTCTGATACATTCACATTTTCAGGATTATTGATCGCCTATGGATTGGTCAGGTTTAGTTTCCCGGCTTTTACCGGAACTCCTGATGAATTCGTTTTTTCTAACCTTTACTGGCCTATCCCCGAAAAGGTTTATGAAGCAGTTCCATTTATGCATGGTGTTTCCCTGCCACTTGTTTTTGTGGGGATAATGACTTTTATTTTGATTTTCAGTAGTGTAACTATGGTGTTAGCTGTGGAAGCCGGGCATCGCAGAGACCGTGTGAATGTTGAAAAATACATGCTGTGGACGATTCTGGGTGGTTTGACTTTTATTGGTTGCCAGGCCTGGGAGTGGGCTCACTTTATTCACGGTACAGATGAAGGTAGTGTAATAAGAGAATTTGTAAACGGCCAGTGGGTGGAAAGAACGATCTTTGGTGCCAACCTGGTCGAAAACCAATACGGTCCTCCGGCTTTCGCTGACTTCTTTTTCTTCATTACCGGTTTTCACGGTACACACGTTACCAGCGGAATTGTTCTGAACATTCTTATATACTACCGCACTGCAACAGGCTTTTACGAAAGAAGAGGCCATTATGAAATGGTTGAAAAGGTAGGTCTGTACTGGCACTTTGTGGACTTAGTATGGGTATTCGTATTTACCTTCTTTTATCTGGTTTAGTATTAAATAGCTTTTGAAAATATTGAAATATGGCAAATGTACATGCTCACGATGAATCGAACGACGGTGGTGTTGCTCAAAGAAAGGTAATCTGGAAAACCTTCTGGATTCTTTTGATCCTGACTGCACTTGAGTTTTTGATTGCGTTTACAATGGATCACGGCATACTGAAAATCACGATCTTCATTCTGATGACTTTTGTAAAAGCATTCTATATTGTTGGAGAATTTATGCACTTGAAGCATGAGGTGAAAACACTGATATGGTCAATTGTCCTGCCGATACTTTTTATAGTTTGGCTGTTGATTGCTCTTATCTATGAAGGGGGAGCTATTTTTGATGCACTCTGGCAGTAGTAATGATGCGTAATATTAAAAAAGCCGGATTGCTGATAGGTTTATTAGCAAGTCCGGCTTTAGTTTTTTTGTATCTGGTGACTTTTACTACCAACCATTACGATCTCCCTTATTTTTTCCCCTTGCAGGATGATCAGACCGGAGAGTACATCATGGCGGGGCAGGACAGCGTTTATTATACGGCAGATCTGACATTGGTGTATACCGCTTCAGAAGCGGAAACATGTAAGGCGAACCTTATCAGCCTGTTACCTGAAGTTTGTGATGAAGATTGTCAGCTTCAGATAATGAATTACATGAAAGTCAGGGAAATTATGGAGGGGTTTACGGATAACTGTTCCCACATTTTTTACGGCACTGCTCTTACGGATCTGGTAGCTTCGGCTGAAATAGTAAATGCAAAGTTGATTGATTCGTTACAAAGGGGCCAGTTTACGGATATGCTGAAGCTGGAATCAGATAAGGCAAATGGTGCAGAAACTGTATTGCTGGATGGAGAAGGCCGGATACGGGGTTATTATAAATTGAATGATAAAGCGGAGCTGGATCGGTTGTCCGCGGAGATCAAAGTGCTTAACCATAATTTGACTAATTTAAAATGATTAAGGAGCTTAATATTCAGGATCATCATAAGTATAACCGGCTAATCAATATTCTGGCTGTGGTGATCCCTTTGGTAGTAGCATTATTACTTGGAATACGGCAAAAGATAAACCTTGGCGAGTGGACAGCCATTTTACCCCATCTTAATGGGATGATTAATTCTCTGACTTCTATACTGCTGCTGGCAGGATTTTATTTTGTAAAAAACAAGCAGATAAAAGCTCACAGGATGACGATGTCAGCTGCATTTATACTCGGGTCATGTTTCCTTGTCTCTTATGTTTTATACCATATTTCTAACGAGTCTACTGCTTTTGGAGGAGAGGGGTGGATCAGGCCGGTTTATTATTCCTTGCTGATATCGCACATTTTATTATCAATTGTTGTTGTGTGGTTTGTGTTGCGTGCTGTTTATTTCGCATTAAGTAATCAGATTGATTTGCATCGTAAAACGGTAAAATGGGCTTTCCCGATATGGCTTTATGTGAGTGTGACAGGAGTGATTGTTTACCTTTTGATTAGTCCTTATTATTTATGAAAAATGTATTGGTAAGATTAACCGGACTTGTAATAGTCTTCTTGCTGAGCACCGTAGATTTACTTGCGCAGTGTGCTATGTGCAGAGGCAGTGTGGCAAGTTCCATCGGGAACGGGAAAAACAGTGTAGGTTTTGGGCTTAATACCGGTATTGTTTATCTCTTTGTCATTCCCTATATCACGGTAGCAGTAATTATTTATCTGTGGTATAAGAACAGCAAGAAAGAGCGTGATAGAAAGGAAATGATAGCCCGGCGTATCAACGGGGCTTTCTCTTCCTGATAACACCAGGCCATTACTCCCAGAGCGGGTAATGGCTGAGTTGTATTTGTTCTCCGAAAAATATCCGGGTAGACGCTTCAAATGAAGCCGTATAGTCAGAAACAAAAAACTGATGATGATTTCCTCCTTTTTTATTCAGTAGATAGTGCTGGGTAAGCCATGCTTCCAGTGACCGCGCTACAATTTCCGATCCGTCCAGAATATCCGTTTGCCCCTTGAAAAAATGGTTAACCTGATCTTTGATCAGCGGATAATGGGTACAACCCAGAATGAGTGCCTTAATGCCATTCAGCAATGGATCATTCAGGTAATTATTAATGATCGTCTGACTGATAGAGTTATTTACAAAACCTTCTTCAATCATCGGAGCAAGCAACGGCGTAGCCAGCGATGCCAGTTCAATTTTCTGATCTAAAGCATCCACTTTTTTCTTGTATACATGTGATTGTACGGTCTGTTTGGTACCTATCAGTCCGATTTTGGTATTTTCATACCGGTCCTTTATGAATTCAACCACCGGATCTATCACATTCATTACTTTCGCTTTGCTCCCTATATATTCTTTTACAAGATCAAAGGCAGCTGCAGAGGCAGAATTGCACCCGATCAGAATCAGTTTACATTGCTGCTGAAGCAACATATTACAGATCTTGATGGAATATGCCTGAATGGCCGCTGTCGATTTATCTCCGTAAGGAAGGTGAGCGGTATCACCAAAATAGACAAGATTTTCGTTAGGTAAATGACGGAGAATAGCTTTGGCTGCAGTCATGCCGCCAATGCCGCTGTCAAATATTCCGATAGGGGATGAAGAATCCAACATAATTTTTTTCTGGTCGTGCAACTATTGCGCCGCTAATATGCATCTTGTATTTGTAATCATCAAAACCGCATGGGCATTTTATTACCCTTACTGAATAAAGAAGAACAATTGGTAAGAGCATTACGGAAGGCAGACTCCCGTGCGCAACGCCTGTTGTATGAAAAATATTCGGGCAGGATGATGGCGGTTTGTTTCAGGTATGTCAATGACAGAATGATTGCTGAGGATATTCTGGTAGAAGGGTTCATGAAAGTGTTTGAGAAGATAGAACAGTTTAAAAGTGAGGGAAGCCTTGAAGGGTGGATTCGCCGGATCATGGTCAATGAGTCACTTGGATATCTGAGAAAGCATAAATATGCAGAAATGCAGGTAAGTATTGAAGGAGCTGCTGATGTAGCCGATTTTCAGCCGGCAGACAGTAAAATGGCAGAAGAAGATTTGCTGGCTATGATTAACAGACTATCGGCAGGGTATAAAACGGTATTCAATCTTTATGCGATTGAAGGGTATTCACATGCCGAAATAGCAGAAATGCTGCAAATTACAGAAAGTACATCCAAATCTCAGTTACACAGAGCGCGGGCGATTCTGCAGCAAATGGTAGTGAATTGGGAAAATGATCATAAAAAAAAAGTAAACTATGAAAAAGCATCCGGTTGACAGGCTTTTTTCGGATAAGTTAAAGGACTTTGAAATGAAACCTTCCGACAATACGTGGGAGCGTTTGCAGGTGAGTCCCGGAAAAAAAGGTGTCCGTAAAATATTCGTGTACTGGTCGGCAGCGGCCATGGTTCTGATGGCTTTCGGCGGATATTACTGGATACAGCAAAATGAGCGGACCAGTGGTGCTGCGCTGGCCGTTACAGATCAGCAGAAGGAAAGCCGCCCGTCTATCGTTTCTTCTGAATTACCGTCAGACAGCAGGCCGATATTGATAGAAGACAATGCCGGTCAGGAAGCGGGTAAACCGGTGAGAGATCAGAGTGCTGCAAATCCAGATGTAATTAACAGGCCGGATGTTTCCGGTACTGAGGCTACAGGACTGGCATTTCGGGCCGGCAAAGCATCTGGACCGGCTTCAATAAGTAATGAGACCACTTCAACATTTATAAATGCAGCTGCCGGAAAAGATACTTCAGGCCTGGTGAATAGAGAGGTTATCATTCCGCAGATAGCCGGTAAAATGAGTTATGAATTGCCTGAAACTGATGTGAGTTTGACCAAAGTAGTAAGTATTGAGAAGGTAAATCAGGAGAATATATCATCACGGGTGATTGTAGCGGTTTTACAGGAAGACATTCAGCCGGATGCCCTTCCGGAAGGTGAAGGGAAGGATGAAAAGAAAAGCAAGCGTCTGAAGCAGA
The DNA here is from genome assembly GCA_040391535.1 of Telluribacter sp. Taxonomy (GTDB): domain Bacteria; phylum Bacteroidota; class Bacteroidia; order Cytophagales; family Spirosomataceae; genus JBEBXQ01. The sequence continues at coordinate 71,092 of JBEBXQ010000001.1, read as the reverse complement.
TTTTCACCCAGCTTAAAAAGGCTAAAAAAGGTGAAGAAGTTGACTGGAATGAAGTAGGTTTCAATCCAAAAAGCATTCTGGCTAAAGTTGATTTTACCAATAATGATTACGAAGAATAGAAATGATACTGTCACAAAAGATAACGAATAAATGGATTTATGAAAAAGGTAGTTACACGCTTATTCCTGCTGGCTATCGGAGTCGCGGGAGTGAATCTGGCAGCAAAAGCCGTTCCCGTAGTAAAGGATTCGGTAATTGTAAAGGTGAGAAACAATACTCTGGTACTCTATGGAGAAAATACTGAAGAGCTAAAAAGCATCCTGAAGTATGATCTGAATGCGATCTTTGCTGATCTGCTGCGCGAAATGGAATCATCATCCGGTGAGAAGAAAATTATCTATGAAGATTTGAACGGTACCAAATACCGTATGGAAGGAGAAAACCGTGAAGTATTTTCAGTCCGGATTATTGAACGGGAATCAACAGGAAACGACCAGCGGGAAGTAAAGATTGATACGATTATCCGTGAAAATCAGCATTATCGGATCCTGATCGATAAAGACAGTGCAACGGAAGCGGACAAGGACTCACTGGGACTGAAAAAATACTATAATCACCGCTCCAAAAGCAGCAGTCCGCGCCAGGGCTTTAATATCAATTTAGGATTGAATAACTTCAGCCAGAATAACCCGGGAGTATATAATGCCTCTGATTATGACCTGCGTCCGTTTGGCTCCCGGTTTGTGTCACTGGGTATTACCCGGTCAGCACGGCTTTCAAAAGGAAAAAATGCTTCATTTTATCTGGATTTCGGGCTCGATTTCTCCTGGCATAACCTGATGTTTGATAATAACAACACCGTTGTCAGAAAACCCGATGGTATTGCGTTTGAGCCCATGTTAAACGCAGAAGATAAAGAAATGAGCCTTACGAAAAGCAAATTGACGATTCCACATGTAAACCTTTCTCTGATGCCTACATTGAGTTTCCGTCGTTCATTTATCAGTTATATCAGCGCAGGTGCTTATGGAGGATACCGTGTGGGAGGCTACACAAAAACCAAGGTAGCGGATACGGGAAACAAGAACCGGATGAAAGATAATTACTACATGAATGATTTCAGATATGGGCTTGCTCTTGAAATCGGAATAAAAAATTTCCCGGACCTGTTTTTTAATTATGACCTGAATTCTGTCTTTGAAGAAACGAAAGGTCCTCATATTCAGATGCTAAGTTTTGGAATCAGAATTTAGAGAAACGGATTGCGCGCTGTGATTTGAAGCAGCGCGCAATTTTTTTTTATTTTTTTTCAAAAAGTGTTTGACATTAATAAAAATGCATCTAATTTTGCGACTCCAAAACGGCAACAGGCCAACGGGAAATTGACATTTTGAAGTAAAAACGGGGGTGTACCAGAGTGGCCAAATGGGGCAGACTGTAAATCTGCTGGAGTATTCCTTCGGTGGTTCGAATCCATCCGCCCCCACAATTCAGCAAAGTTTTAGGCCTTACCAGAGGTTATACTTTATTGGATCAATTGCGGAAGTAGCTCAGCTGGTAGAGCGATAGCCTTCCAAGCTATAGGTCGCGAGTTCGAACCTCGTCTTCCGCTCATAATTCTAAAATGTCACAAGTGGTCAGCGAAATGTCTTTTGTTAAAAATTCTTTTCGCTGATCATTTTTGTCAGAAGCGAAATCAGGCCTTTGTAGCTCAGGGGTAGAGCACTTCCTTGGTAAGGAAGAGGTCAGGGGTTCAAATCCCCTCAAAGGCTCGAATTGAGTATTTTTAGGTTGCCTTGATAAAAAAGGAAAATCAAAGCGGATATCCCTTTGATTTAATTGCCTTAAAAGCTCATCGTTGATCTTGGAAAGAGTACCCTGAAAAAGGTGAAGGTAATGAAGATTCATCAGCACATCTGCTCATCGGACCACTTTCAATCTCCGGAATACCCGGTTTTAAGTTCAACAAGTTTGCTCATTTGAAAGAATGAAGATACAGTGAAGTCGGCAGAGGGAAGGATTGAGCAATGCGCCGCACCGAACAGTATAATCAGTAATTTCTGGAAAGTCATGGTTGAAAGGCTGTGTCCGTTTTCTGCCAATGGTTCGGAAATTCGTGTCGAATGTTGTTTCAGTAGATATTTTGGAAGTTTTATTCTGATTGATTAACTTGAAAGTCGGAATAATTTCATTGGCAACAGTTAACAAATTTGTAATCTAACAATTAAAGTGAATTAAAATGGCAAAAGAGACGTTTGACCGCTCGAAACCCCACGTGAATATTGGTACTATCGGGCACGTTGACCACGGTAAAACTACCTTGACTGCTGCGATTACTTCGGTATTGGCAAAAAAAGGTTTTGCACAAGCTCGTGACTTTTCTACAATTGATAATGCTCCTGAAGAAAAAGAGCGTGGTATTACCATCAATACCTCTCACGTAGAATATCAGACTGATAACCGTCACTACGCACACGTTGACTGTCCGGGTCACGCTGACTATGTTAAAAACATGGTAACTGGTGCTGCTCAGATGGATGGTGCGATCCTTGTGGTTGCAGCAACAGATGGTCCAATGCCACAAACACGTGAGCACATCCTTCTTGCCCGTCAGGTAGGTGTACCTCAGATCGTAGTATTCATGAACAAAGTGGATATGGTTGACGATCCTGAGTTATTGGAACTGGTAGAAATGGAAATCCGTGAATTGTTGAGTTTCTATAACTTTGACGGAGATAATATCCCTGTAATTCAAGGTTCTGCACTTGGTGCATTGAACGGAGAAGAAAAATGGGTTAAAACTGTAGAGGATCTGATGGAGTCTGTTGACAGCTTCATTCCGCTTCCTCCTCGTCAGGTAGATCTTCCTTTCCTTATGCCGGTTGAGGACGTATTCTCGATCACAGGTCGTGGTACTGTAGCAACAGGTCGTATTGAAAGAGGTGTAATTAACTCCGGTGAGCCGGTAGATATCCTTGGTATGGGTGCTGAAGGACTGAAATCCACTGTAACAGGGGTTGAGATGTTCCGTAAAATCCTTGACCGTGGTGAAGCTGGTGATAACGTAGGTTTATTGCTGCGTGGTATTGATAAAGCTGATATCAAACGTGGAATGGTAATCTGTAAACCAGGTTCTGTAACACCTCACGCTCACTTAAAAGCTGAAGTTTACGTTCTGTCAAAAGAAGAAGGTGGTCGTCACACTCCATTCTTTAACAAATATCGTCCTCAGTTCTATTTCCGTACAACTGACGTGACAGGTGAAATTACGCTTCCTGCTGATGTTGAAATGGTTATGCCAGGTGATAACATCACCATTGAGGTAAAACTGATCAATAAAATTGCTATGGAAAAAGGTCTTCGCTTTGCGATTCGTGAAGGTGGCCGTACTGTAGGAGCAGGTCAGGTAACTGAGATTCTTGACTAATCATCAGGAAATTTAAAAAACAAGTGCATTTTTAACAGGTGCACTTGTTTTTTTTAAAACCAATCAGTACCTTTGCAGCCCCGAAGATATACTTAGGGGAGAATCCATTACACAAACGGGCATAGTTCAATGGCAGAATAGCGGTCTCCAAAACCGTTGATGGGAGTTCGAATCTCTCTGCCCGTGCAAGCAAACCAACAATGGAAAAAGTTACTTCATTCTTTAAGGCCTCCTGGGAAGAAATTACCCAGCATGTGACCTGGCCGCCGTATTCCGAGTTGCAGTCAAATACAACTCTGGTGCTGGTAGGTTCCCTAATATTTGCTCTTGTTGTAGGAGCTATGGATTTTGTATTTAAAACTGCTCTTCAGTTGTTTTATCAATCGTTTTAAAACAAGTTAAGAGGTAAAAAGTCAGGGTATGAGCGAAGTTAACTGGTATGTTTTAAGGGCTGTTTCGGGACAGGAGAAGAAGATCAAAAGCTATATTGAGACAGAGATCGCCAGACAGAATCTTAGCGAGTTTGTTCCTCAGATTTTGATTCCGTCCGAGAAAATATATGAAATGCGCAACGGGAAGAAGAGGGTTCGTGAGAAGAACTTCTTTCCGGGGTATATTATTGTTTCTGCTGACTTGTCAAAAGGTGAAGTAAAACACATTCTGACAAACGTTCCCGGAGTGATAGGTTTCCTGGGAAGTTCAGAAGGCAAGAGCGCTAAGGATAAAACCCCCGTGCCTTTAAGACAATCAGAAGTGAACCGCATTCTTGGTCGCGTGGATGAAGTGGCGCAGGAAGAAGAAGCACCAAGCATATCTTTCCTGAAAGGAGAAAATGTCAAGGTGGTCGATGGGCCTTTCAGTGGTTTTATCGGAACCGTGGAAGAGGTCTTTGATGAAAAGAAAAAACTCAATGTAGTTGTAAAAATATTCGGGCGAAGTACGCCTGTCGAACTTAGTTACGCACAAGTAGAAAAGGAGAGTTGATTGTAGAAAGTTGTGTAAAGAAGCTTCCAGTCTTTGCACTTAAAAGCTGATACGAAAGACAAACCAAAAGTAAATTCAAAACAATGGCAAAAGAAATAGGTGGATACGTCAAACTCCAGGTGAAGGGTGGTCAAGCCAATCCTTCTCCTCCAATAGGCCCGGCACTAGGTTCCAAGGGTCTTAATATCATGGAGTTTTGCAAGCAGTTCAATGGCCGTACCCAGGATAAAATGGGAATGGTTTTGCCGGTAGTAATCACTTACTATAAGGATAAGTCTTTTGATTTTGTAATCAAAACACCTCCTGCTGCTATTCTTCTGATGGAAGCTACAAAGGTAAAGAAAGGTTCTGATCAGCCAAACCGTAATAAGGTGGCCTCAGTATCCTGGGATCAGGTTCAGCAGATTGCTGAAACAAAAATGCCTGATCTGAATTGCTTTACAGTTGATGCTGCCATGAGGATGGTTGCGGGTACCGCTCGTAGTATGGGTATTACCGTATCAGGCAAAGCTCCGTGGGAAAATATCGAAGCGTAATTTTACGCCTAAGCAATTAAGAAAATGGGAAAATTGACGAAAAAGAGAAAAGAGGCACTTTCGAAATTTGATTCGAAACAGTCGTACTCTCTGGAGCAAGCAGCTGCAATTCTCAAAGAAGTTTCCTATACCAAATTTGATTCTTCTGTAGATATTGATGTCCGTCTGGGCGTTGATCCTCGTAAGTCGGATCAGATGGTGCGTGGTGTTGTTTCACTGCCACACGGTATCGGAAAAGAGGTGCGGGTACTTGTTCTGTGTACGCCTGATAAAGAAGCAGAAGCGAAAGAAGCTGGTGCTGACTACGTTGGTCTTGATGAATTTATTCAGAAGATCGAACAAGGCTGGACTGATATTGACGTAATTATTACCATGCCTAGCGTAATGGCTAAGGTAGGTAGATTAGGTAAAATTTTGGGTCCCAGAGGCTTAATGCCAAATCCTAAATCAGGAACTGTTACGGTTGACGTAGCAAAAGCTGTGAAGGAAGTGAAAGCCGGTAAAATTGACTTTAAAGTAGACAAAGGCGGTGTGATTCACACCAGCATTGGTAAATCCTCATTTGAAGCTGAGAAATTAGCTGAGAATGCTCAGGAAGTAATCAATACCCTTGTTCGTTTGAAACCTTCTTCATCGAAAGGTACTTATGTGAAAAGCATTTACCTGTCTAGTACAATGAGTCCGGGAGTTTCTATTGATAAAAATACGATCCAGGGAATATAATTATGACACGTCAGGAAAAAGCAGAAATTATTGACGAATTGAGTCAGAAGTTTGCAAGTACGCCCTATTTCTATATCACAAGCGCTGCAGGAATGTCCGTTTCAGAAGTGAACGATCTTCGCCGTTTGTGCTTTGAAAAAGGAGTAGAGTACCGTGTTGTAAAAAATACTCTGATCAAAAAATCGCTTGAAACACTAGATGCAGATTATACATTATTCGATGCGGAAGTATTGAAAGGTTTCTCTGGTGTCATGTTTCATTCTGAATCTGGTAAAGCTGTAGCTCAGCTTATCAAGGAATTCCGTAAAAAGAGCGGAAATGATAAGTTGAAATTCAAAGGAGCTTCTCTTGATACTGCCTTGTTCGTTGGTGAAAATCAACTGGATGTGCTGGTGAATATCAAATCAAAAGAAGAGCTTATCGGAGAGGTTATCGGCCTTCTTCAGTCACCTGCCAAAAATGTACTTTCTGCCCTGCAAAGCGGTGGAGGCAAAATTGCTGGCATCCTGAAGACTTTATCAGAGAAAGAGCAATAATTTCAGGAATCATCTCCGGTATTCCGCGGAGTATAATATCAGGATATTATCATTCATAACATTATTTTGTAATCATTTAATTTAGAATAAAAATGGCAGATTTAAAAGCCTTTGCTGAGCAGCTAGTTAATCTTACCGTTAAAGAAGTTAATGAATTGGCTGCAATTCTTAAAGATGAGTATGGTATTGAGCCTGCTGCTGCTGGTGCAGTTGTTGTAGCTGGTGCTGCTGGTGGAGATGCTCCTGCAGCTGCCGCTGAACAAACATCTTTTGATGTAATTCTTAAATCAGCCGGTGCTGGTAAACTTGCAGTTGTTAAATTGGTGAAAGATCTTACCGGTTTAGGACTGAAAGAAGCTAAAGAACTGGTTGACGGAGCCCCTAAAGCTCTGAAAGAAGGTGTAGCTAAAGACGAAGCTGAAGCACTGAAAAAACAGCTTGAAGAAGCTGGTGCAGAAGTAGAGGTTAAGTAATTTTTTTTACTGCTCTACCGTTATAGGGATAGACCTGACCTTCGTCAGGTCTATCCCTGTTTGTGAATCCGGGTATTTCTTTCTACTGCTTTTACCGGCTTTCACCAATCTATTGAATGTGCCCTGAAACACTTTTCCGTTCGTAGCGCGAAGAGAAGAGGGGGCGCTTCAATCCAATCTACGAGGCATGCGTTGAAGGTTTAAACTATTTGACGTCTTTGCGCCCGAAAGGGTTGTAAAGTATCTTTTGTTCATCTGCTAACCCAAAACAAATTTTAGCCTTGGCTATTAAAATAACTCCCAGAAAAAATTTCGCCCGGATCCATCCGGTGATTGATTATCCTGATCTGCTGGCAGTTCAGGTACAATCTTTCCGTGACTTCTTCAGCCTGGATACGTCCGCTGAAGCAAGAATGGAAGAAGGCCTTTATCAGGTTTTTGCTGAGAACTTCCCGATTGCGGATTCCCGTGAAAACTTCGTTCTTGAGTTCGTTGATTATTTGCTCGAACCACCTAAATATTCGGTGGATGAATCTATCGACCGTGGTCTTACTTATGCCGTACCTTTGAAAGCAAAGCTGCGTCTGATTTGTAATGATCCCGATCATGAAGAATTCGAAACCATTGAACAGGAGGTTTTCCTGGGGAATATCCCTTACATGACCGACAAAGGGTCATTTGTAATCAATGGTGCTGAGCGTGTAATTGTATCTCAGCTGCACCGTTCTCCCGGAGTGTTTTTCTCCATGAGTAAGCACACCAACGGTTCCAAACTGTATGCTGCGAGGATCATTCCTTTCAAAGGTTCATGGATTGAGTTCTCTACGGATATCAATAACGTGATGTATGCGTACATTGACCGTAAGAAAAAATTCCCGGTAACTACCTTGCTTCGTGCTATCGGCTTTGGCTCTGATAAGGATATTCTTGATATGTTCGGCCTGTCAGAGGAAATTGCGGCAAAGGAAGACACGCTGAAAAAAGCTGTTGGCCGCAGACTGGCAGCAAGGGTTCTCCGTACCTGGACGGAAGACTTTGTGGATGAAGATACCGGTGAGGTAGTTTCTATCCAGCGTAATGAAGTGCTTCTCGAAAGGGATTCTGCCATTGCTGCAGAAGATATCAGCCTGATTTTAAGTTCAGGTCAGAAATCGATCATTCTTCATAAAGAAGACATGAACGTTGCTGACTATAACATTATATATAATACGCTTCAGAAAGATAGTTCCAACTCAGAGAAAGAAGCGGTTGAGCAGATTTATCGTCAGCTCAGAAACGCCGAGGCTCCTGATGAGCAGACGGCCCGTGAAGTAATTCAGAGTTTGTTCTTCAGTGACAAGCGTTATGACCTGGGTGATGTGGGTCGTTACAGGATCAATAAGAAACTGGGTTCAGATACTTCTCTTGATGTGCGTGTCCTGACTACCGGAGATATTGTTTCTATTGTGAAGTACCTGATCGGTCTGATCAACGCGAAAGCTGTAGTTGATGATATTGATCACTTGTCAAACCGTCGTGTACGTACGGTTGGTGAACAGCTTTATGCGCAGTTTGGCGTTGGTCTTGCCCGTATGGCAAGAACAATTAAAGAGCGTATGAACGTTCGTGACAATGAGGATTTCAAACCAGTTGATTTGATTAACGCAAGAACACTTTCTTCCGTAATTAATTCATTCTTCGGTACCAATCAGTTGTCTCAGTTTATGGATCAGACCAACCCGCTGGCTGAAATTACCCATAAAAGACGTATGTCTGCACTGGGACCGGGTGGTTTGTCCAGAGAGCGTGCCGGTTTTGAGGTTCGTGACGTTCACTATACCCACTACGGTCGTCTTTGTACCATTGAAACACCCGAAGGCCCGAACATCGGTCTTATCTCGTCTCTTTGCGTTTATGCCAAAATCAATGGTATGGGCTTCATTGAAACCCCGTACAGGATTATTGACGAAGGAGGCAAGCTGACCAAGGAGATTGTCTATATGACTGCCGAAGAAGAAGATTCCAAATATATTGCACAGGCCAATGCCTCTGTGGATACGGAAGGAAACTTCACCGTCGATAAAATCAAGACACGTTTTGAAGGTGATTTCCCGATGGTAGATCCTTCTCAGGTGTCGTTTATGGATATTGCAGCCAATCAGATTGTATCGGTCGCAGCTTCGTTGATTCCATTCCTGGAGCATGATGATGCCAACCGTGCCCTGATGGGATCTAACATGCAACGCCAGGCTGTACCTTTATTGAGACCTCAGGCACCAATTGTAGGTACGGGTCTTGAAAAACGTGTAGCTATGGATTCACGTGCGTTGGTAGTAGCTGAAGGAAACGGCGTGATTGATTTTGTGGACGCCACTAAAATTGTGGTTCGCTATGACCGTACCGATGAAGATATCCTGATAAGTTTTGAAGGTGAAACCAAGACGTATGATTTGGTTAAGTTCCGTCGTACTAACCAGGATACCTGCCTTAACTTACAACCCATTGTACTGAAAGGCCAGAAAGTTTCGAAAGGTGAACCGCTTTGCGAAGGTTACGGAACACAGGGAGGAGAACTTGCTTTGGGACGTAACATGCTGGTAGCATTCATGCCATGGCAGGGGTATAACTTTGAGGATGCGATTGTAATATCCGAAAGAGTGGTTCGTGAGGACATCTTTACTTCTATCCACATTGAAGAATTCGAACTTGAAGTCCGTGATACCAAACGTGGAGAAGAAGAGCTTACTGCTGAAATTCCTAACGTAAGTGAGGAAACAGTCCGTAACCTGGATGAAAACGGTATCGTAAGAATTGGTACCGAAATTAAGGAAGGAGATATCCTGATCGGTAAAATTACACCGAAAGGAGAGTCTGATCCTACTCCGGAAGAAAAGCTGCTTCGTGCCATTTTTGGTGATAAAGCCGGTGATGTGAAGGATGCTTCTAAGAAAGCACCACCATCCATGAAAGGGGTGGTCATTGATACCAAACTTTTCTCCAGACCTACCAAGGAAGAAAGAGCCAAGCATAAAGATGATCTGAAAGTATTGCTGAAGCGTTATGGTCGTGACCTTTCGCATCTGCGTGAATTGATGATCGGAAAACTTGTGGCTCTGCTTGACGGTACTACTACCGGAGGTGTGAAGCATAAGTTCGGTGATGAGCTGATCAGCAAAGGAATGAAATTCAATGCCCGTAATATTGCAGAGAATTTGTTCCCGGCTGTCAATCCGTATCGTGACGAAAGCCAGTATTCCGTTCCTGAAGAAGTGAACGTAATTGGTGATGTAATCTCTGATAACTGGACAGATAATGCACATACCAATCAACTGGTAACTCAATTGGTGCGCAATTACCTGATAGCACGTAGTGAACTGATGGGCCGTTTCAAACGTGAGCGTTTTGCTCTTGAAGTAGGAGATGAGCTTCCGGCGGGTATCGTTAAACTGGCTAAAGTTTATATAGCTAAAAAGCGTAAACTGAAAGTGGGTGATAAAATGGCGGGTCGTCACGGTAACAAAGGGGTTGTTGCCCGTATTGTACGTGAAGAAGATATGCCATTCCTGGAAGACGGAACGCCAATGGATATCGTTCTTAACCCTCTGGGGGTACCATCAAGGATGAACATCGGTCAGATTTATGAGACAATTCTCGCCTGGGCCGGTCTGAAACTGGGTCGTCGCTATGCTACACCTATTTTTGACGGAGCTACCGAGGATGAAGTACATGCTGAACTCAGGGATGCCGGCTTACCGGAATGGGGTAGAACCTATTTGTATAATGGTCTGACGGGAGAACAGTTTGATCAACCGGTAACCGTTGGTTTGATTTATATGTTGAAACTGGGTCACCTTGTCGATGATAAAATGCACGCAAGGTCAATCGGGCCATACTCGCTTATTACTCAGCAACCGCTGGGAGGTAAAGCGCAGTTTGGTGGACAGCGTTTCGGGGAAATGGAAGTTTGGGCACTTGAGGCCTTCGGAGCATCGCATATCCTTCAGGAAATTCTGACTGTGAAGTCAGATGACGTGATTGGCCGTGCCAAAGCGTATGAAGCCATAGTGAAAGGTGAAAACCTGCCGAAACCGAATATCCCGGAATCATTCAACGTATTGGTTCATGAACTTCGTGGTCTTGCTCTGGAAGTAACGCTTAAGTAGTGAACCGGTCGCTGGAAAGCAGGCCGATACCATTTAAACTTTAAATCAGACTTTCTACAAAACAGATAACACCTGATAGATATGTCTTTCAAGAAAAATAAAAAATTAAATAGCGATTTCACTAGCATCACTATTAGCCTTGCTTCTCCGGAATCGATTCTGGAGAGCTCTTTTGGTGAGGTTACGCAACCCGAAACGATCAATTACCGGACCTATAAACCAGAAATGGGTGGTTTGTTTTGTGAACGTATTTTCGGGCCGGTAAAAGACTGGGAATGCCACTGCGGGAAATACAAGAGAATCCGTTATAAAGGGATTATCTGTGACCGTTGCGGTGTAGAGGTAACGGAGAAAAAAGTACGCAGGGAAAGAATGGGACACATTGAACTGGTGGTTCCTGTTGCACACATCTGGTATTTCCGTAGCTTACCCAACAAAATTGGTTATCTGCTTGGTGTTTCTACCAAGAAGCTTGATCAGATTATTTATTACGAGCGATACGTAGTTATTCAGCCTGGTATCAAGGAAGACGATGGCGTTAGTGCCATGGATTTTCTTACCGAGGATGAGTATCTGGATATCATCGATAAACTTCCGCGTGAGAATCAGCAATTGCCTGATAATGACCCGCAGAAATTTATTGCTAAAATGGGTGCCAGTGCACTGGAAATGCTTTTAAGCCGGATTCATCTGGATGAGCTTTCTTATGACCTCCGTCACCAGGCTGCTACTGATACTTCTCAGCAACGTAAAGGGGAAGCTCTTAAACGTCTGAAAGTTGTAGAGGCTTTCCGTGATGCGAATACCCGTATCGAAAACCGTCCTGAATGGATGGTGATCAGAATGGTTCCGGTTATTCCACCTGAGCTAAGACCACTTGTACCTCTGGATGGCGGACGTTTTGCAACATCTGATCTGAACGACTTATATCGTCGTGTGATCATCCGTAACAACCGTCTGAAGCGTTTGATCGAAATCAAAGCACCGGAAGTAATCCTTCGTAACGAAAAAAGGATGTTGCAGGAAGCTGTTGACTCACTATTTGACAACAGCCGTAAAGTAAACGCCGTCCGTTCTGAAGGTAACCGTGCCCTGAAATCACTTTCAGATATGCTGAAAGGAAAGCAAGGACGTTTCCGTCAAAACCTTTTGGGTAAAAGGGTTGATTACTCTGGTCGTTCGGTTATCGTTGTAGGTCCTGAATTAAAACTTCATGAGTGCGGTCTTCCCAAAGACATGGCAGCGGAGTTATTCAAACCGTTTATTATTCGTAAACTGATTGAAAGGGGTATCGTTAAGACGGTAAAATCAGCGAAGAAAATCGTTGACCGTAAAGATCCGGTGATCTGGGATATCCTGGAAAACGTACTGAAAGGGCACCCTGTATTGCTTAACCGTGCTCCAACGTTGCACCGTTTAGGTATTCAGGCGTTCCAGCCTAAGCTGATCGAAGGTAAGGCGATTCAGTTACACCCGCTGGTTTGTACTGCGTTTAACGCTGACTTTGACGGTGACCAGATGGCGGTTCACGTTCCCCTGGGACAGGAAGCCGTACTGGAAGCCTCTCTGTTAATGCTTTCTTCACACAACATCCTCAACCCTGCCAACGGTGCACCTATTACAGTACCGTCTCAGGACATGGTGTTGGGTCTTTATTATGTAACCAAAGGAAGGAAAAGTACTGAAACCCTGCCAATTGCAGGGGAAGGGAAAACATTCTATGGTCCTGAAGAGGTGATTATAGCGATCAATGAAGGGAAACTTTCAAAACACGCTAATATCAAATGCCGTCTTGAGATCAGAAACGAATCCGGAGAGCTGGAAGCTAAAATTATCGATACCGTTGCCGGCAGAATCCTGTTCAACCAGGCTGTACCCAGGGAAGTTGGTTTCATTAATGAATTGCTGACCAAGAAAAAACTTCAGCAGATCATTGGTCACATCTTCAAAGTATCGGGTGTAGCCCGTACTGCCCAGTTCCTTGACGAAATCAAAGAACTCGGATTCCAGATGGCATTCCGCGGAGGTTTGTCGATGGGCTTGAATGACGTGATGGTACCTGCCGAAAAAGATCAGCTGATCAAAGAAGCTAAAGTTGACGTTGAAGGTGTATGGAGCAACTACTTAATGGGGCTTATCACTGAAAACGAACGTTATAACCAGGTAATTGATATCTGGACCCGTGTAAACTCCCGGATCACTGAAACGCTGATGAAACAGCTTGAGGCTGATCAGGGTGGATTTAACTCCATCTACATGATGATGCACTCGGGTGCCCGTGGTTCCCGCGAGCAGATTCGCCAGCTGGGTGGAATGAGGGGTCTTATGGCCAAACCTCAGAAAAACATTGCCGGTGGAGCAGGAGAAATCATTGAGAACCCGATTCTTTCTAACTTTAAGGAAGGTCTTGACGTTCTTGAGTACTTTATCTCAACACACGGTGCCCGTAAGGGACTTGCCGATACCGCATTGAAAACGGCGGATGCGGGTTACCTGACCCGTCGTCTTCACGACGTGGCACAGGATGTTGTTGTGGTAGAAGAAGATTGCGGTACTTTAAGAGGGATTCAGATTTCAGCACTGAAAGACAATGAAGATATCGTTGAGCCACTTTCAGAACGTATTTTAGGACGCGTAAGTGTTCACGACGTTTTTGATCCGCTGACCAACGAATTGTTGCTTGAAACAGGTGCTGAGATTACCGAGGAAATTGCTGCAAAAATCGATGAAACCAGTATTGACAGTGTTGAAATCCGTTCTGTATTAACTTGTGAAACCCGTAATGGCGTTTGTGCCAAATGTTACGGACGGAGCCTGAGTACAGGTCGTATGGCTGATAAAGGTGAGTCAGTCGGGGTTATTGCTTCCCAGTCGATCGGTGAGCCGGGTACTCAGCTTACCCTGCGTACTTTCCACGTTGGGGGTACTGCATCCAACATTGCCGTTGATGCTAACATCAAAGCGAAATTCGAAGGATTAATTCAATTCGAAGACTTACGTTATGTAAATTCTGTCAACGCAGAAGGTGATCCGATCATCGTTGTGATGGGGCGTTCAGGAGAGGTTAAAATCGTTCATCCTGAGACTAAACAATTGCTGATTTCGAATAACATTCCTTACGGAGCTATCTTGTTGGTAAAGGAAGGAGATATTGTTACAAAAGGTCAGGAACTATGTACATGGGATCCATACCACGCCGTAATTCTTTCAGAGTTTGACGGTTCTGTGGAATTCGATGCTATTGAAGAAGGTATTACGTTCCGTGAGGAATACGATGAGCAAACCGGTTTCCAGGAAGCTGTGATCATCGAAACGCGTGATAAGACCAAGAATCCGGCGGTAGTGGTGAAAGGTAAGAGTACATTGCTGAAGGACCGTACCGAGAAGTTCTATAACCTTCCTGTTGGTTCACGTCTGGTTGTGAAAAACGGAGCAAAAGTGAAACCAGGTCAGCCATTGGCGAAAATTCCGAGGGTTGTAGGTAAATCCCGTGATATTACCGGAGGTCTTCCAAGGGTAACAGAATTATTCGAGGCACGTAACCCATCCAACCCGGCAACCGTGAGTGAAATCGACGGTGTGGTAAGTTATGGTGGTGTAAAACGAGGTAACCGTGAAATTCTGATCGAATCAAGAGATGGAACCCAGCGTCGCTATATGGTAGCCCTTTCAAAACACATTCTGGTTCAGGATGGTGATTTCGTGAGAGCCGGAAATCCGCTTTCTGACGGAGCTATCACACCTGCAGATATCCTGAACATCAAAGGACCTACTGCTGTGCAGGAGTACCTGGTAAATGAGATTCAGGAGGTATACAGGTTGCAAGGGGTGAAAATCAATGATAAGCACATCGAGTGTATCGTACGCCAGATGATGCAGAAAGTTGAGATTCTTGATGCAGGAGATACCAATTTCCTTGAAATGCAACCAGTAGATCGTTGGGTATTCCGTGAGGAAAACGACAAGATTCTGGATATGAAAGTAGTAGTGGATGCCGGTGCATCAGAAACGCTGCGTCCGGGTATGATTATTTCAATGCGCCGTCTGCGTGATGAGAATTCAGGCCTGAAACGCCGTGACCTGAAACTGGTTACAGCAAGGGATGCCCAGGCGGCGGTTGCTAAACCAACACTGATGGGTATTACCCAGGCATCATTAGGAACCGAAAGTTTCGTTTCAGCAGCCTCATTCCAGGAAACAACGAAAGTACTGAGTGAAGCAGCCGTCCGTGGTAAACGTGATGAACTGCAAGGTCTGAAGGAGAACGTTATCGTAGGTCACCTGATCCCTGCCGGTACCGGTATGAAAAAATACCAGGATATTATCGTGGGCTCAAGAGATGAATTCGATGCTTTGGTTGAATCCAAAGAGCGAAGCATCCGTTCTAAAAAGAAAGAGCTTCTTTAAGGATAAATCATTTTGAAAAAAGCGCCGGCCAGTGAATTGGCTGGCGCTTTTTTTATGATTTGCTACATTTTTATAATAGTTTTGTTAAATCACCTATACTTTTAATACACATGTCAAAAAAGGCAAACGAAGGCGACCAGCAGATAAATGTTGAAATCTCGGAGGAAATGGCTGAGGGGGTTTATTCCAATCTTGCCCTTATAGCTCATTCCAATACTGAATTCGTACTTGATTTTATCCGGTTATTGCCGGGTGTCCCTAAAGCGAAAGTAAAAGCCCGCGTAATTGTGACACCAGAACATGCCAAAAGACTTTTGCTGGCACTTCATGAGAATATTGAAAAATATGAAGAAATACACGGTGTTATTCAGGAGAAAACAGATAATGGTAATGGATTTAATTTCCCTGTTAATTTTGGCGGCCCCGGCGGAGAAGCCTGAGGCCTGATTTAACAGCTCCGTAATATTGTCAGTATAAAAGTGACAAATTGATCAGTAAACAATAAATTTTATTGCTGGTATCTGATTTGTACTGTCTTTCTTAATTAACTAATTCTTATCAGAAGTCTTTCTCTGAAATTTCATAACAGGGACCTTCTTTACAAAGCATTTGCATGGAAGTATTAATAATGGCAGGACAACTTATTCTTGGGTTGTCGATTTTAGTGGGGTTGCATGAGTTGGGACATCTGGTTGCGGCCAAGATGTTTGGTATGCGGGTTGAAAAGTATTTTATCGGCTTCCCTCCAAAAGTATGGAGTATTACCAAAGGCGAAACAGAATATGGTATAGGTGCTATTCCTCTCGGTGGTTTTGTAAAGATTTCCGGAATGATTGATGAATCCATGGATACTGCTCAGATGAAGTCAGAGCCTCAACCGTGGGAGTTTCGTGCCAAACCGGCCTGGCAAAGACTGATTGTAATGCTGGGCGGGATTATTGTGAACGTGGTAGTGGGTATTCTTATCTTTATCGGTATCGCTTATTTCAATGGTTCTGAATATCTGTCAAGAGAAGAAGTGAACAAATACGGTATTGTGGCCGGTGAGCTGGGACGTGAGATCGGGTTGCAGACTGGTGATAAGATTATTGAAGTCAACGGCAAATCCTATGATGATTTTAGAGTAGTAATGGGCTCAGATGTTTTTCTGGGTACCAACAGCTACTATACGATAGATCGTAACGGTGAGAAATTGCAGATTGATATTCCGAATAATTATATCGACAAGTTATCCGAGCCTGGTGCAAGGGATAATTTTATCCGTGTTTTTCAACCGTTTCAGGTCCGGGAATTAATGGCCGGTTCTGTCGCAGAAAAAGCCGGAATCAAAGCCGGGGATAAGATAACAGCGGTTAACGGTGAAGAAACAGCTGATTTTGGTGCGTTTCGTATGAAACTGGATTCGCTTAAAGGAAAAGAAGCACTGTTACATGTAATCCGGGACGGACAACCGAAAGATTTGAACGTTACTGTTTCTGAAGAGGGAACCATCGGGTTTTATCCTGAGATCCTGCTCAATTTTACAAAAATAGAGTATACCTTAGGTGAATCCGTATCAGTAGGAACAGCCAATGCCTTTAATGTGGTGTATACCAATGTTCAGGGATTCGGAAAAATTTTCAGAGGAGAAGTCTCTGCATCCAAAGCTTTGAGCGGCCCTATTGGTATAGCGCGTATGTTTGGTGGTGTCTGGGACTGGGATCGTTTCTGGTTCCTTACAGGCCTGCTTTCAATGGTTCTGGCATTTATGAATGCATTGCCTATTCCGGCTCTGGATGGCGGGCACTCTGTTATTTTGTTGTATGAAATTATTTCCGGAAGAAAACCCTCTGACACCTTTCTGGAAAACGCACAGAAAGTAGGAATGGTACTTTTATTGGGTCTGATGGCATTTGCAATCTTTAATGACGTCTGGAAGGTATTTTTCTGATGCCTGGGTTATTCTGATGCTTATCGTCATTTTAACTATTGTCAGGTATAGTGTGTTTAGCTATTAACTAAGATATTGCTGTCATAATGGCAGATAAATTTATGAACAATAACAAAGCAGATTTATATAGTCGTATACTGATGGCAGATTCTGATCTGGATAGTGTTGAAATTATTCCGATTGGCGGCCCTGATGGTACAGAAGAACCTCTTGAGATACCTGAAGAACTTGCTATTCTGCCGATCAGGCAAACGGTTCTGTTTCCTGGTATGGTGATTCCGGTTACGGTTGTGCGCCAGAAGGCTATTAAGCTGGTGAAGAAAATTTACCGTAATTCTAATGTAAACCAGCGTATTCTGGGAGTAGTTACCCAAACCAAAGCACAGACAGAAGACCCTACGGCCGACGACTTATATAAAGTAGGGACAGTTGCTTATATCCTCAAAATGATCACTTTACCAAATGGTAATGTGACTATTATTGTTCAGGGGAGACAGCGGTTTGAGATTCAGAGTATCCTTCGGGAAGACCCTTATATAACTGCCTCTGTCACAGCTATTGATGATGCGTTTCCTTCTTCAGGTAAAAAGGAATCAAAAGCACTGCTGCAGTCTTTACGGGATAGCGCATACAAGATTATGAAGCTGATCCCTGAAATGCCACAGGAAGCCCGGATTGCGATGGATAATATCGAAAGTCCGGTTTTTCTGATTCATTTTCTTTCTTCCAATATTAATGTGGAAGTCGCTGAGAAACAAAAGCTGCTCGAAGAACGTGATGCCAGTAAGCAGGCAAATCTGCTGCTGGAATTTATGCTCAGTGAAATAGAAATGCTGGAACTGAAACGGGAAATCCAGTCGAAAGCCAGCTCAGATATTGATCAGCAGCAGAGGGATTATTTCCTCCGGCAGCAGATTAAGGTACTTCATGACGAGCTGGGCATTGACAGCCCTGAAAGGGATATGGAGGATCTTCGCATGAAAGGCATGAAAAAGAACTTTCCCGAAGCCGTTCGTTTCCATTTTGAAAAGGAGCTTGCCAAACTGCAGCGCATTAATCCCATGGCACCGGAGTATCCGGTTACCCTCAATTATCTGGAATTACTGACGGATTTGCCATGGAGTGAATTCTCCAAAGATAATTTTGACCTGAAAAGAGCTCAGAAAGTACTGGATTCTGATCATTTCGGTCTGGAGAAGGTGAAGGAAAGAATTATCGAATACCTGGCCGTGCTGAAGCTGAAGAATAATATGAAAGCTCCTATTCTCTGTCTGTACGGGCCTCCGGGGGTTGGTAAAACATCCCTTGGAAAATCTGTAGCAAAGGCGTTGGGACGTAAATATATCCGGATGGCTCTTGGGGGTGTGCATGATGAGGCGGAAATCCGTGGCCACCGCAAAACCTACATCGGAGCTATGCCGGGCAAAATCATTCAGAATCTGAAAAAAGCCGGCACTTCCAATCCGGTGTTTGTACTCGATGAAATTGATAAAGTGAGCTCTGATTTCAGAGGGGACCCTTCTTCTGCTTTGCTCGAAGTACTGGATCCCGAACAGAATTCATCCTTTATCGATAATTACCTGGAGGTGGAGTATGATTTGTCCAATGTACTGTTCATTGCAACGGCCAATTCGCTGGAGACCATTCATCCGGCTCTTCGGGACCGTATGGAGATTATCGAAATGACAGGCTATACCATCGAAGAAAAACTTCAGATTGCGAAAAAATACCTTTTGCCTAAACAACGGCAGGAGCACGGTTTATCTGCAACCGATCTTAAAATTGAAGATAAGGCTTTGCTGAAAGTAATTGAAGGCTATACGAGGGAATCGGGTGTCAGGTTACTGGAGCAAAAGATAGGGAAGATTATAAGGAAAGCCGCCAAATCAATCGCGGTTGAAGAGGAATATGCCAGGACGGTGAAAGCGGATCAGGTTGAAAAACTGCTGGGCAGCGAAATTTTTGATAAAGATCTGTATCAGGATAATGATATTGCGGGCATTGTAACAGGGCTTGCCTGGACTTCCGTGGGCGGGGAAATCCTGTTTATAGAAACGAGCCTGAGCAGAGGGAAAGGTCAGCTTACTTTATCCGGTCAGTTGGGCGATGTGATGAAAGAATCAGCGGTTACAGCGCTGTCATACCTCAAAGCACATGCCGAAAACCTTGATATCGATTACAGGATTTTTAATCATTACGACCTGCATGTACACGTGCCGGCAGGGGCCGTTCCCAAAGACGGGCCATCCGCCGGTGTTACCATGCTAACCTCTATGGCCTCTATTTATACGCAGCGTAAAGTGAAACCGTTTCTTGCGATGACGGGTGAAATTACTTTACGTGGGAAAGTATTGCCGGTAGGCGGTATCAAAGAGAAAATTCTGGCAGCCAAAAGAGCGGGTGTTAAGGAAATTATTCTCTGTGCTAAAAATAAAAAGGATGTCGAAGAGGTAACGCAGGACTACATCAAAGGACTCACTTTCCACTATGCCGATACCGTGGAAGATGTGCTTAGACTGGCTTTATTACCTGAAAAGGTTTCCGGTCCGATGGAGTTTATTATTCCGGAAGATAAAAAATCTGATCAGTAAATTCCGGATTAGGCCGGAGAATGAGAATACCCCGGCCTAATCTGTTTCTTTATTTAAACCCGGACTCATTTTTCGTGCGATCATCGGCAGCCGGGTATTGGCTTCTTTGAAATAATCTGTTTGCGCGTCTACAGGCTTAATACGAAATGAAAACCGTCGTGTTGCCATCGGTTGTCTGTTCTCAGACGTTTGCTTTTCATGATTGAAATGCAGTCCTTTTTGTTCCAGATCAATATTCAGTACGATCTGATTCCCTCTGGGGAGCGGTTTTCCGGATTGCCGGGAGCGGAAAAGATCTGAAGCTGTGTAATTCTGTACATTCATGTTTACCAGTGTGTCAGGAATGAACATCAGGCCGTCATTTTCTATATCTTTTATCGTAAACCACTGCACATCCGTTTTGTTTCCGGTTTCCTGCAAAGGCTGATAAGGGAAATGCTGGTCTGTTATTTTACCTGTATAAATGCCTGTAAAAGCACTTTCTTTTCTGTCGGAATAGGTTTCATACGGACCTTTTCCAAACCAGGTCAATTCGTTCATGTTTTCTCTCATCTGCATCTGCAGACCTATTCTGGGCAGTGGAGGTAAGGTGCCGGACGGAATAAAAGCATATTGAATATGGATGTCACCGCTTGCATAAATGGTATAAATTGAGTTGATCTGTATACTTCCTGATCTGGCCGCCATTCTTTTAACCATGCTTACTTTATAGATATGCGCATTCAGTTTTTCTACCCTCAGATCGGATGTAACTGTTTTAAGAGAATCAATTCCATGACTTAACCAAAGAGAGGGAAGGCTTTCAGGATCTCCGTTTTGATCCGTATGGGTGGGCACCCTCCAGAAATTGCCATTAAAGCCGCTTTCAAGAAATTCCTTATCCTTGTAGACATAGGAACTCATCTGAGCCGTTTCTTTGTCAAAAGTTATGGAAAAATTGGCACCTGTTATTTCAATACCTATTCCCCGCAGAAAATTCATTCTGAGCGGAGTGCTCTGCTGAACATTGGTAACTGCCGGTATCCTGACTATTTTTAACGGAATTTGTTTTCTGGCTATTTCGTGGCCTTTGCCTGCCCATAAATGGTCTTGTTTCGTAACTATGCTTAAATTCAGGAAATAATTGCCGTCAGGGCGAGGGCTGGCCGGCCAGTCAAACGGGAATTTAAACTCTCTGGATTCATTTGCACGGATGCCATCCAAACCCATTGTACCCTGTTGAATGCGATGTCCGTTTTCTTCAATGCTCCAGTTTAGTTCCAGATCATTCAGTGTTTTGAAATCAAATTTATTGGTAATGATTGCACCTTTCGTCTGCACTGTGATGGTGTCTGCTGTTACTATAATGACAGGTTCAAAGGCTTTTTTCAGTTCTGTTATCTCGGGTTCGGGTTTGCCTTCGGCTGTGACCACACCACCTTCAGGAAACTGCCCTGATTCATAATTTCTGAACTCTGACAGAACACCTTCCTTGTTTTTAAGGATAATGGAATTAGCTGACCAGTTATCAAGAAAGCCCCCCTGCCGCGCAGTGCTTTTCAGGATCTTTTGCCAGAATTGATATATATTGCCCAGTCCGTTTCCGTCGGCCTCTCCGAAGCTATGCAGGAAGAGTGGTCGTGTATTATCTTTTGGTAGATCGGTCAGAGTATTTTCAGACAGGGCGTTAGCGGTTGTCAGATCAAAGCGTTGAGAGATTGATTCGTTATCACGGTATACTACTGGTCGTGTAGAATCAGCCAGTTGAAAATAACTATAAACAGCATCCAGATTAGTACCGTTGCCAATGTTGTTACCTGCCGACCAGACAATGATGCTCGGATGATTTTTATCTCTTTCCCATACTTGCTGTGCTCTTGCGGTGAATGCACCGTTCCATTCTGGTGCGGTGTTTATTCCGGGAGCATGATTGGTGTGAATATTCACCTGATTAATAACATACAATCCGTATTCATCACATAAGTCATACCAAAGAGGTGCAGTTGGTCCGTTATTAAGCCAGACAGCATTAATATTATGTTGCTTCATCAGAGTAATATCCCGGATCATGGATTCACGTGTTGCAGGAAGGGGATTGAGCACCGACATATTTACACCTTTCAGGGTGATCGCTTTTCCATTCAGCAGAAACTGGCTTGATTTGAAATTTACTTCCCTGAAACCAACTTTCTGACTGGTAACTTCAAAGATATTACCCTTATCGTCTGCAACCTGAATAGTCAGTTTATAAAGCGCCGGTATTTCAGCGCTCCATTTCTGTGGATTGCTTACACGGATTTCGTTTGTGATTCTCATCTGAGAGGTGGAGTCAAGCATATTAATAACTTTCTCAACAGGCTTGTCTACCATCTTATTCTCCTGATCGTATAAGGTGGCAATTACCTTGTGACCGTATTGAATATAGTTTTTGTTGTTTTTTATAACGGTGCTGACGGAGAGTATGGCATCTTTATACTGATCATCCAGGTCGGTGGTAACAAACACGTCCTGAATATGCGTCTCTTTATGCATGGTAAGGTATACATCTCTGAATATTCCGGACAACTGCCACCCGCCCCTGTTTTCGAGATAAGTACCATCATTCCATTTCAGTACCTGCACGGTTAATTGGTTGGTTCCTGATTTCAGCAGGGTGTCAAGCTGGAATGCGAAAGGTGTGGAGCTGTCTTCGTGATAGCCGAGTTTATAACCATTCAGCCATACGTAACATGCAGAGCTTACACCATCAAAATGAAGAATCACAGATTGATTTTTCCAGTCATCCGGCACAACAAAAGTGGTCCGGTAAATACCGGTTGCATTGCTGTCTGAGCCGATCACAGAAAAGCTTTCATCTGGTGTAATACCTGATTTCTGAAAATAGGGCTTATCATAAGGTTTGTTCTCAGATATACTCAGCATTTGCCAATAGGCAGGAACGTTAATCTGATCCCAGTTGCCGGTAGAAAACTGAGGATCAAAATAGTCTGCCGGAAGTGCTTTTGGATTTTTGTACCATTTAAAATCCCATTTACCGTTCAAGGATTTCAATCGTGCTGTACGCGTGTGATCAAATGTTAAAGCGTTCTGTTCAGAAGTGTAAGGAATCAGTTTACTTCCGGGAGGTAATAGGTTTACGGAAAAAATTTCAGGATTCAGCCAGTCAGGTTTATACTGAGCATATGATGCAGAAACGGCTGTAATGAAAAAAAGAATTACAAAAGAGATGTTTTGAAAGAGATTCATAATGCATAGAAGTAGCTGCCTTGGCAGTTACTGGGAAGGGTTGTGTGTTGAAAACGATGCTAATTAAAGAATAATTTTTGGTAAACTGACGATAGTGAGCTAATATTTGACTTGCTTGTAAATAGTAATTTATGAAAAACTCATATTAGAAAGAACGGGTTAATTTCATGAAAGCTTCTGACCAAAAGAAGCCTGTTGCGATTAGCAATGCGTAAACGATACTTTATCGGGGGATATACTGGCAAAACTTTTAATTTCCCGGATTGCTTTGCCGTATTTTTCCGGAAACAGTGTAT
Source organism: Telluribacter sp. (assembly GCA_040391535.1). Lineage (GTDB taxonomy): Bacteria > Bacteroidota > Bacteroidia > Cytophagales > Spirosomataceae > JBEBXQ01. The sequence continues at coordinate 47,822 of JBEBXQ010000001.1, read as the reverse complement.
TTTGCTTCCGATAAGTAAATATTTCAGGTACGGTTTTAGTATTTTCGGCAGACAGGAAAACTTTGATTCTGTTCCATTAAAATTATAAATCCTTCAATAAGTTAAATATGCTATTGGCAGTAGATGTAGGAAATACGGATATAGTTGCAGGTCTGTCGGAAGGAGATCGCTGGGTTGAGATATGGAGAAAACCTTCCAAAGTAAAAGAACGGCCCGAAACTTATATGCAATGGCTGAGCCTTTTGTTCCTGGAAAGTAACTTTGTACCCCGACAGGTAACCCAGGTTGTATACAGTAGTGTTGTTCCAAATCTGAACGATGCATTGCTGCCGGCATTTGCCAGGATGTTTGGGGTCAATCCCGTCGTTATCGGACCTGGTACTTACCCCCTGATGAAAGTGGATATTCATCACCCTTATGAACTGGGTACTGACCTTTTTGCCAATGCCGTAGCGGCTCATCACCGGTATCAGATGAATTGTGTAATTGTTGATTTCGGAACGGCCCTTACGTTTACAACTGTAGCCAAAGAAGGAATTATCAAGGGCGTGGCCATTGCCCCAGGTCTGAAAACGGCCGTCAGATCGCTCTTTGCCAATACAGCTCAGTTACCGGAAGTACCCCTTATTATGCCGGAGTCTCCCATCGGGAAAAATACGGTGGAAGCCATTCAGTCAGGTGTGTTGCTGGGTTATGAAGGTTTGGTGAAATCAATGATTCAAAGGATCAGACGGGAGTTTGACGGTCATCTGATGGCGATAGGTACAGGAGGCCATTCTTCTGTTATTACCACGCTGGCAGAGGAGTTTACAGAAATAGATAAAAATCTGACGCTGGAAGGACTCCGTATTATCGGAGAATTTACAGAATCTGAAAATTAGGTAACTATTTTTTCAGCAATCTTGTATTCATCCCTGACTATATTGCTGATCAGGCCGAAAAGACCGTTAATGGTTTTCATTTCGGAAAGCAGATCCGCTTCTTCACTGTTTTCGTGAAGGAGGCCCTGCTCAATGATTTTCTTTTTACGAAGAGCAAGCATTTCCATTAATTTCTGATTCGGGGATAGTTTGAAAACTTCTTCCCCATATAAAACCGGCTGATGTGCGAGCATATTTTCCACGCACATAAACTGATGATTGATTTGCCGGATGACCGGTTCAAACTGAAAAGCTTCAGGATGCTCATGCCATTTCTGTCCATAGGATGATAACGCCGCGATATGCGATGTCAGCATGTGAGTAGTAGCTACAAACTGATGGTATTCTTCCATTTTAATCTGCTGCTTTTTGGGCTCGGACATCATTCGCTGAAAATTATCGGAGAGGTTGGCCAGGGCAATCATCGCATTCTTCCGGCAAAGTTTTAGGCCGTTGATATCGATGGGTGTTCTGCTGAATAATCCGGTTACTGCCTGAAAATAACGATGGTTGGTCTGTAACGCTTCCTTAAGATACTGATTGATCTGAGAGTGCTCCCATACCGGCAATACATAGGCAGAAATGATCCAGGCAATGACAGAGCCCAGTAAGGTATCCATAACACGGTCTGCCAATACTTCACCCACACTTTCCGGATTCAGGAAATTAAATGAGATCAGGACATAGATGGTCAGGTTGAAACAGGCCGTAAAGTACTCGATTTTCATAAAGCTGTAGGCCAGTATCATCGTAAGCATCATGATAGCAAAAAGGACAGTCTGATCCTGAATGATATACACAATGGAAAAACCTGCAATTGCTCCGAAAAATGTTCCGGCAAGTCTTTTGATATTACGTTGTCTTGTGATGCTGAAGGCAGGCTTCAGAATGGTGACAATAGTAAGCAGGATCCAGTAGCCGTGGCCCATTTCAAAGAAAAGTGAACTGGCATAACCTGCCAGCAAGGCCAGCGTTAGTCTGATAGCATGTCTGAAATGGCTTGATTTAAGCGAAAGGTTATCCAGTAAAAGACGGGCATGATATTCTTCCCTCGGAAGGAATTGTTCATAGTTAACTGCCGGCTGGGCGTTTTCAATCAGGGAGACATTGTAAGTTGTGGCCAGATGAAGTTTACGGATACGGGTTGTAATGTTCTTCATGCTGCTCATGATTTCATTCAGCATGATGAAATCTTCCAGATTGTCGGGAGTGAGGTGCTGCTCTCGGAATTTCTCATAAGCGATCTGGCATTTGATAAGGGCTTCTTCCAGGTCTTTTTCCGGGTGTGAAACACGTCCTTCCTGTATTGCCAGGCCTATATTTTCCAGTTCTTTAGCCAGAAACCTGATGTAAGTACCAAACAACCGCAGGATTTTTGTGTGACCAAATGCTTTGTGAAGGTAGGTGTAGTCCTGCTGAGAATCCATAATCCGTTCAAAAAGATCAATGCTGTCCAGAAACATCAGCATCAGAATACGGCTTTTGTCTGTGGACTCCCTGACCATTTCACGGGTTTTGAACAATATTTCGCGAAGGCTCTCCTGATGTTCTCTGAGTAATACCTGTTGCTTGAGCATATCGTTGACCAGTAGGTTATACTGCGGATCTGCGAAATAAAATTTTGATTTGGTCCGGAGGAATTTCCCAAGTCCCACAAAGCTTTCTCCCAGAATCTGCTGTATCAGTACGTAAGGACGAAGTTTATTCAGTATCAGAAATACAATAAAATACCATAAACCTCCGGCCGTCATGTAAAAGCCGTTTTCGTGGATTTTGCCCTGGGTAAGGTGGTCGTCAATATTGAAAATAAAGATGAGCAGGGAAATTAACCCTATTGTTCCGGCACGATTTCCATAAACGCCGATAAGCGAGAAAAACATTCCGTACAGGATGATCTGCAGAAAGATAAGTGAAGGATACCGGAACAACAGGCCAGAGGTCAATGCTACGGTCAGGCAGCTGATCATACCCAGAATGAGCGCGTTCCGTCTGTGTGTAACCGGACCGGGGCTGTCAATTGAACCGATCAGCAAGGTGCCCAGAGGAAAAGCGATCAACTGTTCAAGAACGCCGAAATACTGAAAAATAAGACAGGGAAGTAAAGTACACAGCGTGAGTTTCAGCCCCGTATTCAGATACTGGCTGGAAATAAATTTCCGGAACTCATGCAGGTAATCCATCGTGTTAATCAGTTGTCGTCAAATTATTCCTTTTTTATGAAATTTCCGCCTGAAATCATTTCAAATCCTTCCACTGATTGATTATAAATATAAACATAACAGGAAACCAACGTATTGTCCTGACATTGAACCTGAATTATTTTTCGTATATACAGACTTTTTTCCGGATCAGGGGTCACTTCTTCATATTCATCCAGAAGCAGCAGTAATTTTTCAGCATCAAGCATCCTGTAAATTTCACCATAAACCCGCAAGGGGCTACCCGGAATATGTAATGCCGCCGGAAACCAATCGCAGAGATATAATTCACCGGCAAAATGGCCTGTCCCCAGAAATTCGGTGCCTGTTATCAGTTCTTCTGTATAGGGATTTTTAAATCCTTTCTTCAGTGTTCCGTAAAGAAATATAAGATCTGTACTCATGGGCCGGCTGAAATGATGTTGTATTAAATGAGGATAATTTAGCTCCGAAATGTGAATGTACAATTATAAAGCATTTAGAATTGGTATTTTTCATATTTTTACGTATCAAAAAAACACTTCATTGAATTATGTACGACAAAAGTCTGGGAACCAAACAGAAGGCCTTAAGGATTAATCTGGACAGACGGATTTACGGTTCGTTTGCGGAAATAGGGGCCGGTCAGGAAACTGCATCGCTCTTTTTTAAGGCAGGGGGCGCTTCAGGAACTATTGCCAAGACGATGTCTGCCTATGATATGACTTTCAGTGATGCCATATACGGGCCGGAAGAAAGCGGAAGATATGTAGTAGAGTCCCGGCTTGAAAAAATGCTGAGCAAAGAATATAGCCTGCTTGAAAAACGTCTGGCAGAGAAAAGAGGGCCTGAGAGCCTTTTTTTTGCTTTTGCCAATACTGTCGTAGCCCTGAATTATAAAAAGACAAATGAGGCCCATGGCTGGATCGGAATCCGGTTTCAGCTGGAACCCGGAGGAGGTTATAATGATGTGGTGATTCATGTTAGAATGCTCGATAATGATAATGTTGCACAGCAGCAGGTATTGGGCATTATTGGGGTAAATCTTATCTATGGTTGTTTCTTTTACAGCCAGACACCGGAGGTTTTGCTGAAATCCCTGATGGATGATATCACCACCGATCGGATGGAAATAGACATGATCCGGTTCAGTGGCCCTGATTATATGCACGTGGATAACCGGCTGATGAGTCTGTATCTGGTAAAGAATGGCTTTACTGATGCAGCTCTGTTCGGATCGGACGGGGGGGTGTTGCAACCTTCAGAAGCATTTTATAAAAAACATGTGCTGCTGATGCGTGGAAGACTGAGGCCCATTACCAATCTCCACGTGGATTTGGTGGATAACGGAATGAAACAATTCCTGGCCGAACCGGATGTTGATGAAAGCAAAGTGGAGCTCGTATCTGAACTGACTTTACATAATCTGCAGACCGACAATGACAGCAGTATTGATGAAAAGGATTTTCTGGATCGGGTGGATATCCTGTGTTCACTCGGGCATATGGTAATGATTTCAAATTACCACGAATATTTCAAACTCGTTGCATACCTTTCCAGACTCACCAGAAGGAAAATCGGCCTTTTGCTGGGGATTCCGAGCTTGCAGGCCATTTTTGACGAAACCCATTACGAATTTCTTCCGGGCGGTATTCTCGAATCCTTTGCGACCTTGTTCAGCAGGAATGTTAAATTGTTCATTTATCCGACGTTACGGTCTGATAACAGGATCTACAACTGTGAAAATTTCGAGATTCCGGAGCACTTACGGCCCTTGTTTCAGTATTTACTGGTAAATGATAAGATTGAGGATATCCGTAATTATCAGTTAGATAATCTGAGATGGACAACCGATGAAGTTCTTGCGATGGTACAGCGGGGAGAATTGGGATGGGAAAAACTTGTACCTCCTCAGGTAGCTGAAATTATTCAGGAAAAATGTCTGTTCGGATTTCCATGTGTGGTATATGATGCCAATGGAAAGTATGTAGGCAAAAGACAGAACAGCAAGCTGATATAATACGCTGAAATTTCACTCAGGTGGCAGTAAGTTTTCGGGGAACCTGCGCCGCCACCTGAGATCATAACGGTCAGTTATAACGACAGCACATCATTCATTTTTCTGACTGCTTCCGCTGATTTGGCAAAGAGTGCTTTCTCCGCATCGCTAAGCCTTAGGTTGATGATTTTTTCCCAGCCATTCCGGCCAATAACCACTGGGACACCCATACAGATATCTTTCTGTCCATACTCACCGTTCAGGTAAACACTGCAGGGGACAATTCTTTTCTGATTCCGCACGATACTTTCAACAATCATAGCACTGGCAGCTCCCGGTGCATACCACGCGGAGGTCCCGATGAGTTTGGTAAGTGTTGCTCCGCCTACCATCGTATCTGCAGCTACTTTTTCCAGAGACTCCTTATTAAGGAACCGGCTTACCGGAATACCGTTATAAGTAGCAAGCCTGGTAAGCGGTATCATGGTTGTATCTCCGTGACCACCGATAACCATGCCGTGAATATCATTGGGAGTAACGTCCATGGCCATAGCCAGATAGGTTTTAAAGCGGGCACTGTCCAGCGCACCACCCATTCCAATGATTCTTTTCTTAGGAATACCACTCTCTTTTAAAGCAAGATAAGTCATGGTGTCCATAGGGTTTGAAACCACAACGATAATGGCCTTGGGTGAGTATTTCAGAATATTCTCAACAACAGATTTGACAATACCGGCATTCACACCAATCAGTTCCTCACGGGTCATTCCCGGTTTACGCGGAAGCCCTGAAGTAATGACCACCACATCCGAGCCTTTTGTTTTTTCATAATCGTTGGTTGATCCTACAGGGCGGGTGTTAAAGCCCAGTAAAGCCGCAGTCTGATACATGTCCAGCGATTTTCCCTCACTTACTCCTTCTTTAATATCTAAAAGTACTACTTCCTCGGCCAATTCGCGACGCACAATATTATCAGCTGTGGTAGCTCCTACGGCTCCGGCTCCGACTACAGTAATTTTCATAGTAGTAAAAATGAAATGATTTTTAAAATTCTTTTACGCTTAAATATAGGAAAAAACTAAAGCCTAGTCATTTATTTTAATGATTTTAATAAAAATTTGACCTGAACGTTCCGGGCAGGCTTCGGAATGTATTTTGTTAAGCAATGAATGATAATGAGTAAGATACGACTATTTATATGCAATAGTTGTTTTAAAATGATTGCAAATTTGATTGAATGCTTATTTTTACCAATTAATCATTCAGATAACCTCATAATTTTCTCATAGTTTTTAATCAATTCAATGAAAAGCAGTGTAAGAGTTCAATTAATGCTCATGATGTTCCTGCAGTTTTTTATCTGGGGAGCATGGTATGGGCAGATGAGTAAGTATTTGTCAGTACAATTGGGAGCAACAGGTACGCAGGTGGGTAGTGCCTATGCCGCATTTTCTATTGCTATGATGATCGCACCGTTTTTTATAGGGATGGTTGCCGATCGTTATTTTGCAGCGCAGAAAGTACTTGGTATCCTGAATCTTATCGGTGCCGTGATCTTATTTTTCCTTCTGAAGGTAGATAATGCTGATCATTTCTTCTGGATGATTCTTTTGTACTGTATTAGTTTTGCACCTACGCTGGCCCTGGCCAATTCGGTTGCTATGCAGCAAATGACGAGTTCTGAGAAAGAATTTCCCGCTATTCGGGTGATGGGCACTGTCGCATGGATTGTCGTTACCAATATCATCGGATTTTATGACTGGGGCGGAGAAGGCATGATTTTCGAACTGTCTATGTATGCATCCGTGCTGTTGGGCGTGTTTGCTTTCATGTTACCCAATACTCCTCCCAAACCTTCTCAAAGTACTTCAATAAGCTCTATTCTGGGACTCGATGCTTTTAAACTGTTTAAGGACCGGTCTTTCCTGATTTTTGTAATTTCTTCTATCCTGATCTGTATCCCGCTGTCTTTTTATTATGCATGGGCTAATCCTTCTCTTACCGATGCCGGAATGACTAATGTGGAAAACAAGATGTCACTCGGACAGGCTTCTGAAGTATTATTTATGCTGTTGATCCCGATTGTGTATAGCCGTTTTGGAGTGAAAAAAATATTGATCATCGCATTGATAGCGTGGATTGTCAGGTTTATAGGATTTGGTTACGGAGATGCTTCGTCAAGCGAATGGTTATTGTACCTGGCGATTATTCTTCACGGTGTATGTTATGATTTCTTCTTTGTAACCGGGCAGATTTATACGGACAATAAAGCCGGGGAGAAGATCAAATCATCCGCACAAGGCCTTATTTATATTGCCACTTATGGAATAGGAATGGGGATCGGTTCCTGGCTTTCGGGTGTTGTTGCTGATATTTACACGGTAGATACAGTGAAAAACTGGACCAGTATATGGCTTGTCCCTGCTGGTATTGCGGCAGTAGTATTGCTGCTCTTTTTGTTGTTCTTTAAAGAAAATAAAGTTTCACAACCTGCTGAAGTACCTGCCTGAGCGAATGAGAATTGTATCTTACAACGTAAATGGTATCAGGGCGGCGGTAAAAAACGGCCTGATCGACTGGCTTACGCTGCATCCGGTAGATGTGCTGTGTCTTCAGGAAGTAAAAGCGACTCCTGATCAGGTGGACCTGACGCCTTTTACCTCTCTCGGCCTTGAGCTGATCGGCTGGCATGCCGCAGAGAAGAAGGGGTACAGCGGCGTCGCCGTTTTTGCAAAGCAAAAGCCCGATCTGGTACTGGAAGGGTGCGGGATCCCCTTTTTTGACTCGGAAGGAAGAGTAATCAGGGTGGACTTCGGAGATATTACCTTGCTGAATTGTTATTTCCCGTCGGGAACTTCGGGAGAAGTAAGGCAAACTGCAAAAATGATGTTTCTGAGTGATTTTCAAAAGTTTGTAGAAGAATTGCGAAAAGAAAGACCACATCTGATTATTTGTGGTGATTATAACATTGCCCATACTCCGCAGGATATTCATGATCCTGTAAGGAATAAAAATACCTCAGGTTTCCTGCCGGAAGAACGGGCATGGATGACTAACTGGCTAAGAAACGGGTTTACTGATGCCTTCCGGTACCTTAATCCGGATAAAGTAGAATATAGCTGGTGGACTTACCGGGCCGGAGCCCGTGGCAATAATAAAGGATGGCGTATTGACTATTTCTCTGTCAGCGATGCGTTGCAAAGTAAACTGGTGGCTTGTAACCAGTTTACAGATGCGGTTCATTCTGATCACTGCCCGGTGGTACTGGATATCAATCTGTAAATGACATGATGCAGAGCTGGTATTGTGATACCCGGGATATTCTTCTTTTACTACTGACTGTTGCCCTGGTTCTGCCAGCCCGGGCACAGCTTTCTGTTCCTTTTTATGATCGGTACCCGGGTGGGTTATTCGATAATCCGGCAGCAATGTCTGACGATACTTCCAGGGCAATTCAGTGGCAGCTTGTATCCTTTCAGGCCGGATTAGGTACTTCTGACGGAAACCTCAGACTGACCAAACTGAAAGGCCCGTTAGCCCGGATGATCAGAGAGCATCTTATTCCGGAAAAGGAAAATCTGCAGGGATGGGGTAGTGCTGATTTGCGCGGGCCTGCTGTGGTGTTACCGCTAAAGAATCAGCTGAAACTGTCAGTGCTGACCCGTATGCGTGTAACGGGCAATTTCCATGGCATGGACGGAAGACTGATTTCAGAAATAGGCGAATATGAAAAAACACTCAAGGCCAATCCCTACAGTGTGGGTATCAATGATATGCATACCGGTGTGGCAGGCTTTTCTGAACTGGCGGTAGGTTTATCTAAACCATTGGTAAAAAGCGGCAGACATCAGCTGGGCGGTGGTGTTATCCTGAAGCTCCTTACCGCTTCAGGGCATTCCGGAATGTTGCTGAGTAATCTGCAGGGTGAAATTTACAGAAATGAAAGTTATGCTGATCTGGTGTATATGAGTCCGGCCACAGGAAATGTGCATACCCGTACTTCCGGATCATTGTTTTATGATTTCAGTTTGGGAAAATTAATGGCGACAGGTAAGTCTTCTATTGGCGCTGATCTTGGAGTAAAATATACATTGTTTCATCAGGATACCGAAAAAGCCTTACTGGAAATAGGGGTAGCAGTAACGGACATAGGCTCGCTTCGCTATCAGCCGGAGGTATCGTTGAGTAAAGGATATGAAATCAATATTTCAGGAGAAGAAAGACTTTATTTTAATAATCATTTCAATAATGCCGATTTCAGTAAAACTGCGGAGATTTATGATCGGTATCCTGAATTTTTTACATCTGTTTCTGAAGAGACAGCTATCTATTCTGTAGCTTTACCAACGGCTTTTAAAATTCAGGCCCAGGCTTACTTTACAGATGTTTTTTCACTTGGAGCAGACGCTTCATTGAATTTACACCGCAGGCATTCATGGGCCAGGCTTCAGAATCCGGAATGGGTGCGTCTGATGCCGCAGTGGAGCATTGGAAATACTACGTGGACAGTCCCGGTAACTTATTCAACGTACCAGTCTGTCAATTCAGGTATCGGATTCCGCTATAAAGGTATTATGCTGGGCAGCAACAGTTTATTTTCTTCACTGATATCCAATGCAAAAGTGTTCGATTTTTATCTGGGGGTTTCAGGGCAGATAAACAGCCGCAGGTGAATTGCCACCGGAAATATAAATTATTGTCTGATCTTATGTATTCATCTTGCCACCGGTGTTTCTTGCTGATAAAGAGGTATCTGGATTAACCTGTCTGTTTTATTTTTGATAACTACGGTATTCCTGCATTTTCAACTGCTTTATAGAAATAAGACATTTGCCACAGAGTTTATCAAAAAAGGTTATGACGAATACCATCAGAAAAATCGCGGTCGTAGGTACAGGAGTCATCGGAGCGAGCTGGGTTATTTATTTTCTCGAAAAAGGTTTTCAGGTCAATGCCTACGATGCAAGCCCTGATGCCGAATTTAAACTGAGGGAATATATTTTACGGATGGCACCTGAAGTCTCACAGGATGATCTGACCTTTGTAAGATCACTGGAAGAAGTAGTGAAAGATGTACAGTTTGTACAGGAAAACGGGCCGGAAAGGCTGGAAATCAAACAGGAAATTTTTGAGCAGCTTGATAGTCTGACCAGCCCTGACGTATTACTGGTAAGCAGTTCAAGCGGAGTGACCCCTTCGTTATTTCAGGCAAAAGCCCGGCATCCTGAAAGAATCCTGCTGGGCCATCCTTTTAATCCGCCCCACCTGATTCCGCTGGTAGAAGTATGCGGAGGAGAGAAAACTTCTGAAGAGGCTGTTTTGAAAACCATCAGTTTTTATAAAGTGATCGGAAAAAAGCCTATCCGCCTTTACAAAGAAATGAAGGGCCATGTTGCGAACCGCCTGCAGGTGGCACTATGGCAGGAAGCAATGTATCTTGTGTTGCAGGGAGTAGCCAGTGTGGAGGATATTGATACGGCGATTGCAGAGGGGCCTGGACTGAGATGGTCACTTTTGGGGCCTTTTATGAATCTGCACCTTTCAGGAGGAGCAGGAGGAATCAAACATATGCTCGAACACCTTGGCCCACCCATGGAAAGCTGGCTTGATGATTTGGGGAAGGTGAAAATAGATAAAAATACCATTGAGCAGATAACCGGTCAAGTGAACAGATATGTCAGCGGGAAAGATTTTTCGGTTATGGTGAAAGAAAGGGACACGTTACTGAAGGAACTCATCGCACGAAAAAAAGAAACAAAGGAGTTGAGTTAGGTACCGGCTTGCGCGTTAAATGGCGATATGCCTGTATATTGCCGACCAGCTTAAATCAACAGAAATTCATGGCCTGAAATGGTTTCAGATTTTTAAGGTAATTTTGCCAGCGGAAAGTTCAGGAAACAGCTTTCCGTTCATTTATTTTGCTTTTTGTTTATGAATTCATTCCGCTATTTCATGATATATAAACCTTTCGGAATGCTATCTCAGTTTACAAAAGAGGGTGACCATCCGACGTTGGCCGACCTCCCTTTTGTATTTCCCAAAGATATTTACCCCGTCGGACGCCTGGATGCTGATAGCGAAGGTTTGTTATTACTGACAAATGATAATCATCTGAAAACAAGATTGCTGGATCCGAAGAGGAAACACATGCGTACGTATCTCGTGCAGGTTGAAGGCGAAATTACTGAAGAAGCCTGTGACAGACTGTCTGGTGGTGTAGAGATATCAATCAACGGAAAGAAGTATTTTACCCTGAAAGCAAAGGCGCGCCGGATTGAAGAACCTGTTTTACCCGAACGCCACCCGCCTGTCCGTTACCGTGCCAGTATTCCGACGTCGTGGATAGAAATCAGTCTGCATGAAGGGAAAAACAGACAGGTCAGGAAAATGACAGCGGCTGTTGGTTTTCCCACCTTGAGGCTGGTCCGGAGCCGGATAGGTGAAGTGATTAATTTTGAGGGACTTATGCCGGGTGATGTCAGGGAGATTCCGCATGTACGTTTATGATTTCATTTTTCCACTTATCCTTAATTTTTTCCATTAATAAAGATTGCTGCAACCTTGGCTGAAAGGTTTACATCTTTGTATTGTAATTAAAGAAACAGTACAACATAATATCTAATTAGCCATGAAAAACTTAATGAAATCTTTGATCGCAGCTGGTTGCTTTGTTTTGGTAGGATCAGCATCTTTTGCCCAAGAAAAACCCTGTACTTCATCTTTTCAGGTGGGAATGTATCCGGTTATTAACACGTTGAAAATGAACGTAATGATTGAGAAGGAGAAAGGTACGCCATTATTTGTCACTTTAAGAGATGCGGAAAACAGAGTGCTGCACAGACAGGTAATGAGTAAAAAATCAACATTAATTGGCCAGAAACTAGACTTCGTGGATACGGAAGACGGCGTTTATTATCTTACTGTTTCTGACGGGGAAACTGAAGTAGTGAAAGAAATTAAATTAAATACGAAGAAACTGATTGAAGTCCCTGGCCGTGTATTGATGGCAGTGAATTAACAAGCTATTGTGATCAGCGAAGATGTAAGAGCACCCTTTTCCTGTTACGGAAGAGGGTGCTCTTTTTTTATGCAAAGCAATTCAAGGTTTATTTTCAGCCATACCAGTAAGCACGGAAACGCTTTTATCATATAGGGCTCAAACCATTCTTTCCTGATAAAATAAGGGAAAAGGTCAGTAGGAGATAAAGAGGTAAAGACCAGTGTTAATACCAGCAGGATTAAATTAATAATATGCTGTTGCTGAGTAAAATACCAGATAGCCACACCTGCAACGGCAATAATAAATGTCGGAGATTCGGCTTTGTGATTAAAGATGACCACCCATATTAAGACGGAAGACAAAATAAGTCTCCGGAATGATGCATTCATATATTGGTTAAACCGCAGCAATGGAATACAGAATAATAGTATTCCCGTAAGCGTAACCATCGTTTTATAGGAACCTGCAACACCAAACCACGTTTCAAGCAGACCCGCTACTGAAATGCCGATAGAACCGGCATGGTCATTTCGCAGCATTTCCCACCAGTTACCATATTGAGCAAGGAGCTGTGATGGAGTATTCACCAGCAAAGGAAGCAATGTAAATACTATTACCCACACGATAGTGGTTGCTGCAAGTTTAAGTTTGCCGGGATATAGCAGATACAACGCCAGGGCAACCAGTCCGAACAGCTTTATATAAACAGAAAAAACCAGACAAAATGCGGCCAGCCAATACTTCCGTTTTTCAAGAAAAACAAACGTAAAAATGATAAGCCCGGCCATTAGCCCGTTGCTTTGCTCATTCTGAATAGAGGTTAACAGCTCAACCAGGGTAAAGAGGCAAATCGCACCGGCTGTTTTTTTATTGATTCCCGGAATGGCATACACAGCACCTATCAGTACAAAAGCATTGATTGCATTCCAGAATATTAAGCCTGCAATAGGGGGCATCCAGGCCAAAGCCCCGAATAACAGAGCGAAGGCAGGACTGTATTTGTATAAATCGTGATGTGCATCCTGGTGAAGGATATACAGATTTTTGTCTTCCAGTAAATGATAGAACGAGTGCTTGAAAATCAGGTAGTTGTTGTATTTTGTATAAGGAAGGTCTATTCCGGTAAAATACGTAACTCCACCCAGAAAAGACTGCAGACTGGCCGCAATAACCAGTAACACGAACAGAATACAGACATAACGGGGAGAGCTGATAAAAGCTTTAATGCTGTGCATTGCTATTTTATTAACTCACGGGATTTCATCCAACCTTCCAGTGCTGCCGGCCAGTTGGCTACAGAACCTTTCCCCTCCGTTCTCAGGGCATAACCGTGGCCGCCTGCCGGGTAAAGATGAAGTTCAGCAGGTATATTGAATTTTTTTAAGGCAAGGAAATAATTGATGCTGTTTTCAGCAGGTACCGATTTATCATCCTGAGAATGTACCAGAAATGCTGGGGGAGTATTTTCTGTTACCTGTGATTCGTTGGAATAAAAACGGATCAGATCGTCCGTTTTGGCTTTTCCCAGCAGGTTATCCCTTGAACCTCCATGAGAAATAGCGGGATCAAAAGAAATAACCGGGTACATCAGAATGGAAAAATCAGGACGTGTTTCAAGAGATGCATCAGGGGCAGAATTGAAATGGGTTGATAAGGTTGCAGCGAGATGCCCGCCTGCCGAAAATCCCATTACACCCACTTTTTGAGCATCAATTCCCCATTTGGCTGCATTCTGACGGATAATATGCATTCCCTGTTTAGCATCCAGTAAAGGAACCTGATGCTGGTTGTTCATGGCTTTTTCATTGGGAAGCCGGTATTTTAATACAAAAGCGGCAACACCTCTGTCATTAAACCATTCGGCCAGGTCGCTGCCTTCATGCCCGGCGGCAAGAATAGCATAACCACCTCCCGGACAGATTAAAACCGAGGCCCCGCTGGCTTTACTTTTATCTTTTGGCAGATAGACAGAGATAGTCGGTTCCGTTACACCTGCGATCCGCAGAATGCCGCCATTATTGGTGATTTCTTCTTTCACATCCGTAGCAATGGCATTAGGGATTTGTCCTTTAGGCCATAACGGAATAATCTGATCTTGTGCCATAGCATACAGCCCGGTAAGGCCAAAAGTAATTGTCAGGAATGTGGTAAGTTGCTTTTTCATGTATTTTTGGGAATAGAATGTCAAAATTAGGGTAGTCTTTGTGGATTTGGTTCTATTTTTGTTAAAAGGATCTGAGCAGAAATAATTACCTGCAGACAAATGTTGAAAATATAAATTGAAAAATCAATTATGAAATTTACACTTATTTCCGGATCTGTATTAGGTGCGCTGGCAGTTGTTTTAGGGGCCTTTGGTGCCCATGCGTTAAAAGGTATGCTGGCGGAAAGCGGAAGAATGGATACTTTTGAAACTGCTGTGAAGTATCAGTTCTATCATGCAATCGCGCTGGTCCTGATCGGAATTCTGTTGCAGCGGTCCGGAGAGGATGCCGCCCGTTGGCTCAACTGGGCTGGAGTGGCTTTTCTGGCCGGAACAATTATATTTTCCGGTTCGCTTTATGCCATTTGCTTTACAGGTATTACCAAATTCGGTGCTACTGCTCCCATCGGGGGTTTGCTGATGATTGCAGGCTGGGTTTTTGTAGGCTTGTCTGCCCTGAAGATGACCGAATGACCCGTTTTTAAACAGATTTAAGCTTTTTTTGTCCGTGCTGGTCATACATACTGGTTGTCCGCGATAGTGTGTATGGCCGCTGGGAATCTATTTTCAGAAAGATGAAGAGGAGAATAGAGAAAGCCCAGAATGAAGACCCTCCGTAACTGAAAAATGGTAACGGAATACCAATAACGGGCATCAGGCCGATGGTCATACCGATATTGACCATGAAGTGAAAGAAGAATATTCCGGTAACTCCATAACCATATACCCTGGCAAAACGGGTTCTCTGACGCTCAGCCATGACGAGCAACCGCAGAATAAGGCTGACAAATAAAACCACCACAATCGCAGATCCGATGAAGCCATGTTCTTCACCTACGGTACAGAAAATGAAGTCGGTACTTTGTTCGGGTACGAAGTCAAATTTGGTTTGTGTTCCTTCAAGAAATCCTTTACCGGACAGCCGTCCTGATCCGATGGCAATCTTCGATTGAATTACATTCCAGCCCGCGCCTCTTGGATCAGAATATGGATCAAGCAAAACCATGATCCGGCGTTTCTGGTGAGGCTGAAGAATACTGTTCATGATGAAATCGACACTGAATACAATACCGGTCATCATCAGTGAAATCATGACCGTTGCGGCTATACCACCACGTCTCCGGGCCATTTTAGGCATCATCCATATGGCAATTCCCGCCAGTACAACAATACCCAGAATCAGATATAGTTTGGCAACAAGCAAGGTAAGAATCACCAGGATCGCTATTGTAATGACGATAGCGGGAATGGCACCGGGAAGTCCTTCCCGATAAAGCATAATAGCAAATGAGGAAAACACGAGCATGGAGCCGGTTTCTTTGGATAGCAGAATCAGAAGACACGGCACACCTATAATAGCAATAACCGGAATATAATTTTTAAAACCCTTGGTAAGGGAAATAGTGGGGTCACTCAGATATTTGGCAAGTGCCAGACATACACCAAGTTTAGCGAATTCAGCTGGTTGAATGGAAAAAGACCCTACTTTGATCCAGGAATGTGAACCATTGATTTCAGTTCCGAGGACAAATACGGCGATTAGTGAAACAATATTGATCGCATAAATGACATAAGCGAAAGTCTCATAAAATTTATGGTCAATTACCATAATGGCAGTCACAATAAGGCAGGTTGTGCCAATCCAGGTGATCTGCTGCCCCGCCCGGTGTGACATATCAAAAATACTGGTAGGCATTTCAGGGCTATACACTGAGGCGTAAATATTAAACCATCCCATCAGAACGCATAATATATAGATCAGCAGTACGACCCAATCTATTTTCTGTCCCCTCAAATTTGTGTTCTTTGTCATGAATATCTGATTGCTGGTAGTGTGTCGGTTATATTTTCTTTGTACTGGTCAACTCTTCAGGCCTTACCGCATCAGCTTTTGTAACGAGAGGTGTTGTTTTTTTAGTAGTATCTTTTGGCACAGCAGGTTTCGGTTTTGGTAAAACGACTGCAGGCATATAGTTTTTGTTCAGTACAAAATTCTCAAGGGCTTTACTTTGTATCTGGCGATTCAGGTATTTTTCAATAACAAGGTTGGCGACTGTTGCTGCTGCCGTACCTCCAAAGCCTCCGTTTTCAACAAACACAGCTATGGCAATTTTGGGGTCATGCGCAGGAGCGTAGGCAATAAAAATGGAATGGTCAGCACCGACACGGTTTTGAGAAGTTCCGGTTTTCCCCGCAATTTCAATTCCCTGGATTCTGGCCAGAGGGTTGGTGGTACCTGCCCTTACGGCATTGATCATCCCTTCGGTTATCGATTCAAAATGGACCGGGTTAATTCCTGTCTCGTGGCGTTCCTTATATTGTGGTAAAGGATTTCCGTTTTCGCCGATTGCTCTGACCAGATGAGGGGTATAATAATACCCTTTATTGGCCAGAATAGCAGCAACGTTGGCCATTTTTAAAGGAGTTATCAAAATTTCCCCTTCTCCGATACTCAGAGAGTAAATGTTGGAAAAACGCCATTGATTAGCTCCGTAAATTTTGTTGTAATATTTATCATCAGGCAGATTTCCCTTGTACTCACTGGGAAGGTCGGTGCCCAGTTTATCGGCCAGTCCGAATTTACTTACATATCCATACCAGTCACTTAATCCTTTAGCAGAGGTTTTATAAGAATTTCCTACGTCATTTTTTAAAATCAGACGACGGAAAACATGGTAGTAATAAGGATTGCAGGAATATTGCAGACTGGTAGCGACATTGCCTGTGCCAGGGTGACCGTGACATTTGATGGGCGACCCTGCGTGGCTGAATCCGGTATTGTGGGTAATGACGCCCTCCTGAAGGCCGATCAGCGCCTGAATAGTTTTAAATGTGGATCCCGGGCGGTAACTGGCCATAACCGGCCGGTTAAAGAGAGGTTTATATGGATTTTTCGATAATTCAGCATAGTTTTTTGCAAAATGCCGGCTCGATAATAAGTTAGGATCGTAGGTAGGTGCGGAAACGATAGTGAGAATTTCCCCTGTTTTAGGTTCAATCGCGACCACACTGCCCACTTTGTTAATCATCAGGCTGTCGGCATACTGCTGCACTTCCAGGTCTATCCCTGTATGAAGATTCCGGCCGGCGACTGCAATGGTATCAAGCTCTCCGTTTTTCCAGGGCCCTTTATAGACTCCGTTTACATTCTGCATAACAAATTTAACGCCCTTACGCCCTCTCAGTTGTTCTTCATAGAAAGCTTCCAAACCGCTTTGCCCCACATAATCACCCTGCCGGTAATAATTATCTTCCTTTTTCTCCAGCTGTCTTTTGGTAATTTCGCTGACGTATCCCAATGCATTTGCCATGGTGCTTGATGCATAGGTTCTTAAAGAGCTTTTTGCAAATTCAAAACCCTGAAAATCAACCATTGCATCCTGTATTGACGCAAATTCCTCTTTGGAAAGCTGACGAAGAAAAAGGGATGGTTTGACCCGTGAGTAGGTTCTGGCTGCATTCATCAGGCTGTCGAATTCCATTCTGTCGATTTGCAGAAGACGGCAGAATGCCAGTGTATCTGGTATACGTACTTTTGCAGGAGTGACCATCAGGTCATAAACAGGTGTGTTATAGACAATCAGATTACCGTAACGGTCATATATCTGGCCTCTGAAGGGCGTTTCGATCACTCTTTTGATGGAGTTGCTTGATGATTCTATGGCATACGTTTCATCTACGACCTGTAAATAAAACAATCGTGCGAGATAGGTAATCCCAAAAAACAAGAAAAATCCTATAATAATAAATCGGCGGCTCTCAAGCATTCTCCTGACTGCAGTTCAGCAATTTCAACATACGAAGTTCGCTATATCGTCAGACTTATCAAAAAAGAAACAGGATATTCCTTTCTAAAATTTTGTAATAATGAATTTGGGATTAAAATAAGCTAAAAGCCGGCACCTTTTACGTTGGTCTTAATGCGGCAGAGCATATTATTGGCAGTGATGTACAAGGTTTTACCATCATCACCCCATGCACAATTGGCAGTAGCGGTGCCGGTATCAATCCGGCCCAGCAGGGTGCCCGACTGGTCCAGAATCAGAATCCCGCCGGGACCCGACGCCCACAAATTCCCCTCAGTGTCTGTTTTAAGACCATCGGGAAGGCCCGGAAGTCCTTGTTTTACCATCGGGGTGGCATCATAGAGCACTTTGCCTTCCCCAATACTTCCGTCAGATTTTAGCGGAAAACTTTTTAATATAGCCGATGCCGGATCGGATTGCGCGACATAAAGGGTGTTTCCGTCCGGTGATAAGGCAAGTCCGTTTGGCCTTGTCATGGTTTTGTCCAATAAGATAACTTCTCCGGAAACGGTAATTTTATAAACTCCGAAAAAGTCAATTTCACGGGTAGGATCTTTTTCTTTTTTTAAGAGCCCGTACGGGGGATCTGTGAAATAATACTCATGGGACACAGGGTGTTGGATTACATCATTCGGGCTGTTGAATCGCTTGTTATGATAATGGTCTGCAAGGGTTATTTTACCTCCTCCGCTAAGGGGCATAGCAGCAATGCGGCGATCACCATGCTCTGCCAGAACCAGCTGACCTTTGTGGTTAAGGGTTAATCCGTTACTGCCCGGTTCATCACTGTATGTACCGGCTCCCGTATAGCCTGATGGCTTTAGGAATTCGCTGATACCGTCTTTTTCATTCCATTTATAAATACTATTGCCGGGGACGTCTGAAAAAAGGAGATAGTTGCCTTCCTTTATCCATACGGGGCCTTCAGACCAGGTAAATCCCATTGCAAGTACTTCAATCCGGGCATCTTCAGGGATCAGCTGTCTGAGTTTGTCGGTGGAGTAGACAACCTTTCCGACAGCAGGATAGTTTTTCTGAGAAAATACTTCTGCTGTAAGGCAGAAAGCAAATAGCAGCAGTAATAGACTTGATAGCTTCATGAGAGACGGACAGGTATGGTTCAGGATAAACAAAGATGTGAAAATTATTCGGGGTTTTCAATTAGTGCAACAATGCTGCTGTAAGGACTCAAGGTTAACTCCTGAAGTAATGAGGCCTGATACAGAGTGTTGCAGAAAAGTATTTCGCTGACACGTGGAATCTCCGGCAGTTGTTTATCTGTTCCGCTCAGATTGTGCAGCACAATAACTGATCGTTCAGAATGAGGTCTGATATAGATAAGAAGTTGGGGGTCCTGCGTTTCAACAGATTGTAAATTGTAATTTTGAGAAGATGCCAGCGAAGGTTCTGATTTTCTTAAAGCGATCATCTTTTTGTAGTGATGAAAAACCGAATCCTCTGATTCCTGCTGTTTGTTTAAAGGCCTGACGGTATCCGGCGTACTATAGCAGGCATCAACAACTCTGGTAATAGCGGGGTCATGAGGATCATCAGACCAGAGAAACGGCTCTCTGATAAAGGGATCGGGTTTTCGGCCCAGCATGCCTATCTCTTCTCCGTAATATAAAAAAGGAAGCCCGGGTAAGGTAAGCAGAATACTGGCTGCGAGCTTATTTTTTTTTCGATAATTATCGGTGGATGTTGTAATCCTGTCCTGGTCATGGTTGGACAGGATAATGGTATCAGTAAATGAATCGCTGTAATCTGAATACTGCTGATAGATGTCTGTTAATGCCTTTACAAGCCCGGGATCACTTTCTTCCTTAAAGATCTGCTGCAGCAGAAAATACAGGTCAAAATTGAAAATACTGTTTAAACCGGCCAGGTAGGGGGCCGTTTCATCAGTAGTTGCCCATACTTCTCCTATTGTGAAGCAGGGTTTTCCGGTTTCTTCTACCCATCCTTTGAACTCTTTCCAGAATTCCGGATTTTTTTCTTTCTCCCAATGCGGAAAGATATGCCTCGCTGCGTCCATCCGGAAGCCGTCAACACCAATTTCGACTAACCAGTAGTGTATGATCTTTCTGATCTCTTCTTTTAACCTTTCAGATCTGAAATTAAGGTCGGGCATTCCTTTCCAGAACGCCCCGTAATATTTCTGCTCATGGCCAGGCGCCGTATGCCATGGCTCGGTCTGATCAGTATCGTGAGTCCCTTCCCTGAATGCGATTCCACGCGCTTCAATTTCTTCCGGATGCATCCAGATATAAAAATCATGATATTCACTTTCCGGATTTTTTAAGGCTTCCTGAAACCAGGGATGCTGGTCGCTGGTGTGATTAATCACCAGATCAAGTAATACCTGAATACCTGACTGATGTGCGTGTTCCAGTAATTCTTTAAGGTCATCTAATGTACCGAAGGACGGGTCTATGGCATAATAGTCAAGAATGTCATATTTGTGGTAGGTCGGGGAAGGATGTATGGGTGTTAACCATATACAGTCGACTCCCAACTCTTTCAGATAGCCGAGTTTCGATATAATTCCTTGTAAATCGCCTGTGCCATCGCCATTGGAATCGCAGAAGGAGGCCGTGAAAATCTCGTATCCAATGGTAGGGTTATGCATTTTAATGTATGTAAGGTTTAAGCATATCAAAAACCAGATGCGTGGGCAGGCCCATAATGGTGTAAAACGAACCTTCAATCCTGGTAATGCCTGTCATGCCAATCCACTCCTGAATCCCGTATGCACCAGCCTTATCAAATGGCTTGTATTGAGCAATATAATAATCAATTTCACTTTTTTCCAGTTTTCTGAAAATAACTTTGGCTGCGTCGGTCCGTGTATCGGTACCTTCCGGTCCGGCCAGACAAACGGCAGTCAGTACTTCATGCTCATGTCCTGATAAGCTTTCCAGCATTTGTCTTGCATGATTTTCATTTTCCGGTTTATTAAGAATCTTACCGTTAAGAAGTACAATGGTATCCGCACACAAAACCAGGTTGTTTTTTTGTTCAGTTTCAAATTCTTCTGCTTTTTGTTCAGCCAGATAGGCCGGTACATGGTAAGGGTCAAGGGTGTCAGGATAGGTTTCAGAAGTAGGTTTGACAATGACCGAGAATTCAAAACCTGTTTGTTGTAGCAATTCCTGTCTGCGCGGTGATTGTGAAGCCAGGATCAGCGGATATTTAAGATAGCTCATGAATAAAAACCTTGATTTTAAGAATGTATGACTGGTTTTGAAAATATTTCCGAAAAATAGTAAACAATGATGAACTATTCTTCTGAATATAGATGTTCTTACATTAAATGTATATACATCAATTGTGAAATACAATTAAATTTAACTTAAACAGATCAGATCATGTCACTGGAGAATGATATTATGCAGCCTAAATTCAGGTCGTCGCTACAGAAGGCTTTTCTGAATATTGTATTCACCAGTAACTGGATAATGAACAGGCAACTGGAATTTTTCAAACCTTACGGATTATCCCCTCAGCAATTTAATGTGTTGAGAATCCTGAAAGGACAACATCCACAGGCTGTTAAAATCAATAGCATTGCCGAACGGATGCTGGATCGTAACTCGAATACGTCAAGGCTGGTAGATAAACTGCTACTAAAAGGTTATGTGGAAAGGGTGGTTTGTCCAAACGACCGCCGGGCTGTGAATGTAACCATTACCAGTGAGGGTATCAGGGTTCTTGAGGAAGTCGCACCGGCGATCATAAGGTTAGAAGAAGAAAGTTATCAGTATATCAGTGATGAAGAAGCAGGTGAGGTCAGTCGTCTTCTGGATAAATTAAGAAACAGTCAATAATAAATACATTCATTAAATCAAGTCAATTTTTATCAGTATGAAATCGTTAAAACAATTCACAGCAGTAGTTTCCGCAGTATTATTCAGTTTAACAGTAACATTTGCAGAGAAAGGATTAAGCGTAAAGGCAGAAACTTATAAAGCCAATACCACTAAAAGTGAAATCACATGGAATGGTAAAAAGGTCACAGGTGAGCATTTTGGCAAAGTTCCTCTGAAAGAAGGGTCATTCACCCTGGACGGGAATAAGTTGACAGGAGCGCAATTTGTGGCAGATCTTTCAGCACTGACAGTAGAGGACATCAAAGATGCTGAATTCAATGGTAAATTAGTCGGCCACCTGAAAAGCGATGATTTTTTCTCTACTGACAAACATCCCAATGCTACTTTTGTTTTAACCAAAGCAACTGCAAAAACAGCACAGACTTTTGATGTTACGGGTAATCTTACCATCAAAGGCATTACAAAGCCTGTAACTTTTCCGGTTACTATTAAAACCGATGCCAATGGTTCAACAGTAGAGGGTAAGATTACGGTTGACCGTTCAAAATATGATATTAAATACAGTTCAAAATCTTTTTTCGACGCCAATGCTTTGGGTGATAAAATGATCTACGATGATTTTACACTTGACTTTAAAATTGCGGCTGCGAAATAATTCAGCAAGCTAAATATGAACAGGTCCGTCTGGTGAAAATCAGGCGGGCTTTTTATTTTAGCTGTGAGGAGGGAAACTATCCATAAACAGGATACCTTCCGGTGTACTTTGAAAGCAGTAATGTTCAAGGCCATTGGTTACGGCCAGATAAGCCGGCCGGATGGTGTGATGGTACTGGGCAATCTGGTTAAAAACGTTTTGGGTAAGGGAGATTTCAGGAGCTTTACACTCGACGAGCAGAAAAGGTGTTCCGCTTTTTGAAAAAACAAGTATATCTGACCGTTTGGAAAGGGTCTGATATTTATGACCGGTTTCAATGGCAAACAAAGAGCGCGGATACTGATAATTGGTGATCAGTAAATTAATAAAATGTTGCCGTACCCATTCTTCCGGTGTGAGTAATAGATACTTTCTCCTGATCAGATCATAAATGTATTGTTTCCCGTCTACTTCTTTAACTTTGCAGACAAATGCCGGAAGATTAAGTTTTTTCATCTTTCAAAGGTAAAGTTCATTCACAAACTATAGCAAATCTAATGAAAACAAAAGAGGAGATTGTTGAAAACTGGCTGCCCAGGTATACAGGTACACCTATTCAGGAGTTCGGGCAATATATTCTGCTGACCAATTTTATTAATTATGTCAGGCTGTTTGCTGAAAAGTTTGATGTAGAAGTAAAGGGTACTGACAGGGCAATGCAAACGGCTACCGCCCATAATATTACCATTATCAATTTTGGAATGGGGAGCCCTATGGCTGCTACCATCATGGATTTACTCTCGGCAGTTGATCCGTTGGCAGTTTTGTTTTTAGGGAAATGCGGCGGCTTGAAAAAGACCCAGGTAGGGGATCTGATTTTGCCCATAGCTGCCATAAGAGGGGAGGGGACAAGTAATGATTATATGCCTGAGGAAATTCCGGCCTTACCGTCATTCCGGTTACAAATGGCAGTTTCCCACTCCATTGTAAAGCATAAAATGGATTACTGGACAGGCACGGTTTTTACGACTAACCGAAGGTTGTGGGAGCATGATGAGGAGTTTAAAAGTTATCTGAAGGATATACGGGCGATGGGCATTGATATGGAAACCGCTACAATATTTATTACAGGATTTGCCAACTCCATTCCGCATGGTGCATTGCTGCTGGTGTCTGATAATCCGTTGGTTCCGGAAGGAGTGAAAACGGAAGAAAGTGATAAAAAAGTAACAGATGTATTTGTTGGTAAGCACCTTCAGATAGGAATTGATGCACTGACTGAACTGGCTTCATCCGGTGAATCCGTTAAACATTTAAGATTTGAGTAAAATGCTGGGAAATAGCTTGTATGAAAGAATAGGGGGTGATGTGACGCTCAGAGTCATGCTCGAAAGGTTTTATGATAATGTATATGCACATGAATTAATCTCCAGGTTGTTTCAGGGTGATAAGGAAGAAATAAAGGAAAAACAGCGGCTTTTCCTGACGCAGTTTCTGGGCGGGCCTCAGCTTTATTCAGATCAATACGGACATCCCAGAATGCGTGCACGGCACATTCCGCATGCGATTACGGAAGAAGATGCCGTGGCATGGCTGGCCTGTATGGCGGATGCCATCAACAGGCTGGAAATTTCCGAAGAACTGAAAGATGAATTATTTGCCAGATTTCCGCAAACTGCCATGTTTATGGTAAATACGGAGTCTTAGCAGACTGGAGATGAATCGAAAGTAAACTTTGCTGTTTCAGTAAAACAGGACGATGGTTCCGCTGTTTTTTTTTACCGGAAATGACTTCTTACAGGTATTCAATAATTGTACGGATGATAACGCTATTGTTCAAATCTTTTTAAAATAACACTTTTCAGGCGTTCCTCATGGCTGTCTCCCCAGGTTCCAATAACCGAAATGACGGGAATCAGGCTTTCTCCAAAATCAGTCAAACGGTATTCCACCTTTGGAGGAACAACTGGGTAAATTTTCTTGGTAATTAGTTCGTGCTCTTCGAGTTCCTTCAACTGGATGTTCAAAACACGTTTTGAAGCATCAGGTATTTTACGCTGTAATTCACTTGGTCGCTGATGCCCTTCATGGATAAACCAAAGCAACCGGATTTTCCATTTGCCGTATAAAACTTCACCTGTCAGGTCAAGACCACAATTTAAATTCGGTAAAATCTTTCTTTCATACATGACACAAATTTAAAACTATGTTCCAGGTTGTGCAATAAGGGAAAAATTTATCCCTATCTGAATCGTATTTCCGTACTTGTTTAGAGTAAAAGAAGACCTGAATTTTGTACAAAAATTTCAAGATGCAAAAAGAGCTTAATTTTAACAAAGAGTTATCCGGTAAAATTGCACTGATAACAGGAGGTACAAAAGGAACAGGGAAAGCAATTGCAGAAAGGTTATCACAAGCGGGAGCAACTGTCATTATCACAGCAAGAAACCCGCCAGAGAAAGTCCGTGAGAATCAGTATTTTATTTCAGCAGATCTGAGCAATGCTCCGGGAACCCAACATGTGGTGGAGGAAGTGCTGACGAAATTTGGCAGATTGGATATTTTAGTAAACAATCTGGGAAGCTCAGAAACACCGGGAGGGGGATTTTCTGCTCTGACAGATGAAGATTGGGAGGAAACGATTCATACCAATCTGTTAGCGCCCGTTCGTTTGGACAAAGGATTTTTACCGCAAATGATAACACGGAAAAATGGTGTGATTATTCATATCGCGTCTATTCAGGGAAGGTTACCTCTTTATGACTCTACATTACCTTATGCAGCTGCAAAAGCAGGGCTCATCAATTACAGCAAAGGTTTATCAAAGGAAGTTTCATCAAAAGGGGTTAGAATTCTGACGGTTTCTCCAGGATGGATAATGACAGAATCAGCCGAAAGAATGGTACGTCGTATTGCTGAAAGTTCGGATATTCCGATAGAACAAGCCCGGCAAAGTGTAATGGATGCATTGGGAGGAATACCTATAGGAAGGGCGGCTCAACCGGAAGAAGTCGCTGAATTAGTAGGATTTCTGGTTTCGTCAAGAGCCGGTTACTTAACCGGGACCGAATTTGTTATTGATGGAGGAACCATTCCCGTTATTTAGTCAACTTAAAAAAATATCAAATGAATTTACCCGACGCGATTTCAGATTTAATCCAGGCACAAAATGAATTTGATAGCCTGGCCTACGCCAATTGCTTTGCAGAAACAGCAGTAGTTATTGATGAAGGAAAAACCTATATAGGGAAAAATGAGATACAACAGTGGATAGGCGATGCCCACAGCAGATATGCAATCAGAATGGAGCCA
This sequence comes from Telluribacter sp., assembly GCA_040391535.1. Classification (GTDB taxonomy): domain Bacteria; phylum Bacteroidota; class Bacteroidia; order Cytophagales; family Spirosomataceae; genus JBEBXQ01. The sequence goes on along the minus strand of JBEBXQ010000001.1, from coordinate 21,941 downwards.
ATTATATATATTGAAACGGATACCATACTGAAGGCCGAGGTTTCAGGGACTTTTGATGGTAGCCCCGTTGTTTTAAGCTACCATTTTGAGTTAGCACATGGACGGATCCAATCCTTAACCATAACCGGATAGGCCTTAAAACTTATGACTGATTCCGAACTGTATGACCTGATTAATAATGGGGAGAAGTTCCTTTCCCGAATTAGTTAAGGTATATTCCACTCTTGGAGGAATTTCGGGGAAAGATTTTTTGCGGACAATTCCTTTTTCGCACAGAAACTTAAGTTGGGTAATCAGCATTTTTTCGCTGATACCAACAATGCAGCGTTTCAGTTCGCCATACCGGATGGTTCTTTCATTGATCTGAAAAATGATAAGCATTGTCCATTTACCACCTATAATTTCGAGCGTTTTTCTTAACGGACAGTTTTCATCAGAAATATTTATCTCCATATAAGTGATTGATTATCAATAATTATATACTTTAGGTAGGTGCCTTACTTTTTAGTAGGTACTTGTATAATGGAAAGTAAATATAGAGGTTTGTAACAGATATTATTCACTCAGAACCAGATTAGTATGTCAGAAAATGTAAAAATCGTTCAGTCGTATTTTGACGCTGCAGCAAAAGGAGATTTTGATACAGTTGGTCGCTTATTTGCAGATAATATAATCTGGCATCAGCCAGGAAACGGAATCCAGTCCGGAACTTATAACGGTAAAGCAGCGCTATTTGCCCATCTTGGTAATTTTGCAAAATGGAGTAGGGGCACTTTTGCTATTGATGACATTGAATATGTGGCATCTAACGGGGATCTTGTAAGTGCATCAATTCATTTCAAAGCTCAGAATGGAGATAAAAGACTTTCTATGAAAGGGGTTGATTTATTAAGAATTGAAAACGAAAAAATAGCAGAAGTCTGGTTGTTTTCGGAAAGAATAGGGGAAGAGGATGATTTTTGGAATAGTGTAGCAGATAGTTAAGAAAAAAATAGGTCCGGTACCTGACAGGATATTCCGGTTCTCAGCGGGACAGAGTTTTGGTTTTATATTCTGTCATAACTTTTTACTTTCCGTTATCTAATGAATCCAATCCACCGTAAGAGGCAGAAAGCAGATTCCGGCCTGTAAGCATATCAGGAGATCCTCTGCTCTGAATACAGATGATTACGTACCGGAAACGCATTAGCTGCTTCTGTTGATCTGCTTCGAAGACGATTGTCTTGTAATAATAAACAGCCTCTGCAAATGGTAATTTGCAGAGGCTGTTTATTATACCGGAATTCCGTCTTTAATATATTAATTCAGCTGATACTGCTCTAATTCACTTACATCTGTATTGAAAGACCTTTTTAAGAGTTCAATACCGTTTCTCCGGTAAGTGGGCACATCAAGATCAGACCATTTGACGGCCCGGTTCTGAAATTTCCTGATCAATAGTCCAAGCCGCTGAAATTCCTGGTCAGACCACGGTTCCCTTAAAGTGGCTGTTTCCGAATTCTGATTAATCTGATATACGTTTTCCTGGGCACTATAGCCGTTGTTATAGTCATCTGTAACGATGGTTCCGGCTTCCTCTGATTCAGATATAGGCTCAACCGTATTTTCCTTCAGCGGAGGCATTGCATCAACCGGAAGGATAACGTTTGATATTTCCTCTTCCAATTCGCCAGCTTCGGCATCAGATGTTGTTATTAGTGCTCTGACGGCATCGTCATCATCTTCTTCAAGTGTCCGTATCGCATCAGCAATAGGTTTGCCATTAACCAGGATGGGCTCTTCTCCTTTGCCGCCGGACCTGTGACCGGGAGGAAGCTTGATACCTGAATCAATACTGTCAAAACCTGCCGCCACAATTGTGACCCTCACTTTGTCACCAAGAGAGTCATCAGTGATTGTCCCGAGTTTAAACATCCGGGCTTCGCCCTGTACTTCCGATAGTACGTACTTCCAGATCTGTTTTTGTTCTTTTATGGTTGCTTCCTTCTGTTTGCTGGAAGCAAGTGTAACAAGAATCCGTTTGGCACCTTTGATATTGCGGTCATTTAACAATGGCGAATCAAGGGCCTTCCGGATAGCGACATCAGCCCGGTCATCTCCTTCCGCATCCGCTGTCCCCATTACTGACTGTCCGGCCGACTTCAGTACTTTCTCCACATCTTTAAAATCCGTGTTAATATTTCCGCTGGTAGTAATGATTTCGGAAATACTTTTTACGGCGTTCAAAAGAATGTTATCAGCTTCTGCAAACGCCTGGGTTAAAGTCATATCCTCGAATAATTCTTCGAGTTTATCATTAAGTACGACCAGTACAGTATCGCTGTATGTTTTGAGTAGTTCAATTCCTTCCAGGGCCTGCTCTTTTTTATCGAGTCCTTCCCAGGTATAGGGTGCAGTGACTACAGCAACGGTGAGCTTACCCATATCCTTGGCTGCTTTTGCGATTACGGGCGCTGCACCGGTTCCTGTACCTCCGCCCATTCCGGCGGTGATAAATACCATCTGAGTAGGCCCGCCAAGTAAAGCTTCAATTTCGTCGAGCGATTCTATAGCCGCTTCCCTTCCTTTATTAGCGTCTGTTCCGGCTCCCAGCCCTTTTGTCAGGTTGGCGCCCAGCTGTACTTTGGTGGGGATGGGGCTTTTATGCAAAGCCTGTCTGTCCGTATTACAAATAACGAATTCAACGTCCTTGATTTTTTTCTCGAACATGTAATTGACGGCATTCCCGCCGCCACCTCCAACACCAATGACTTTGATAATAGATGGATCATTGCCATCCAAAGGCCTGGGTGATTCAAGTCTGTCTATACTTTTCACAGTATAATCGTGTTGTAATAGTTTCAATAAATTAATGTTCATAGCCAGGTAAAGTTGTTAGATCAAACATCTGCAAACAGTCAGGGAAACTAGTCTCCATATTCCCCCAGGTCGTCAACTTTTCCTCTTCTCAGAAAAGGGTTGATATATTCGCTAAAGAAACCTCTTGACGGAGATTCTCTTTCACCGGATAATTTCGGTTCTTTACGAGTCAGCTGCTGTGGTGCCGGAATTACCTCACTGCGACAGATTGAACTGATGCGCGGGTCAATAGCTTTAATCCCAGCCCATGCAAGACCCACGGCACTTGCGTAGGAAGGGTTACATACTTTTTCCGCCATTTCAGAAGACTTGAGCTTGATCGGCCGCCCGATTCTCACCTGCATACCACGCGTTATCCGGCTGAAAATAGATTCGATTTCCGGTATATTGGCAGTTCCGCCGGTGATCACTAACCCTCCGATCATATTATCAATCTGGCCTGAGCTGATGATTTCGGCATACACCATGGCTGCGATTTCCTTTAAGCGCTCTTCAATAATAATAGCGGTATTCTTCTGAAGCACATTTTTCGGTGGTCTTCCTGCAAGGTAATTTACTAAAATTTCAACATTGGGAGACACTTTTTCTGATAAGGCGACACCAAATTGTTTTTTCAGGTTCTCGGCATTTTCCATTTGTATGCTACATCCCATTTTCAGGTCAGAAGTGATATGTCTTCCACCAATAGGGAAAGTGGCCATGTGGCGAATAATGCCTTCGTAATAAATAACCAGGTCTGTTGTATGCGAGCCGATATCCACAAGGGCAATACCTGCTGCCGTTTCAGCATCTTCAAGAACCGCCAGCCCGCTGGCAATGGGTGCCAGAAGCATCATATCATGGCTGAGTTCTTCATTGGCCATTTTCAGACTTTGCTTGGACCGTTCCACGGACTGCTTATCCGCAGAAACAATGATGAATTCACCGCCAAGGTTAATTCCGGACCGTCCCACGGGTTCTTTTACTCCAATGGCGTTATCGACAATGAACTCCAGAGGGAGTACATGCATCACTTCTGCATTGATATCAGATTTGGCACGGAACATATTTGCTACCAGTTGATCTACATCACGCTGTGATACAATCTCACCGGTTGAAGAAGTGTGACGGATTACTTTGTTGACCTGTGTGCCAAACTTAACATGCATTCCGCCATAACTCATATTGACAACCCGGATATCGATATCACCCATGTTGTCAACTGTAGCCAGTGCTTTAGAAATGGCTTCACTTACCTGCTTAACATTTTCCACGGATCCGTTCACAACTGCACCAGATGGTAGTTTTACTTCACTGAATCCTATTACCTCAATTGCTCCGGGATTTGATTTATCGGTTAAGCCCACTGCCACAACTGTGACTTTTGTGCTTCCGATATCAACTCCAACAACAATAGTATCTACTTTCTCGTCTTTTTTCATTTTAATGATGCAGTTCCTTTGTGCCTATTCACAAACAATTTGGTCTTTATAACGTACACTTATTTTACTATACTTGTTCCAATCGGAAGAAAGTACTTCTTTGTAAAACAGCTGAAGCTTATTCAATCTTGATTTGATGTTGTCTGCTGTACCAAATTCAATACGTTGATTTCCCAGCGCCGTTAATAATTCAATATTGCCTGGCTTGCTCACATTGACTTGTGTAATCTGAGCCTTCCAGAACGGATCGCTGTTGATATGCCGGATAAAGGACAGCACCTTTTCTCCTTCTTTTGTTTTAAATAGTGAGGAGTTTGCTTTAAAAAAATCACCTGATACCAGGAGCGTTCGGGCTGAATATCTTCTGGAAAGCGGAAAATACTCTCCTTTCTCATTAATGTAGAAACCTTCCCTGCTGTTTCCGGTATACCCTTCCCCATCCTGGATCCAGCGGGCGATCGGGGTTTCCTGCGTAACATCAATAACGAGTCCTGAATTAAAATCGCGATAAATTTCACAATTTTTAATGAGCTTGTTGGCTTTGATTCTGCGTTCCAGCAAATCCAGATTCAGATCAGTTAATTTGTCTCCCAGTACCGGATCACTTCCGTTTTGGGTTAACAACGCTTCAATATCAGCTTTATTGAGGAAGGAGATACCTGTTTCCAGGTCTATATTTATTTTTAAATGATTACATCTTTGGCTATTGATCGAGTGTTCTGCCATTCCTGCACAACCGATTAATACCGCTATCCAGGCCGCGGATTTGACTAATCGTGTAGATTGGGCATTTAACTTGAACATATTTTTAATGTAACTTTCCGGTGTGTGGATACAATGAATTTAAACCATCTGGCTAAGAGCCTCTCTGACAGGCTCAATAAGTCTGTCGATATCCCCCGCTCCGATGGTAACTATAATATCCGAATCTAAATTACATAATTGATTTGGAACTTCCTGCTTTGTGATAATTCTTTTATCGAAAAGATCTATTTTTTTCAAAAGCATTGCTGAATCTACTCCTGCAATAGGTTCTTCACGAGCCGGATAAATATCCAGAAGCAGTAGTCTGTCAGCCTGCGAAAGGGCTTTGGCAAAGTCATCAGCAAAGTCGCGGGTCCTTGTAAACAAATGCGGTTGAAATATTACGGTAAGGTGCCGGTCAGGGTAAATCGCTCTTACCGAAGTAAGAAATGCCTTGATCTCAGCCGGATGATGTGCATAATCATCAATATAGACTTTATCTGCCCGGTTGATAATATATTCAAAACGTCGTTTCACCCCTTTAAAAGTGGATAATGCTCTGCTGATTGCTTCCGGTGAAACTCCTGACTGTAAAGCTAATGCAGCTGCAGCAATGGCATTTTCAACATTGTGAAAGCCATGTGTCTGCAATTGAATTCCGTTAATTTCTCCTTTGGGAGTGATGATGTCAAATATAAATTTGCCGTTGGTAATGATAAGGTTCCGGCTTTGAATATCTCCTTCATGAAGTCCATAGGTGAGTGTTGTAACCTTTGGGTTTACATCCACCTGAAGGCCGTGCCTCATAAACAGATAACCGCCTGGTTTTATTTGATTTACAAAATCTTTAAACGAAGACAGTAAGTTTTGCTGGTCACCATAAATATCCAGATGGTCTGCATCAGTGGAGGTTACAATGGCCATTTCGGGGTATAGAGTCAGAAACGAACGGTCAAATTCATCGGCCTCTACTACACATTTGACTTCATGGAGGTGATCTGTGGGTTCGTTTAATAAAAAATTGGTTCCGTAATTCTGAGTGATACCCCCCAGAAAAGCAGCACAATTTACCTGACTGAACCGGAAGATATGAGCCAGCATAGACGAGGTAGTCGTTTTGCCATGTGTGCCGGCTACTGCCGCAGTTAGCATGGTATCAGCTATTTGCCCTAAGATCTGAGATCTTTTAAAGAGCTGGAAATCCTGTGTTCTGAAATACTGAAGTTCAGAGTGACTGGCAGGAATAGCCGGTGTAAAAACGACCAGTGTGGATGTGGGATCCCTGAATGCTTCGGGAATAAGATCAATCTGATCTTCATAATGGATCCGGCACCCTTCTTCCTCCAGTAATAAAGTCAGCGGAGTAGGGGTTTTGTCGTAACCGGCCACTGCAAATCCATTTACCCGGAACCAGCGTGCAAGTGCGCTCATTCCAATACCACCGATTCCAACAAAAAAAATATTCTTCCACTTAAATAATTCCGACATTTTGCCCTGTATTGTTAATAGTGCTTTATTTATTACGTTAAGGAACAGTGATTTATTTGAAAGTTACCTTCAAAATCTCCTGCGCAATCTGCTGAGCAGCTTCCGGTCTTGCCAGTAAGGCAATCTGGTGACGAAGTTCGGATTGTTTTTTTGCATTTTCGAATAATCCGATAACTTCTTCTGCAAATAGATCCGTTAGTTTATTATCCGGTAATAAAACAGCGGCATTGTGATCAGCTAGGGCCTGTGCATTCCGGGTCTGGTGGTCTTCCGCAGCGTGTGGATAGGGGACCAGGATAGCGGGTTTCTTTACCAGACAAAGTTCAGATACAGACAATGCTCCTGCCCGTGATACAACGATATCAGCCGCCGCATACGCCAGATCCATTTTGTATAAAAATTCATAAACTTTTATCCTTTCCTTCGGAAACGCCTGAATCGCTTCAACGGCCTGTGGATAATAATCCCTGCCGGTTTGCCATATGATCTGATAGCCGTTTTTGATAAGCCTGGGCAAGCTTTTGATTAATGCTTCGTTGATGGATTTTGCACCAAGGCTTCCGCCCATGACAAAGAGGGTTTTGATTGAAGAGGATAGTCCGAAAAAACGGAGCGCCTCTTCCTTTTTATGTTCAATGTCGAGTATGTCTTTCCTGACCGGGTTACCAGTTAACAGTAATTTACCTGCAGGAAAAAATGCCTCCATACCAGGATAGGCTACACAGATCCGGACTGCATTTTTTGATAATAGTTTATTGGTAATACCGGCGTATGAATTTTGTTCCTGTAACACATAGGGAATTCGGGCTAAGCGTGCCATCATCAGTAGCGGACCACTTGCAAATCCTCCTACTCCCACAGCTACATCCGGCCTGAAATCTTTCAGAACAGCACGTGCTTTTAATAAACTCCGGACCAGCTTGAAGGGAAACAGCAAAAGTTGCAGCGAAAACTTCCGGCTCAGTCCGATGACTGGCAGGCCGACAATCTGATAGCCTGCTTTCGGCACCTTTTCCATTTCCATTTTCCCTTCTGCTCCTACAAACAGAATCTCTGTTTCAGGATCCGCTTCTTTTAATGCGTTGGCAATGGCAATCGCAGGATAAATATGACCACCTGTTCCACCTCCACTGATAATAATTCGCTTTGCCATTCTTTAAATATTTTTTTCTTCAAGGTCCCCGCGACTTACACTGATGATCATTCCCATTGCTATACCTGTTAAGATGATCGAAGTGCCCCCCTGACTGAAAAAGGGGAGTGTTTGTCCTGTGACGGGAAATAAACCCACTGTAACAGCCATGGCACTAAGCGCCTGAATGACAATGCTGAAAGTGAGCCCGGCGGATAATAAACCGCCAAATGGCCGCTTGGTTTTGTCTATGGCCTGAAGGCCCCTGATCAGTATGATGATATACAATGACAATAATCCCAGTCCTGCAAATGTGCCGTATTCTTCGACCAGTACTGCATAGATGAAATCTTTCTGAGGTTCCGGTAAAAACCTTCGGTGTACACTTTTGGAAGTACCCACACCCGTGAGCCCGCCCCGTGCCATCGCCATATAGGACTGCATGGACTGGTAATCGACAGTGTCTTTATTAAAGTAAGTAGACATGCGGCTCACGGCCGTCCCCGACCTTCCTGATCCTTTAAACTGGACAAGTATGGCAAGGACTAAAACAGATGCCAAACCGGCAATTGCCAGGTATTTTACCGGTACTTTTCCTACAAACATCAGCAGGAAACATACCGTACCCAGCAAAAGGCAGGTTGATATATTGTTGTCAGAAATTAATCCGCAGACAACACCTACTACAATCATAGGTTCCGTCAGCATCTTTTTATCTTTCCAGTCACTTTTAATATGCCGGGCCAGAATGAGTGATAAATGGGTTATCAGGACAATTTTTGCGATTTCCGAAGGTTGGAAACGTTGATTGATAACAGGAATCTCCAGCCAGCGGGAAGCATCGTTAACTGATTTTCCGTTAAACATGGTAAAAACCAGTAATACTACACAAAACCAGACCGCAATGCGGGAGTAACGCGCAAATCTATAATACGGGATCCGGTGAACCGCCAGCATGGCTGCAAAGCCTGCAATACACATAAGGCCGTGTTTGATGAGGAAATAATCGGTATTTCCCTGCATCAGACTATATGCATCCTTGACACTGGCACTATATACAACAATTACACTGGCCATGAGTAGCAGAAAGGATACAAACCAGAGAATAGGATCTCCCTTCATATTTTGCCCCAACCAGGAATCTTTCATTAATTGCGGAGACTTCATCAGTAGTAATTATTAATAGGTCTGTAATTTGTAAACTTCGGCTTTAAACTGCTCACCACGGTCTTCATAATTGCTGAAAAGATCAAAACTGGCGCAGGCTGGTGAAAGAAGTACGATATCACCAGCTTCCGCCCACCCGGCTGCAGTCTGCACTGCGGCCTTTAAATTGTCAACAGATGAGAATAGTTTTCCGCTTTTCTGAAAATGTTTTTCAATTTTGCTGTTATCTTTTCCCATTGCAATAATTCCCTTCACTTTTTCTGATACCAGCCGATCAATCTGACTGTAATCGTTGCCTTTATCCACTCCGCCCAGAATTAAAATTACCGGATTGTTAAAACTTCCCAGCGCATAATACACCGAATCTACGTTGGTAGCCTTTGAATCGTTTATGTAATCGACGCCTGCAATACTGGCGACAGGTTCAAGCCTGTGAGGAGCATTCTGAAAGCTTCTCAGAGCCGCTTTAATCTGATCTCCACTGATCCCGGTAAGGAGTGCCACGGCGACAGCTGTCATGGTGTTAATCTTGTTATGAGGACCTCTTAAAGGCTGCTCATCGGCGGTTAATCTTAACTGTGAGCCGGCTAGTGAAAAGATCAGATCCTCGCCGGATGTATAAATTCCGCTTTTTTCGGATTCAGGAATGGACAGGGAAACAGGAATGCGGGCCGCGTATTTGGAAAACTCATCAACCGATGTGAGAATAGGCTGACTTTCCTGATAATAAATAAAAAAATCATCTTTGGTCTGATTCTGACAGATACGGAATTTGGCATTTTTATAATTATCAAACGAATAGCCGTAGCGGTCAAGGTGGTCTGGGGTAATATTCAGAAGGACAGCAATATGCGCATGAAAATCATACATATTATCTAACTGAAAACTACTCAGTTCCAGCACATAATAATCTTTGTCATGCTGAGCTACCTGTCTCGCAAAGCTTTCGCCGATATTTCCCGCTAATCCTACATTCAATCCCGCATTTTTCAGAAGATGATAAGTCAGCAGGGTTGTGGTAGTTTTACCGTTACTGCCGGTAATACCAACCAACCTGGCATTCGTATAGCGTGATGCCAGTTCAATTTCCGAAATGACGGGAATGTTCCGGCTCATGATTTCCTGAATCAGAGGGGTTTGATCAGAAATGCCAGGACTCTTGATAATTTCGTCAGCGGACAAGATCCTGCTATGAGAGTGTCCGTTTTCTTCGAAAGGGATCTGATGATCCATCAATTCCTTTCGATATATATCTTTTAGTTTTCCCTTGTCAGACAGAAAAACATCAAAACCTTTTAATTTTCCTAGAATGGCGGCGCCCGTCCCACTTTCACCACCGCCCAGAATGATAAGCTTTTTCAATAGTAAAGCAATTTGGATTGATTTCTGAAAAGCAAATTTCGAATTTTATATATATCTATTAAACTTTATATGGATTTAATTATTGGATTTACTTTTGAAACTTCTTAAATCCTGTTTCTGATGTATCTTCTTACAATTTCAGTACTATTGGAATTGTGAAAATAAAAAAAGGGTAACCGTTTGATTACCCTTTTCAGAACCAGATATTTTCTGATTACTTTTCTAAATTACTAAGCATCCTTTTCTAAACTACTGCTAAGCCTGGCCCTGTTGGCGGCCTTGACAACCAGGAATATTACCCATGCAATAACCAGGAACTGAATTAATACATTCAGAAAATTGCCGTAACGGATGGCTACTTCCGGATCGTCTCCAATAGCTTCCTTCAGGACAATCTTTAGTTCATCAAAGTTTACACCTCCGATAAGCAAACCGAGAACCGGATTGATGATGTCATCAACCAGTGAGGTCGTGATTTTTCCGAATGCAGCACCAATTACCACACCGACAGCAAGGTCAAGGACATTTCCCTGAGCAATGAAAGTTTTGAATTCTTTTAGCATAGGTTTGTCAAAATATTTTATTAACAAATGAAATAAGATTGACGAAATATATTAAAACGTGTAAAGAAAACCTAGGGCTAAAGATTGAGCAAACTGTACACTTGAATCCTGATCCTTGTCGAATATTGCTATCACACCCAGATTGACATTGACAAACCTGTTCACTTTGGCCGTAATACTGGCATCCAGACGGTGGTCAATGGCATCGAGCGTCTTGATATTGGCGAACCCCTGGTAACGGAATTTCAGGTTGACATCTTTGGCAATATCCTTATCAAAATTAGCCACAACCTGCATGAGGGCAACTTCATTCCGGATTTTTTTATGGATCGGGACACCATAATTCAACTGATCAGGAGTATTTATGTACAAAGTGGTGTCTGTCACAAAAGTCTGGCGTACGGCTCCCGGTGCAAAAGTAATATAGAAGTAGTCTACAGGTTTATATTCAAAACCTATGGATTCTGTAAGATAGGCCGGGGCAAAAAAGCCTGACTGTTTTTTAGAAATTGTATTACCATCCGCGTCTGTTTCGTAATTGAAACCTTTGGCAAACTGTGTCTGAAAGTTGACGTTTCCGATAAAACTCCATTTAGAAGTAATTTTATAGCCATATTTTGAGTCAAAGAAAATCCGGTCAATGTTCTTTCGTCTACCCAAATCTTCAGTAGAAACAATTCCAAACTGAGTCTGAAGATCATTTCTCCAGCTGTTTTTTCCTTTTTCGTAAGCAGCGAGACCATTAAATAATAAACCCAGCGCAATGGAATTCACTCCACCGTTAGTCCAGTTGGAGCTGAATGACCCTTGATTGACATTGACCCCAAACTCGGCTTTGGTTTTCCAGGAAGTATCCACCGGCACTGTCGTATCAGCTACATTATCCTGAGCCAGTAAAGTCTGCGAGTTTAATAAGACCGCTGTTGAGAAAATCAGTGAAAAAATTTTGATAGCTTTCATATGTTATAATTTAGTGGGAATCCTTCATCCTTCTTCTGTCGTAAATATTTCAACCTGATTGGTCTGAAAGTCTTTTAACGGGATATTGATAATACTTTTATCATTTTCAATTGATAAAGATAATTTATCAACTTTGACAATAACACCTTTTGTATCCCTGATTTTGATTACCTGGCCTACTTTATATTTTTGTCTTGTGTAAAACGAGGAGATCAGGTTAGACAGTACATCACGGGAAGCAAACCCATACCCGATGGCAAATGCGGTGATGATGCCACCAAGAATCAAAATAAAACTGGATTCAAGTAATTCGGTATTAATGCCGATCTGGCTCAGAGAGCTGAGCAGGGTAATAATCAGGAAGAAAGCGAAAACAATATTTCCGATCATCTTTGCTGCCGGAATATTAAAAGACTGGCAAAGAGTGATGATCCAGCCTTTCAGAGAGTCAGATATAATAAGTCCGACTTGCAGCATAATCACTGCGGCTATGAATTTCGGAATATAGTTAACAAGATTCAGAACCATATTGGTAATCGCATCAATACCAAGTGTTTCTGTCGCTATTGGTAAAAATATAAGTAAAATGAAGTAATAAATAAGCGTGGCAACAATATCACTGAGCCTGATATCAGTTCTTAATTTCTGGATAACGCTGATTTTATTTAAACGGTCTCCAATTCTGTTGAATCCGACTTTCTCAAGAATTTTCTTAACAATCACTGAAATCGACTTAGCAATAAAATAGCCGATCAGAAGTATAAGAATGCAATAGATAAGTCTTGGGAAAAAATCAATGGCATGATTAATAAGTGAGGAGAAAGTATCAAGGATAATCTGGGTAATTCCGGGTAGTTGGTTCATGGAATGTACGAGTTTTGAGTGTAATAGTGGTTTGAATTTAATCAATAACAGGTTCTTCCGGAGAAGTGAGGTCAACTACAGAAGAGAATAAGGTTTCTGTGAACAGGGAAACAATATCCATGGTATCACGGATCATATCTATTTCAGAGATCAGTGCTTCTTTCAGATATTCCGGTACTTTTTCATCTGTCTGAAGTTTTTCGAAAATTGATTTTGATCCTTCCATTAGTTTATCAGGTATTTAATAATTTCAGCCAGTTTTACTAATAATAATCCTACAAATACGATCAGATCCATGTAGCTTTTTTTCAACTTTTCGCGCGATCTGAGTAATCTCATTTTTACAGCACTTTCTGTAGCTTTGAAAATATTAGCAATTTCCTTGATGCTCAGATCATCCTGATATTTCATCATCAGAACGCCTTTTTCTTCCGCATTGAGTTGATCCATTGCTTTTTTCAAACGCTTAATTTCAATATCACCACCATCAAAGATGGCATCCAGATCAGGGGCATTACTGTCTGCGTGGTCGAAGTGGTCATCTATATTATTCTCACCTCTTTTCTTAATTACCCTCAGCTGATCCATACACTGATTGTAGGTAATTGAGTACAGCCAGGTGGAAAATTTTGAATCTTCTTTAAATGTGCTCAGTTTTGTAATGACCTTAAAGAAGATATCATGTGTCAGATCTTCTGCTACAGCACTTTCCTTTACAAGAGAGATACATTTCTGGTAGACTTTCTGGGAGTATCTTTCATATAAAGTCTCAAAGTATCGGTTATCCTGATTGTCTATGTAATATCGAACAAGTTCTTCGTCTGTGTGTAAATCGAATGAATGTAATCTTGCTGTTTTGACCCTCATAGTTGCAAAAAGTAACAGAAAAGGAGCTTTTTTTGTTTGAAATTAAATGTAATAAAAAACGCCTTGTAATTCACTTACAAGGCATTTTTTATTTTAGCTTTTTCAGCAGTATTATGCTCCGATTGAGATACGGTTAAATGCAGAAACTGTCAGGCCTTTAGCTGTTTTTTCGAGCAATTGACGAATAGTCAATGACGGGTCTTTGATAAACTCCTGATTCAGGAGGGTATTGTCTTTATAGAATTTATTCAATTTCCCCTGAGCAATTTTTTCAAGCATTGCTTCTGGTTTTCCTTCTGCTCTTGCCTGTTCTTTACCTATTTCAATTTCTCTTTCAACCGTTGCAGCATCTACCTGGTCTTTATCAACAGCTACTGGTTTCATGGCAGCAATCTGCATAGCAACGTCTTTTCCGACTTCAGCCACGTCAACGCCATCGGCACCCTGGAAGGCAACCAGTACGCCAAGTTTTCCATTTGAATGGATGTAAGGAACTACTTTCTCAGCAGATACATTTTCATAGGCAATGATATCCAGTTTTTCACCCAGCTTACCTACCAGTTCGGTAATCATTTCACTTACAGTACGGCCGTCGGCTAATGTTACATTCAAAAGGGCGGCTTTGTCAGCAGCATCAGAAGAGATAGCAGCATCCAGAATGGATTGTGCCAGTTCTTTGAAATCTGCTACATTGGAAACGGGTTCCGTTTCGCAAGCCAGTGCAACAAGTTTACCATTGCTGCTGTCTTCGCTGATATTTACCAGAATAACACCTTCTGAAGTTTCGTTTTCTGCACGTTTTGCAGCTACTTTTTGTCCTTGTTTACGAAGAATGTCTACTGCTTTTTCAAAATCGCCATCAGCTTCGGTAAGGGCTTTTTTACAGTCCATCATACCGGCACCTGTCATTTGGCGCAGTTTATTTACATCTTGAGCGGTAATAGCCATAGTTGTATTTGAAAATTGTTATATGTTGATTTAAAGTAATGAAGAGCCGCATAAGCTCTTTTAAAAGAATAGCCCGTAGCGTGATGCTATGGGCTATCGGTATCTTATCTTGAAACGCTGTCAGATTTCCCGAACAGCAGACGGAATTGGGGCCTATTCTTCGCTGGAAGCAGCACCTTCAACTTCTGCCTGCGCTTCAGCAGCCGGAGCAGCAGCTTCACCGGTATCTACCGAGCGTTTAGCTTCTTCTTCTTCGCTTAAGCGTTGTTCGTCTTTATCTTGTTTACGCTCCATTAATCCTTCTTCAATGGCTTTACCGATGGCCAGTGTAATCAGAGAAATAGATTTGTAGGCATCATCATTACCCGGAATAGGGAAATCCACTGCTTCAGGATTAGAGTTTGTATCGCAGATAGCGAATACAGGAATACCCAAACGTTTTGCTTCAGAAACCGCAATATGCTCTCTTTTTACGTCAACGATAAAAAGAGCGGCAGGTAGACGGGTAAGGTCAGCTACACCCCCTAACACCTTCTCCAGCTTGTCTTTTTCGCGACCGAGCATGAGGCGTTCTCTTTTTGCTATATTTTTAACCGTAGTTTCATCTTTCAGCATTTTGTCCAGACTCTGGAGCTTTTTCAATGATTTACGGATTGTTCCGAAGTTAGTTAGCATACCACCCAGCCAACGTTCTGTAACGTAAGGCATTTTCAGGCGTTTGGCTTCTTCGCTAACAATTTCCTGTGCCTGCTTTTTGGTGGCTACAAACATAATTTTGCGACCTGAGCGTACAATACCTTTGAGAGCTGTTGATGCCTGATCAAGGCAGCCTGAGGTTTTGTTGAGGTCAATGATATGGATGCCGTTCTTTTCCATGAAAATATACGGTGCCATCCGGGGATCCCATTTACGGGTAAGGTGACCAAAATGCACTCCTGCATTTAATAGGTCTTTATATTCTACCTGTGCCATTTAGCTAGATTTTAAAAATTTGATTTTCTTGGCAGCACAATACATCGGGCACGATAAGTATTGTCTGGACCATAACTGTAATAAGGTATTCGCTGCAATGAATGCCCCTGCAACCGAAACGAAAATAATATTAACGTTTCGAGAACTGGAATTTCCGACGAGCTTTCCGGCGACCTGGTTTCTTCCGTTCAACCATGCGGGAATCACGGGTAAGAAATCCTTCTTTCTTCAATGCCGGACGTAATTCGCTGTCTGATTGAGTCAGTGCGCGAGAAACAGCCATTCTTACAGCTTCAGCCTGACCTGTAATACCACCACCTTTGACGTTGACTTTAACATCAAAACTTTCAAGGGCGTTAATAGTAGCAAATGGTTGCTGAAGAATAATCTGGTGTACTTCAAAAGGGAAATAGGCTTTATAGTCTTTTCCATTTACTTGAATATCACCTTTGCCTGGGGTCAGATAAATACGCGCAACAGCGGTTTTTCTTCTTCCTATTGTGTTGATAACTTCCATCAGTTCTGATTCAACGGCTTACAAATTGATTTCTTTGGGTTGCTGAGCAACATGCGGATGTTCAGTTCCTGCATAAACAAACAGGTTGGTGAACAATTGTCTTCCAAGACGATTCTTGGGAAGCATACCCTTTACCGCTCTTTCAATAACCCTGTGCGGGTGTTTTTCCAATACCTCACGAGGAGTTTGAAAACGCTGTCCTCCCGGATGGCCGGTATGACGGACATAAACCTTGTCTCTCAGTTTATTGCCCGTAAGTTTCACTTTATCGGCGTTGATAACAATTACGTTATCTCCACAGTCTACGTGAGGGGTGTAGTTGGTCTTGTGCTTGCCACGGATGATCTTGGCAACTTCGCTGGCCAAACGACCTAGCACTGCGCCATTAGCATCAACAACAACCCACTCCTTGTGTACTGTGTTCTTATTCGCCGAGATGGTTTTGTAGCTTAACGTATCCACGAATAACTAGTTGTTTTTAATTGAATTTCAATATTTTGCACCATAAAAAATGCACTCCCCACTAAAATGGGAGTGCAAATATAGAGTTTTTATACTTTGTGAACAAATTTCACTTATAATTATTTTTGGCCTTTATAACCAAAGACTTACCGTGCCGTAGCCATCACCATTTTTATGTTCAGTTTGGCTCCTATTTCCAGAATATCCACCAGATCCTGAACCGCCAGTGTCTTGTCTACCCGCAGTACGACTGTTCGGTCTTCTATATTGGCAAATGTACTGTTCAGCTCATTCTCAAGAAGATTTTCAGGTATCTCCTGCTTATCTATAAAATACTTCTTTGACTCATCTACTGAAAGTGTTATCTGTTTTTTATAAACCCTCTGTGACGCGTCAGCCTGTGGAAGCATCAGTTTGATCACATTGGGATTGGCCATTGTTGAAATGATCAAAAAGAACAGTAACAGGAAAAACATAATGTCGTTCAGCGAGTGCGTAAACACTTCAGGTGCAAAACGACCTTTGCGACGGATTTTCATTTGTATATCGGGAAATGCCGGACATCTGTTATTGGGCAGATAAACTCCGGCTCAGGTTTATATTTTGATTATTTGGAAGTCACCGGCTTATGAAGCACGTCCAGGAAGTCGGAAATAGCAACCTGTAACTTCAGGGTAAACCTGTCAATTTTCATATTCAGCAGGTGATAGCCTGCATAGGCGATCAGACCGATGATCAGGCCCGTTCCGGATGTAATCATTTTTTCGTACATCCCTCCGGCAATCGTACTGATGTCGAAATCGTTAGACAACGAAATGTCATAGAAAATACGGATAATCCCTGAAATGGTACCCACAAATCCTAACATAGGAGCAATACCCGCAATAACCCCGAGATAAGGCAGATTGGATTCCAGACGCTGTATCTCAATCTGGCTGCTGTTTTCAATGGTACTTTCAATTTCCTTAATCGGATAGCCGATCCGGGAAATAGCTTTTTCGAGTACTTTCCCCACCGCGCTCTTCTGATTGCGGCACATCGATTCCGCTGATTTGAGATTGCCTTGTTCTATAAAGTCCTTCAGATTATCAACAAATTGTGTGTCGATTTTTGCATTAGCCTTTATGCCAAGATAGCGTTCAATAATAATGGCAAGAGTGGCTACAAAAAGAAAACCCAGTGGCAGCATTACCCAACCTCCTTTAGATAATAAACCAATAAGGGTCAAACCCTGATCAGCCGAACCGGCTGCCAGAGTGGAATCAGAAAGTGCTTGAAGAAGCATCATGTGGAAAATATAAAGGGGTTTTATGTTTAATTTATTTACACAACAACTAAATGCCTAGCTTGCAATGTCTCAAGTTTAACGGCAGATACGGGTGCATATTGTTTTGCCCCCAAATATAGAAAAATTATTAGAATCAATAAGGAGCATTTTTTGTGTGGATATAATTGCTCTGGAGGGTTTGTTAAGGAAAACTATTCGTGCTACCTGATTTATTTGTAACTTCGCCCGAAATTTATCAAGCCTATATTTTATGTTTGAGAGCTTACAGGATAAACTCAATAATGCTTTCCGTACCCTGAAGGGGAAAGACCGGATTTCTGATATTAATGTTGCCGCAACGACGAAAGAGGTCAGACGTGCCCTCGTGGATGCTGACGTAAACTTCAAAGTCGCTAAAGATATTACGGACAGGATCCGGGAAAAAGCTATCGACAGGAAAATTCTGATTTCGGTTGAGCCCGGACAGATGTTTGTCAAGATTGTGCAGGAGGAGCTGACTGAGCTGATGGGCGGTCATGTAGAAAGTATCAACCTGAAAGGGGAGCCGGCCGTTATTCTGATCGCAGGTTTACAAGGGTCAGGTAAAACTACGTTTTCAGGAAAACTGGCGACACTGCTGAAAAAACAGGGGCGCAATGTGCTACTGGTTGCCTGCGATATTTATCGCCCTGCTGCGATTGATCAGCTACAGGTACTGGGCGAGCAGACCGGAGTAGAGGTATATGCGGAGCCGGAAAATAAAAATGCTGTTGAAATTGCAAAAAGTGCATTGGCACATGCAAAAAAGAATAATAAAAAGGTAGTCATCGTCGATACGGCCGGCCGGCTGGCAGTGGATGAAGTGATGATGCAGGAGGTAGAAGATATTAAGAAAGCACTTAATCCTTCTGAAATTCTTTTCGTTGTCGATTCCATGACCGGGCAGGATGCCGTTAATACTGCTAAAACCTTTAATGAAAGACTGAATTTTGACGGCGTAGTACTGACCAAACTGGACGGTGACTCACGTGGCGGGGCTGCTTTATCTATTCGCCAGGTGGTTGATAAACCGATCAAGTTTATCAGTACCGGGGAGAAAATGGATGCTCTGGATACTTTCCACCCTGACAGGATGGCAAGCCGGATCCTTGGAATGGGTGACGTTATTTCACTGGTGGAAAGAGCTCAGCAGGCTTTTGATGAAGATGAAGCCAAGCGGCTGAACGCCAAAATGCGTCAGAATAAGTTTGATCTGGATGATTTTCTGGGCCAGCTGCAGCAGATTAAGAAAATGGGTAATGTAAAGGATCTTTTGGGCATGATACCGGGTATGGGAAATGCAGTGAAAGATCTTGATATTGATAATGATTCTTTTCGTCCGGTTGAAGCTATTATTCAATCAATGACACCGAAAGAGCGTGCTTTACCTGATACCATTGATATGAGCAGAAAGAAAAGAATTGCATTGGGTAGCGGCACTTCGGTGCAACAGGTAAATAACCTCCTGAAGCAGTTTGACCAGATGCGTAAAATGATGAAAAAAATGAATACGATGCAGGCAGGGGGCAAAATGGGTAAAATGCTTGGAAGATAATCTGATTGCTGCGTGAAACGGACTGTCAGATTTCTTGCATTATTATTGTTGCTGAAGGCCGGTGATTGTTTTTCACAGGCCTCTGTTGCTTACTATCCCTGGAGTAGTTTGCTGGGAGTGAGTACAAATCCCCGGAATGTGCTCTGGCTGGATACCAGGCTGCAAACCAATTCATTGTTCAGTAGCCTGAGTGTGGATATTTTACCGATGGTGAATCTGAAAAGAGGCGAAGTTGTACAATTGTATCTGGGAGGCGGGGTTCGGCTGAACCCGCTTCACAAAATTGCAGATGATGCCGCCAATGTAATCACTGTAGACGGATATTCCGTAAATTTTGGTGCCAGGATCGCCCCGTTACCTCAGCTTAGAAATCTTCAGCTTGCACTTGAACTGAATCCTTTTGTAAAGAAAAATATTGAAAGTGGTGTGTTGAAAAGTCATTTCGGGTTGGTATATCACTTCAATAAAAAAGAGCGGAAACAACTGAAATAATCACAGTGATCTGAGCTATAGACAAAGGCCCGGTAAAAGCATTTCTGCGATTTTACCGGGCCTTTATATTTGAAATGATTTCTCTATTTATTTTCGATCAGCTTGACTGACTGTAACTCTCCTTTTTCGAGTGCTTCCGCATTCTGAAATTGTTTCAGCGCTTCCTTTACGATCGGGTCGGTCTGGTTCAATACCTGATAAGCCTCATTGTTAAAATGTGTTTTACGGGTTTTGCCCCATATATAACGGCCTACCAAAGCTTTAATCTGGGTATTAATAACCGGTTTTGATCGCTCCAGCTCTTT
This sequence comes from Telluribacter sp., assembly GCA_040391535.1. Classification (GTDB taxonomy): domain Bacteria; phylum Bacteroidota; class Bacteroidia; order Cytophagales; family Spirosomataceae; genus JBEBXQ01. The sequence continues at coordinate 1,957 of JBEBXQ010000001.1, read as the reverse complement.
AGCATTGGGTTCAATGCCCACTTTAGTGGCATCTTTAACCAATTCTGAAATCATCTGGTCATTTACTTCAAAGTGCTTAAGGTATTCTTCAAACGGCTGATTCTCAAATTTCTTACTGTTTTCAGCTGCAAATCGTGCAGCATATTCTCTGATGATATTTTTGGCATAAAGTTCATACAGGTATTTACTGGAAGTAGTGGTGTCACGTGCCACAAAAACATCCGGCATAATACCCCCGCCACCATATACAATTCGTCCGCCGTGGGTTTTATACTGAAGCTCCGGGTCAAACCTGATACTGTCGCTGTTGAAAAATTCGCCATGATCGTAGCGTTTTTTCAGATCACTTTCATATTCATCAGATTTTCCTGACTCGTATGGTTTCTGAATACTTCTGCCACTGGGTGTATAATACCTTGAAATGGTTAACCTTAGTTCAGAATCGTCAGAAAGTTTTACCGGCATCTGTACCAGCCCTTTACCAAAAGTGCGTCGCCCGACAATAAGCGCCCGGTCATGATCCTGTAATGCACCAGCCACAATTTCTGATGCGGAGGCACTTCCTTCATCAACCAGTACCACAACCGGACCGGTTTCAAATGCCCCGTCAAGCCTGGCTTTGGTTTCCCGGTCAAAGCGTTTCTCTTTTCCTTTGGTATAAACGAGCAACCGGTCACCAGCAATAAGTTCATCAGCCATGCTGGTAGCTCTGTCCATATAACCACCAGGATTACCTCTCAGATCCAGAATGAGCTTCTGCATACCGTTTTCATTCAGGGATTTCAGGGCGGCTTTAAATTCATCATAAGTCGTTTCAGAGAACCGGCTTACTTTTATGTACCCGATACCGGCGTTATCAACATAGGCTGCTTCAATCGAATAGGTCGGGATACGGTCGCGTTTAAGGATAAACTCGATGGGTTCAGGAGTACCGGTGCGGCTTACGGTTAAGGTCACCTCTGTTCCTCTTTTTCCTCTCAGCATTTTATAAACTTTATTATTACTGGTGCCAGGGCCTGAAAGGGGTTCTTTATTAACCAGAATAAGCTTATCGCCACTCTGAATCCCGGCAGATTCAGACGGCCCGCCACTTAACGGGGTGACCACGTATACTGTATCCTGAAAAATATTGAATTCAATACCAATACCATCAAAGCCTGACTCCAGTTGCGAACGTGCAGCCGTTGCTTCTTCTGTATTAAAATAAACCGTATGCGGATCCAGTTTTTCCAGCATTTTGGAAATAGAATAATCAACCAGTTCCTGCGTATTAACGCTGTCAACATAGTTATTTTCCACAAGCATTAATACTTCCCTGTATTTGGAAAGGCTTTTGGAGATATCAGATGTTGATTTATTGCCACTAAAAAAACCAGTACCTATTAAGATGCCGGCAACCAGAGTAATGCTGAGTAATATAGGTAAGCGAATGATAGATGCCGGATTTTGAACCGGATTATTTTGATTGTTTATTTTCATGGGTATACCGGATTGAAAGGCACTTTAAAATTTGCATTCAACATTTCTGATTCAGAATGCACTATGTAAGATACGAATTATGTTTTAAGTTGTTATACCACAGTCTGAAAATTTTGCAAATAAAGCGGTACATTTGTTGCTTGATTTTAATGAAAAGTATTAAAATCTAATCAATTATAATTTTTAGCGATTGCACTGCATTACAAACTATGCGAAACAATAACAAACCGCCGAAATCTGGAAATGACCGGTCTTTGGGTAAGGGGAAATTCGGAGAGAAGGGGCGTACCGCCGACCGGGGGCCTGAAAATGAGCGCCGTGATTTCCGGAAGGAAGCGGGAGGAAGCCCAACGAGACATTCCGGCAAACCTGATTTTTCAAAACCAGGGAAAGTTTTTGGTGTAAAACCAGCAACAGACAGCCGCTCGCGCGGATTTGACAGAAAAGACGACAGCCGTCCTTATCGTTCATCAGGCGA